>NZ_JBEXJN010000069.1:0-46821 GCF_040609115.1 Lentzea sp. NPDC004782
GCAGCTCACCCAAACCCAAGACACACAACAAGAAACGGGCCGCCGCTGACACGACGGCCCGCTAAGGAAACTCACCTGACGTTAAAACACCAGGTCCACCTGAGGTGAACAAATGAGCCGTTCATCGACCTCGGACGCGCACCGAGCGGGGCGACTGTCCGAGCTCGCGGCGGCAGACCTTGTTGAACGCCTGCAGGTCCGGGATCCCGACCGCGGCCGCGACCGCCGAGACCGACAACGTCGACGCGGTGAGCAGGTGGCGTGCGCGTTCCATCCGGCGGCGCCGCAGGTACGCCACCACCGTGGTGCCCAACCGGGCCTGGAACAACCGCGTCAGGTGGTTGTGCGACACCCCCGCCACCCGAGCGATCTCCGCGACCGACAACGGCGTGCCCAGGTGCGCCTCGACGTGCGCCGCGGCCACCGCGACCGGATCCGGGGTGTCGCGACCGGCGGCGGGAGCGTCGGCAAGCTGCCACAGCACGGTCCACAGGTGCGCCGAGGCCCGCGCAGGCGCCGCCGCGAGGGCGCCGCGCAGGAGGCGGGCGATGGCCGTCCTGTTCGGACCGGCGTCCTGCATCACCGGGGCCACGCGGCGTTCCGCGGTGCCGGGCAGGCGCAGGTGCGCGTAGAGGTGCTCGGACCTGCCGCGGTAGCGGAAGAGCACCTCGGTGCCGGGCGGGACCAGGCTGGCGTGGCCGGGAGCGATGCGGTGCGCCGTGCCACCCACCTCCAGCACGCCCTCGTAGCCGTAGAGGTGCAGCTGCCACAGGCCGGGCAACCGGAACACGTCCTGCAGCCCCGTGACGCCGTGCACGGCGACCCCGACGTCCGCCACCTCCGGTGGTTCGCCGAGAGGCAGCACGACCTGATGCACGGGTGAAAAATTACCAGTAGTGGGTGAATACAACCCACGCCCTGCAACGGTGTGTCCTTCTACGTTCGTCGCATGGGAACCAGCACTCTGCTCACTTCGGTGCAGCTGGCGCGTTTCGTGGCGCACGGCTACCTGCGCCTCGACGCGGTCGTGCCCGAGGAGATGAACCGGGAAGCACTCGACCTGCTCCCGCGCGGAATCCCGGACGTGCCCCACGGCACGCCGGTCGCCGACGCCTACCCCGGCGGTTCGTTCCCCCGGCGGCTCGTCGAGCTCCCCGCCGTGGCCGGAGCCCTGCGCAGCCTCGTCGGCCCTGACCCCGCGGTGGACCACCACGCGGTGCACGTGCGCGAACCCCACGAGGGCCACGCCCAGCCGTTGCACGGCGACGCGATCATCGACGTGCGGCCCGACGCGTTCGACGTGCAGCTGATGTACTACCCGCAGCGGGTCACCCCGGACATGGGCGGCACGCTCGTCGTGCCGGGCAGCCATCTGCGCCGCACCAACGAAAGCGACACCGGCCGCTACCAGAACCTGCGCGGCCAGACCCGCCTGGTCTGCCCGGCCGGCACCGTTCTCCTGCTGCACCACGGGATCTGGCACGGCGGGCGCCGCAACGACAGCGACGTCCGCCGGTACATGTTCAAGATCCGCTTCAACCCGGCGGTGCCGCAGGTGCGCCTGTGGGACACCGCCGACATGGCCGACCCCGCGGTCGCCGAGGAGCTGAGCCGGTACTTCCCGTGGTACGAGCACGCCACCGGCCGGCTGGAGATCTACAACCGGGTGCTGCTGTGGCGCGCGCTGACCGGCGACCCGTCGTTCGACGTCGAGCACTGGGTCACGCGTGTCACCAACCGTCCCGCACACAGGAGCCACGCATGAGCCTCCGGCAGCAGGTCCTCGTCCTCTACCTGGCCACCTCCGCGCTCGACTCCCCCGTCGTCGGCTGGTCCCGCTACGACGGCACCGGCGCCACCCGGCCCACCACGGGTGACTCCGACGAACCGCCCTACGCCGACGGCGTCGCGGCGCTGCGGGACGGCTGGCGGCTCATCCAGGCCTCCCCGCTGCTGCCGCCCCAGGCCGGGGCCGAGTACGGCACGTCGTTCCTCAAGCACGAGTTCTTCTTCGAGAAGCTCAGCTGAGCACCTGGTCGGAATTTCTGCCCGTGAGTCGCGCCCGAACGCGCCGTGCCGGTGCTCGATGAAGGGCGCCTTACTTCACCTGAGGTGGATGAAGGCGCCCTTCATCCACGGCGAACACGCTCAGCTGGACCCCCGCAGGACGGCCTCGACGTTCTTGCGTTCGGTGCCCAGCTTGGCGAGCACGCGGGCCACGTGCTTCTCGACCGTGCGGGGCGAGAGGAAGAGGGTCTGGGCGATGTCGGCGTTGGTGGCGCCGCGGCCGAGGAGCTCGGCGACCTCCAGCTCCCGGGGTGACAGCTCGTCGCCGTACCCGCGGCGGCCGGGCCGGTGCGGTTCCTCGATCCCCAGCGAGCGCAGCGCGTGCTGGCAGCGGGCGGCACCGGCGGTCGCGCCGAGTCCGGCGTAGACGGTCGCGGCCTCGGTCAGGTGGGCGGCGGCCTGCTCGGGGTCGGCGGGCGCGAGGGCGTTGCCGAGGTGCTCGGTGGCCTTCGCCGCGAAGTACGGCCTGCCGATGTCCAGCCACCGGCGGCGGGCCGCGGCGAAGTGCTCGGTGGCCGCGTCCGTTCCGCGCAGGAGCAGCCCCCTGGCGAGGTCGAGCTCGGCTGCTGCCGCCGGGGCGTCCCGGTCGCCCTCGCTGACTTCGGCGTCGGCCACGAGCCGTTCGGCAACGTCGCGGTGCCCGGCGGCCAGCGCGGCCTCGACCGCGATCGGGAGCAGATCCGTGGGTCTTGCCCAGATGGCGCGCCCGCGCAGGAACGGCATCAAAGGTTCAGCGACCGCCCAGGCCGCCTGCGGGTCGTTCTGGGCCAGCCTGACCGCGATGAGCTCGGTGGAGACCTCCATGTTCAGGTCCCCGGCGGTCAGGTCGCTCGTGTGCTGCGCGGTGCTGGTGAAGTGCTCGAGAGCAGCGGAGTAGCGCCCCTGGGCGAGGGCGAGGCGTCCCCGGCACAGCGCGAGGCCGAGGTCGACCATCCCGAAGTCGGGATAGGCACGCGCCAGGTCGGCGAACCCCGCCTCCAGACCGTCCCAGCGACCGGTCAGCCAGCCGAGGTACAGCAGCCTGATGCGGTGAAGGCATTCGTAGCGCCGGCCACCGAGGCGCCGGGCGACGTCCAGGTTCTCGAGCAACAGGGCATGGGCCCGCCGGTAGTGACCGAGATGGGTGGTCGCCATGATCACGTTGTGCAGCGCACGCCAGGTCTGCGCCAGCACCGCCATGTCCGGGCTTTGCCGCGGCAGCTGTTCCACCAGAGGCCAGACCGCTGGATCACCTTCCTTCGCCATCAGGGTGAGCCGGGTCGCCTGCACCGCGGCCCTGATCGCTTCGTCGGTGCTGTGCCGGACGGCCGACTCCGCCCGGTCGAGCCATCTCCACGCACGCTCGGCGTCACTGTTGTGGGCGACGTTGGCCAGGGCGATCATCGCCCGCGCCGCCTTGTCCGGGAGGGTGGCCAGCTCGTCGACCGCGCGTTCGAGCTCGGGGTAGCCGGCGTCCCAGTCGGCCGCGACGTTGACCGTGATCAGGCCGAGCCCCAGCCGGACCTCCCCGCGGACCGCCTCCGGCAGCAGCGGATCGGCGAGCACGGCCCGCAGCAGGCGGGCGTTCGTGGCGAAGTCGGCGCCGTAGTCGGCGATCCGCGCGAGCGCGAGCGCGACCCGGGACCGCTGCTCGACACGCACGTCCGTCTCGTTCAGGAGCTGCTGCAGGAGCGTCACGGCGGTGCCGGTGTCGCCGAGCGCCACGGCCTGGTCGGCCGCCTCCTCGGCCCGGACGAGCCAGCCCTCCCGGTCACCCGTCGCGAGCGTGTGGTGCGCGATCTGCACCAACGGCACCGGGTCGTGCGTCTCGAACACCTCGATCGCCCTCCGGTGCAGGCGGGTGCGGCGCGGCCCGGGGACGTGCCGGTACGCGACCTGCTGCGCCAGGACGTGCCGGAACCAGTACCGGCCCGTGCCGATCTCCTGCAGCACCGCCGCGCCCAGGGCGTCGAGCAGGCCCTGCGCGGCCTGCTCGGGTTCGAGCCCGGCGACCTCGGCGAGCAGCGCCTCGGTGGCGGGCACGGAGAGCACGGCCGCCGCGTCGACCACGGCCGCACCGTGCGGGGACAGGGCCACCAGCCGCTCGGTGACCGCCGCGCGCAGCCCCTCCGGCACGTCGGCGTGCTCCAGTTCGCCGGGGTCCTGGCGGTCCCTGGCGCGGAACGTCAGCAGGTCCTCCTCCGCGACCAGCGGCAGCCCCTCGCTGCGGCGGTGCAGCACCGCGCACAGCTCACGGGTCGCGCCGCCACCGAGCGCGGCGGTGGCCAGCTCCGCGACCTCGCACTCGCTCAGCGGCGCCAGCCTGATCACGGTGGGGCGGTGGGCGCCGCCGAGGACCGAGGTCCCGTTCTCGGCACGGCAGGTGAGCACCAGGGCGAGCTGTTCCGGCAGGTCACGGGCGAGCAGCAGGAGCAGCTCACGGGTGGCGTCGTCCACCCAGTGCAGGTCCTCGACGACCACGACCGTCCGGCCGGTCGCGGCGAGCACCGCCCGCACGGCCCGGATCAGCTGGTGCCGGGCGGCGCCCGGATCGTCCGGTTTGGACGGTACCGGCGGCAGCAGTGCGGCCAGATCGGGCAGCAACGGCGCCAGCGCGCCCGCCGTGGGCGGCAGATCCGCACCCTGCAGCCACGGGCCGACCTTGCCGAGCGCGTCGATCACCGGCCCGTACGGCAGGGGTTCGCGCAACGGGTGGCAGAACCCGGTCACGACACGCCACCCGTCCGACCGCAGTACCGCGGTGGCCTCGCGGACCAGCCGGGACTTGCCCATGCCGGCGTCGCCCTCGACCACGACCACGGCGGGTGGCTGCCGGATGGCGTCCAGCAACAGCTCCAGCTCGTGCCGGCGGCCGACGAAGGGCAAGGACCTGCCGAACCCCGCCACCCGCGTCACCGTCCTCCGGACACCGTTTGGCGAGCAGCCTACCGCTGAATGCATTCACTGCTGTTGCGCCACGTGAGCGAACGGCGATGATCCCGCACCGGCGCACCGGTGCGGGACCAGCCGCACGTCAGGGCGTGGAGAGCTCGAAGCGCGACACTGCGACCGAGCCACCCAGCGCCTGCGTGGCGTGGTTGAAGATGCCGAACCGGTAGCCCATGAAGAACTGCCAGTCGCTCTTCAACGTGAAGGCGGTCCCCAGCGAGGTGAAGTTCACCCCGTCCGTGCTGTAGGAGAACCGGGCCTGCCTGCCGCTGCCGGGACGGATGTCGGCGTTGGCGCGCAACCAGATCCGGTTGCCGGTGAGGTTCGCGCTCGCGACCTCGGTGCCGGTGCCGGTGGTGTTCCAGTTGCCGTCCATGGTCAGCCCGTTGACCATCACCACGCGGTTGCGGCCGTTGTCGCGTTTGACCCCGATCCACGCCGAGGAGTCGCGCAGCATCGCGAGCCCGGTGCGGTCACCGTCGCGCATCGATGTCACGTCCAGGGCGACGGTGGCGGTGGAGCTCGGACCCTGGATCCGGTGGGTGAGGGTGTTGCGGGCGTTGTACAGGTCGTTGGTCACGGTCGCGGTCGAGAGCCGCAAACCGTTGTTGACGCTGTACTTCGTGGTGTCGGGGTTGTGGTTCCACTCCCACTGCGGCCCGAGCGCGGTGCCCTCGAAGGTGTCCGCGCCGGTCATGGGTTTGACCTGGCGCGGTGGCGGCGGCAGGTTCGGTTTCGGGTAGCTCGCGCCCCAGCCGCCGTTGACCGTGGTGATGCGCGGCCAGCCGTCGGCGGTCCAGGTGACCGGCGCGAGCACCGGCATGCGGCCGCCGGGATAGGCGTCGATGAACGCCATGTAGTACCAGTCGCCGTTCTGCGTCTGCACGAGACCGCCCTGGTGCGGCACACCCGCGCCCTGGACCGGCGTCGGCATGTTCAGCAGCACCTGCTGGACGGTGTAGGGCCCGAACGGGCTCGTCGCCCTCAGCACGTACTGGCCGTTCGCGGGCCGGGTGACCCAGATGTAGTAGTAGCCGCCGCGCTTGTAGAACCGCGAGCCCTCCAGCGTGCCGATGTTCGACGGCGTCTGGAACACCTGCTGCGAGCGCACCTCGGACTTCCCGTCCGGCGAGAGTTGCGCGACGCTGATCTGGGTGTTGCCGTAGGCGACGTACATCGTGTCGTTGTCGTCGACCAGCATGCCGGCGTCGTAGTAGCACTTGTTGATGGTCGACAGCTTCGACCACTGCCCGTCCACGGCGGCGGCGGTGTAGATGTGCGTCTGCGCGAAGTCGACGCAACCGCCCCAGTAGTAGGTCTTGTTGCTCTTGCGGTAGTTCAGGAACGACGCCCAGATGCCGCGGACGTAGCCCCGGCCGCCGTTGAGGTCGTACTTGGCGCCGAAGTCCAGCCGTGGCACGGAATGCCCGGCGTGCTCCCAGTTCACCAGGTCGTACGAGCGCAGCACCGGTGCGCCCGGCGAGTAGTGCATGGTGGACGCGGAGTAGTAGTACGTGTCGTCCACGCGGATGATGTCGCCGTCCGCGAAGTCCTGCCACATCACGGGGTTGTTGAACGACGTCGGCTGCGGCCCGGCGCTCGTGGTCGTCGTGGTCGTGGTCGTAGTGGTCGTGGTGGTGGTCGTGGGTGTGCCGGGGTCGTTGCAGGTGACGCCGTTGAGGCGGAACGACACAGGGTCGGGGTTGGCCGAGGTGTAGGTGGCGTTGAACCCGAAGTCGACCTTGCCGCCGGCCGGCACGGAACCGTTGTAGCCCGCGTTGCGCGCGCTGACCTGGTCGCCGTTCTGCGTGATCACGGCGTTCCAGTGCTGGCCGACCTGCTGACCGGCCGCGTAGGTCCACTCCAGGTTCCAGCCGTCGAGCGCGTCACCGGTGTTGGTGATCGACACCGAGGCGCCGAACCCGCCCTGCCACTCGGAGGTCTTGCTGTAGGTGACCGAACAGCCGGGGGCCGCGTGCGCGGCCGTGCTCGCGGCGAGTCCCGCGGCCACCAGGGTGAGTGCGGCGACGGTCGCCGCGACGGGTGCGCGCCTCATGATCGTGTCCACTTCTGGCTCGACTGGCCGTTGCAGGTCCACAGCACCAACCGGGTGCCGTTGCCGGTGCCGGACCGGTCGGCGTCGAGGCACAGTCCGGCGGTGCGGATCGTGCCGTCGGCCTCGACCGTCCAGCGCTGGTTGGCCTGGCCGTTGCACGACCAGGTGATGACGCGCGTGCCGGCGGTGGTGCCCTGGTTGTAGGCGTCGAGGCACTTGTCGCCGAAGACGCGGATCTCACCGCCCGGCCACGAGGTCCACTGCTGGCTCGCCGCGGTGTGGCAGTCCTGCAGCACCGTGTTGGCACCGGCGGCGGTGGAACCGTTCTCCACGTCCGCACACCGGTTCGACGCGGTGCCGCGCAACCGGGCGGTGGTGCCGGTCACCTGGCTGCCACCGCTCACCCGGTACGCGGCCACGCCGTGCGCCGGGACGGAGGCGGAGATCGCGCCGGAACTGGTGGAGGTGCCGCCGGTCCACAGGTCGGTCAGCGTGAAGCTGCTGCCGGACAGGCCGATCTGGGCGGCCGTCGTCGACACGGTCGCGGTGCCGCTGCCCCGGTTGAACAACCCGACGGCGACCGAACCGTCCGAGAGCGGCTTGGCGAAGATCTCGGTGTTGCCGTCGTCGCGCACGCGCCTGCCACCCGCGCCGAGGCGGTCCTGGTTGACCGCGATCAGCCGCGGGTTGCGCAGGATCGCGCTCACGTCAGCCGACATCGTGCGGATGTCGTTGCCCGCCATCAGCGGTGCGGCCATCAACGACCACAGCGCGAAGTGCGCGCGGGACTCGGTGAGGGACAGACCGGGGCGGCCGACGACCAGCATGTCCGGGTCGTTCCAGTGGCCGGGACCGGACTGCGCGGCGAGCGGGGCGGTGATGTCGACGACGTTGCCCACGCCCATCGGGTAGCTGTTGACGTTGTTGTTCTGCCAGATGTCCAGCAGGTCCTCGGTGGTGCGCCACAGGTCGGCGACCTCGCCCCAGTTGTACCGGTCGCCGGTGATGGCGTGGAAGCTGTTGGGGTTGATGCTGTAGACGATCGGACGGCCGGTGGCGCGCAACGCGTCCCGCATGATCGAGAACCGGGCGACCTGCTCGTCCCGCGTCCCCGCGCCCGAGCACCAGTCGTACTTCAGGTAGTCCACGCCCCACGACGCGAACGTCCTGGCGTCCTGCGCCTCGTGGCCCTTGCTGCCGGTCGCGCCGGGGAACGCGCCGGTGCCCTGCGCGCACGTCTTCTCGTTGGGCACCTGGTAGATGCCGAACTTCAGGCCGCGCGCGTGGATGTAGTCGCCCAGCGCCTTCATGCCGCTCGCGAACTTCGTCGGGTGGCCCCTCAGGTTCCCGGCCGAGTCGCGCTGCGGGTCGAACCAGCAGTCGTCCACCACCACGTACTGGTAACCGGCGTCGCGCATGCCCGACGACACCATCGCGTCGGCGGCCTGGCGCACCTGGGCCTCGGTGATGCCGCACCCGAAGCTGTTCCAGCTGTTCCAGCCCAGCGGCGGGGTCAGCGCCGGGCTGCCGGGCGCGGCGTGCGCGACCGGCGCGGCGATGGTGGCGAGCACCAGCGCCGCGGCGGCAGCGAGTCTTCTGGGCATCGTCGCCCCTTTCTCGCAGGGGAAGACGCCGCCGGCGCGGAAGTCCGGCGGCGTCGGGTCACTGGGTCAGCAGGTCGAGTTGGTCTGGGTCAGCAGGCCGAGCTTCCACGGCAGCTGGTTGTAGTCACCGCCGGCATTGGGATCCATGCCCTGGTAGAGGAAGCGCAGCCGGCAGAGGTCGATCTCCATCGTCTGGTCCACGCCCGCGCGGATCATCTCGCCGTGGCTGATGTCGCGCGTCCACTGTCCATTGGGGAACGTCACGTTGTTCGCGCGAGCGAACGGGTTGGACTCCTCCGCGGCCAACGGGCTCCACGGACCGGTGATCGCGGACGAGGTCCAGGTGCGGAACCAGCGCCTGCCGTCCGACCCGATGGCCTCGACGATCAGCAGCCACTGGTTCTTCCCGGCGACCTTGTAGACGTTGGACGCCTCGAACAACCGGTTGGGGTTCGAGTCCTGCAGCGCGATCACCGTGTTGGTGAACCCGTTGGGGAACTGCGCCAAGGTGGTCTCTGACCGGTAGAGGTGACCGTTGTCGTCGGAGGAGAACAGGTAGCACTTCGCGTCGTCGCAGACCATCCAGAAGTCGACCCAGTAACCCTTGCCGATGTTGTCGCGGATGATCTGCGGCATGCCGTTCGCGTAGAAGTTCTTCGGCGCCGACCAGGACGACGGGTTGGAGATGTCCGCGGTCGTGGAGTACGAGGCGTTCGAACCCGTTTGGTACACCAGGTACCAGAGGCGTTGCGGCGCGAAGTAGAACACGTGCGGCGCCGCCTTGTAGCCGCCGCCGACGGGCGTGCGGTCGAGGTAGTACTGCGGTGCGGAGGCGGCCTGCGACCAGTCGGTGAAGCTCGTGTACATCAGGTTGTAGCCCGTGGTGTACACCGACGCGAACACGTGGTACTTGCCGTTGTGGTACACGACGCTCGGGTCCTTGACCGAGTAGACGTTCGGATGCGCCGCGTCCGGTTTCGGGCTGATCAGCGCGCCGCTGGAGGACCAGCGGAAGCTCGACGGCAGGGTGCCTCCGGGCGGAACGCCCGTGGTGGTGGTAGTGGTGGTGGTCGTAGTCGTGGTGGTGGGGCCGACGTCACCGGTGCACAGGGTGCCGTTGAGCGTGAACGCCGTGGGGCTCGGGTTGTCCGTGCCGCTGGAGGACCCGTTGAACCCGAACTCGACCTTGCCACCGGTGGGGATCGCCGCGTTGTAGGACACGTTGCGGGCGGTCACCTGGGAACCCGACTGCGACACCTGGGCGTTCCACGCCTGCGTCACCTGCTGGCCGGCACCGAAGCTCCACGTCAGCGTCCAGCCGTCGACCGCGTCGCCGATGTTGGTGACGCTGACGTTCGCGGTGAACCCACCGTCCCATTGCGACGGTGCCGAGTAGGTGACCGAGCAGCCCGGCGCGGCCGCCGCGGGAGGCACGGTCACCGCCGCGAGCGCGGACATCGCGAGGAGCGGGACCGCGGCCGCGGCGGTGAGCCGGACGCGGCGGGAGCGGAACAGGCGCGCGAGGAACATGGTCACCCTTCGTCGTCGGAGGGATCAGTCAGCCGAAGGGTCAGGCCGCGAGCTGATGCGTGGCGGTGCTGCCGGGCACCGCCTTCAGCGCGTTGAACCAGACCGTGGCCATCTTGCTGTAGCCCGCCGCGTTGGGGTGGATGCCGTCGGGCAGGTCGGAGATCTGCACCGCCGGGTACATGTCCACCACGTGCACCTTCTTACCCGCCGCCGCCTTCGCCCGCAGCATCGGGACGATCGCGGAGTTGTAGTTGCGCACCGTGCCGTCGGCGAACCGGATCGGGATGATCGTCGCGACGAACACCTCGGCGGACGGCGCCTGCGCGGTGATCTTGTCCACCAGGGCGGACAGCCGCCGGGGCGCGCCGGCCGGGTCGCTGCCGTACATGTCGTTGGTGCCGATGTGCAGCAGGATCGTGTGCGGGGTGTAGGTGCGCAGCCAGTTCACGACGTTGGCGTCGATCTGCGCGATGGTCCAGCCGGGGTGACCCTCGTGGTCGCGGTCGGGCATCGAGGCGGGGCCGTCCTTCAGCGAGCCGACGAAGTCGATGCTGCGGCCGGCGGCGCGCAGCTTCGTACCGAGGTCGAGGCGGTAGCCGCCGATCGAGCCGCCCTGGGTGATCGAGTCACCGAGCGGCATCACCCGCACCGGAGCGGCGGCGGCGTCCACAGTGGACGCGGAGGCCGCGGGAGGTACTGCCAGCAGTGCGGCAAGCAGCGCACCGCAGAACACCTTGAGCATGCTGGACATTGGTGAGCCTTCCGGGGGAATCAGGCCTTCTACCAGCAATGTAACGAGGCCGTCACACACGGTCAAAGCTAAAGTTGTTAGCGTTAACTTTTAGCCTGACCCGTTCGATGACGTCGAATTTTCATTCGACTGGGCGCTCGACTGTTAGCGCCCACAAAGCGTCGTCAGTCGCGCGGCGGAGCCACCGATCCGCCCTCGCGCACCGGCATCGGCACCCGGTGGATCATCGGTTGCCGCGGCCGTCGTTCGAGCATCTCCACCAGGACCTCGACCGCCCGCGCGCCGAGCTCCTCGTGCGGCAGCGCGATGGTGGTCAGCCGCGGCCGCAGCCACGACGCTACGGGGTGGTCCTCGAAGCCGACCACCGAGACGTCGCCGGGCACCGAGAGCCCCGCCTCCCCGAGCGCCTGGTAGGCCCCGAACGCCAGGCGGTCGTTGAAGCAGACCAGCGCCTTGGGCCGGTGTTCGCGCAGCAGCTCGGCGGTCGCCTCGAAGCCGTGCTCCGGTGTCCACTTCGGACACCGGAGGGAGCTCACGACCTCGACCCCGGCCGCGGTGAACACCTCCCGCAGCCCGAGCAGCCGTTGCGCGGCCGCGATGCTGTTCGGCGGCACGTCGTGCACCCCCGGCCCGGCGCCGATCAGGTGCACGCCGCGCCGGTGACCCGCCTCCACCAGCACGCGCGCCGCCGACCGGCCCGCCTGCACCTCGTCGGGCAGCACGGCGGGGACGGTCGCCCGCGTCACGGGGGTGGCGTTGAGCAGCACGGCGGGCCCGTCGTAGAGGCCCTCGGGCACCGCGACGGTCCTGGTGTACATGGCGGCGAACACCACGCCGTCCGCGCGCCGGTCGTGCATCGCCTCGACCAGCGCCCGTTCGACCTCCGGATCACCGCCGGACTCCCCCACGAACAGCATGTACCCGTGCCGGTACGCGGTCTCCACGGCACCCTTGACCATGTCGCCCGCCAGCCCGGACGACGCGACGGTGTCGGAGACGAACCCGATCGTCTGCGCACGTCCGCCACGTGGACCCGCCATCAGCGTGTTGCGCCGATAGCCGAGCTCCCGCGCCGTCGAGCGCACCCGGCGCTCGGCCGCCTCGGAGATGCGCAGCTCCCGCGCCCGCCCGGTCAGGACGAGCGACGCCGTGGTGATCGACACTCCGCTCGCCGCCGCGACGTCGGCCAGTGTCACGCGCGTTCGTCCCACCGCTGATCCGCCTCCCGCTGCCGTACGAGCCCGACCGCGTTCCCGCGGTCGGAGGTTCCACGAAACACCTGCGCTCACACGTCTTCCGGACGGGTCCTGGCGGAGGGGACACGTCCGGCGTATCGCCTATCTGGTCAACCGGCCCGGATCGCCGGCGTCACCGCGGCGCACGAGCCACGCCTCGGTGATGTGGGTGAACATGGCCTCCGCGGCACCCTCCGCGTCGTGCGCGGCGAGTCGCTCGTAGATGCGGCGGTGACCCCGGTTGGACGCCTGACAGAGCTCGCGCCCACTCCTGCCCAGGTATCCGGGCGTGGTGATGGCCTGCCCCTGCAACGACTGCACGACACCGCGGGCGATGCGGTTGCCCGACGCCCGCATGATCGTGTCGTGGAAGAGCCGGTCGTGCTCCTCGTAGGCCGGCGTGTCGTCGACCAGCTCGTCCATCCGGTCCACCATCGCGCGCAGCCCGTCCAGCACGTCCTGACCGGCGGCACGGGCGGCGACCTGCGCCATGTCCGACTCCAGCAACCGCCGCGTCACGACGAGGTCGTCCAGCAGCGCGAGGCTCTCGTCCTCGGCGATCGCGGCCCGGAGCACCAGCTCGTCCAGCAGGTTCCACTGCGCGTGCGGGTTCACCGTCGTGCCGGAGCCCTGGCGCACCTGGACCAGGCCCTTCTCCTGCAGGACCTTCACCGCCTCGCGGATCACCGTCCTGCTCACCCCGAACGTCTCGCACAGCACCGGCTCAGGCGGCAACACGGCGCCGACGGGGTAACCACCGCGCACCACTCGCTGCACGAGCTCCGCTGTCACCGCCGCGGCGAGGCTGGCCGGTCGCCGTGTCCAACCCGTCGGAGTGGCCTGCTCGGACTGCGAACCTGTCGCTTTCATGGTGCCCTCCGTTGCGCCGCACGTTCTCCGACGAGCTGGATCCGACAGTATACGTAACACCATTGACGTCACACGTCATACGAGTTACGTTCCGATCAGATATGTGAAGCGGGTGTCATACCGCTTCCCGCGGGTTCCGGCGCGCACGCGTGGAGCACCCGTTCAACGTCCACAGAGGACATAATCACGTCCCGTCCGCCGCAACGGGGCACACACCTCACGCCAGGAGGTCCCTTGTCCACGTCCTCGATCGCCGCGGCAGCGGTGTTGCTCGCCGCGCTGGCCACGGCTCCCCCTGCCGCCGCGGCCACCACCACCCTCTACGCCTCCCCCTCCGGTACCGGCACCACCTGCACGGCCGCCGAGCCGTGTTCGCTGCCCGCGGCCCAGGCCGCCGTGCGGTCCCGCAACGGCTCCATGTCCGGTGACATCGTCGTGGAGCTGGCCGACGGCGTGTACCGGCTCTCCCAGCCGTTGCGGTTCACCGCGGCCGACTCCGGCAGCAACGGCTACCGCGTGCTGTGGCAGGCCGCCGCGTCCGCGAAACCCGTCATCAGCGGCGCCAAGGCCGTCACGGGGTGGTCGGTCGCCGACTCCGGGAAGAACATCTGGCGCGCCAACGTCGGCACCGGCCTCGACAGCCGTCAGCTCTACGTCGACGGCGCGATCGCCACCAGAGCGCGAACCCAGGTCAACCGCGGCGACTTCACGTTCACCGACACTGGCCTGCGCTTCTCCAACGGCGCGCTGAACTACCTGAACAACCTGGCGAACCAGAACCGGGTCGAGGTGGAGAGCGTCAACTCGTTCACCGACCGCTACTCACCGGTGCAGAGCATCAGCGGCAACTTCCTCACGATGCAGCAACCCGCCTGGAACAACAACACATTCGGTTACGACACGCTGAACAACCCGTTCCGCGCCGGGCCGCTCTACCTGACCAACGCCTACGAGTTCCTCGACTCCCCCGGCGAGTGGTACCTCAACCCCGGCACCGGGGTGCTCTACTACATCCCGCGTCCCGGGCAGAACATGAGCAGCGTCAGCGTCGAGCTGCCGGCACTGCAGTCGCTGGTCGACATCGGCGGCACCTACGACGCGCCCGCGCGCGACATGTCGTTCAGCGGCATCACCTTCACCGGCACGTCGTGGCTCGGCCCCAGCAGCAACCAGGGCTTCGCCGACCAGCAGACCGGTGCCTACATCGCGGGCAACCAGAACTGGCCCGCGGACCGGCTGAACTCGTGCAAGAGCGGCTGCCAGCTGTTCGAGGCGGTCCGGCCGCACTGGCTGCAGATGCCCGCCGCCGTGCAGATCTCCGCGGCCAGCGGCATCACGTTCACCGGCTCCAGGTTCGTCAACCTCGGTCAGACCGCGATCGGCATCGGCAACGACGCCAACGCCCACGCCAGCGGTGTCGGCCTGGGCGCGTCCGGCATCACGATCACCCGTTCGGAGATCGCGCAGAACTCGGCGGGCGGCGTCGTGGTCGGCGGCGTGCAGGCCGACGCGCACCACCCGAGCGACCAGCGGATGGTCAACCGCGACATCACCGTCAGCTACAACCGCATCCACGACCTCGGCCTCGAGTACCGCGGCATCGTGTCGGTGCTCAACACCTACGTCACCAACGCCACCGTGGCGAACAACGAGGTCTACAACCTGCCGTACACCGGCATTTCCGTCGGCTACGGCTGGGGTTCCAACGACGCGGGCGGCAGCAACCACTACGCCCAGCGCGGCCTCTACAACTACCAGCCGCGTTACTCGACGCCCACCACCGCGTCGAACAACAAGCTGCTCAACAACTACGTGCACGACGTGATGCAGCAAATGAACGACGGTGGCTGCATCTACACCCTCGGCTGGAACCCGAACGCGGAAATCAGCGGCAACTACTGCCTGCGCCTCAACGGTTACTACGGCCTCTACTTCGACGAGGGCTCGAAGTACTACCGCGCCACCGGAAACGTCTTCAACGCCACCGGCACGTGGGCCACCGCCAACTACGGCGGCGGCGAGAACATGGGCAACTGGACGCTGACCGGCAACTGGTCCAGCAACAGCGTCAGCAACATCTCCAACGGCGACCGCGGCAACGTCGTGAACAACAACACCATCGTCACCAACGGGAACTGGCCGGCCGGTGCCCAGGCGGTGATGGCGAACGCCGGACCGGGCGGCGGCGGTGGCGGCGGCAAGGACAACGTCACGGTCGTCGGAACCCAATCCGGCCGTTGTGTCGACGTCGCCAACACCAACAACAACACCCAGGCACGGCTCTGGGACTGCAGCGGCGGCACCACCCAGCGCTGGAACTACACCGCCGCCAAGCAGTTCACGATCGGCGGCAAGTGCCTGGACGCCAGCGGCAACGGCACGTCCAACGGCACCGCGGCGATCCTCTGGGACTGCCACGGCGGCCTGAACCAGCAGTGGAACCTCAACGCCGACGGCAGCATCTCCGGCGCGCAGTCCGGGCTGTGCCTCGACGCCAGCGGCAACGGCACGGCGAACGGCACGCTGATCCAGCTCTGGACGTGCCACGGCGGCACCAACCAGCAGTGGACCCTGCGCAGCTGACCGCCGAGTGCTCGATGAAGGGCTCCTTCATCCACCTCAAGCGCAGGAAGGAGCCCATCATCCACCTCAGGTGCGATGCCAGGAACTCAAGGGGCGACGCGTTGCGCCTCCCCTCGCGGGCAGGCTCGGGATGAACGGCGCATTTGTTCACCTGGGGTGGACAAATGCGCCGTTCATCCCGGCCGGGTGCGCCGCTCTCGCCGGGCGTACCGGATCTGCCGCACTGCCGCGCACCGTGCGATCAGGCCTCGCCAGGCGCGTGGCGACGTGGATGAAGGCGCCCTTCATCCACCTCAAGCGCAGGAAGGAGCCCTTCATCGACGGCGAACGCGCGCGGGACGCGAAGGTGCCCCCGTCCCGGCCGGGACGGGGGCACCTGGGCCGGAAGTGCTCACCTCACGGTGATGTTCGAGTTGCCACTGCTCTGGTAGCCCTCGGTCGCGAGGATCATGTAGTAGCTGAAGTTGCCGAGCCGCATGCCGACGCGGTTCCACGCGTCGAAGTGGTTGCCGGTGGTGATGTTTCCGCCGGTCCGCTTCTGCTGCCGGACGCTCCAGAACTGCGGGAAGGTCTTGTTGCCTTCGACGGAGGGCGCGTTGTAACGCATCGTCTGATAGATGTCGTACGTGCCGCCGTCAGTGGTGACCGTGCCCTTGTACGTGCCAGTGGGCCGATAGGTGCCCCAGTTGTCGACGACGTAGTACTCGACGAGCGGGTTCGACGTCCACCCGTACAGCGCGAGATACGCGTTGCCGGACGGGTTGAAGCTGCCGGAATAGTTCACGGTCCGCCGGGAACCGTTGCTCCAGCCCTTGCCGCCGACGAAATTGCCGACATTGCTCCACGAGGTGCTGTAGTTGCCGCCGGACCCCAGGTCCATGCAGACCCTGCCACCACCGTCGGTCCAGAATGAGTAGTAGTAACCGTTGTTGTTGCCCGTCTGGCTCGAACAGAGGGCGGTGATGCCGACATCGGCGCCGGCGACGCTCGGAGTCAGCGTCATTGCCAGCGCCGTGGCGAACAGCAGTGCGAGACCGCGCTTGCGGCGCGGCGTTCGGACGTTGAGCGAAAACATGTGCAGTACTCCTCGTCATTGAGGTTGACGCGGCGGCGGATGCCCGCTCAGGAGCAGACGGTGCCGTTCAGCGCAGGCGACGCGAACGGTGGCGTCGAGCCGTTGTAGTTGGCGTTGAAACCGATGGAGGTGGTGCCGCCGGCGGGGATGGAACCGTTCCACGACGCGTTGGTCACCCGGACCACGTCGCCGGTGCTGCTCCACGTGCCGTTCCAGCCCTGCGTGACCGTCACGCCGGGAGCGGAGAACGTGAAGGTCCAGCCGTTGATCGCCGAGCCGCGGTTCTCGATCACGATCTCGGCGCTGTAGCCGCCCTGCCACTGGCTGAGCAGCCGGTAGCTCGCCCGGCAGCCACCACCGGGGTTGTTGCTGGTCGTCGTGGTGGTGGTCGTCGTGGTCGTGGTCGTGGTGGTCGTGGTCGTGGTGGTCGGGCCTGGACCCGCCGCCAGCGCGAGCTCGTAGGCGCGCTGCGGCACGAACTGGCCGGCCGGGCCGATGCACCCGTCCGACTCGCCGGGCAGCTTGACCCACAGGAACGCGGCGATCTTGGAGTCGCCGGTGTTCTCCGTGCTGGGCGTGCCGATCGCACGACCGGGCGGGTCGCACCACTCGCTGCCCGCCGGACCGTTGCCGTTGCGGCTGGTGTCGACGACCGCCTGGAGGCGGCCGTCGCCGACGTTGTTCAGCACGGCCTTGGCGAAGTTCACCTCGTCGGAGGTCGCGCGGTAGTTCGACACGTTCGTCGAGATGCCGTCGGCGCTGTTGGAGATGTCCGCGCCGCGCAGGCGGTTCGCGGCCTCCGCCGGGGCGAGCCACGCCGAGTGCCCGATGTCGAAGTACACCTTGGCCTGCCCGGAACCGGACTTGAGCTTCTTGCCCGCGTAGGCGATGGAGGCCTTGGTCTGGTTCTGCTGGTCGGCGTTCTGGCAGTTGGTCATCAGCGCCAGCACGTCGGGTTCGAGCACGATCGTCGCCCGGCGGCCGCCCAGTCCCGCGGCCACCTCGTCGATCCACGCCCGGTAGGCGGCGTGCGACGGTGCTCCGCCGCCGCTGGCGCCACCGCAGTCGCGGTTGGGGATGTTGTAGACGACCAGGATCGGGATCTTGCCGGCCGACGCGGCCGCGCCGACGAAGGAGCTGATCTCCGACCGGATCGTCGAGGTGTTGGTGGTCGTGAACCAGCGCGCCTGCGGCACCGAGGCGATCCGGTCGCGGATGACCGGCGTCCGCGAGTCGCCGGGGTTGGCGGCCACCCATCTCGCGCTGGAGCTGGCCGGGTCCACGTAGAACGACGACTCGGCGGCGCGGACCGTCGTGCCGCCGCTCAGCGTCAGTGCGACGGTGCCGGCCACGACCACGCCCGCGGCCGCGCAGGCGCCCGCCGCACGCCTCCGTCTTGCCGTCACGTCAACCGTCGAAGTGCCGGGCGTACCGGCGCGTGCAGGATCGATTGCTGTCATTCAGGTCCTCACAGCGTCGTTGCTGGGTGCGGTGCGAGAGGGCGCTATGAGAGCGCTCCCATAGATAGCGCGCCGCGCGCGGGGAAAACGCGTCCGGGCTCGGGCCAATGTAGTCAGGGCGCCATGTAGCGTCAATGCTAAAACTGTTAGCAAGAACTTTAGCAATATCATTCCACAGACCTCGCGGCAGAACGCATTCGACGCCATTCGACAACAGACTGGGAGCGCTCCCGGTCTTTTGTAGCCCGTTCAGCTCAATATCGGCACAAAACCGTCTGCACCTTCTTGTGAGCGCGAACACGAAGGTGTCACACTCCACCACGGCGCACTCCCCAGTGATGTGGGTGAAGGAGACGGTAGTGAAGATTCCCGGACCGCGCCGAAGACATCGCGCCCGCCGGCCACGACGCCGCGGTTGACCGCGCGAAGCACCTTCAACGCACACATCGGGAACCGGTATCGCCGCACCGGTCACCGCGACGTGCGCCCAGATCGTCATACCCGCCACGCCCGGCATTTCCGGGCGGAGTTTCGAAAGTGTGGAAGATGAAACTGACAGCGAGGTCAGTGTCACTTGTTCCGATCGTGTCGGCATTTGCGGCGGCGGCACTCTGCACGACGCTGGTCGTGACCGCCACGGGATCCGTCGCGAACGCCGCGACCACGCTCGGCGCCGCCGCGGCGCAGTCCGGCCGCTACTTCGGCACCGCCGTCGCGGCGGGCAAGCTCGGCGACCAGACCTACGTGAACCTCCTCAACACGGAGTTCAACATGGTCACCGCCGAGAACGAGATGAAGTGGGACGCGACCGAACCCAACCGCGGTCAGTTCAACTACTCCGGCGGCGACCGCATCCTCAACCAGGCCGTGAGCACCGGCAAGCGGATGCGCGGCCACGCCCTGCTGTGGTACCAGCAGGAACCCGGCTGGGCGCAGCGCATGGAGGGTTCCGACCTGCGCCAGGCCATGATGAACCACGTCACCCAGGTCGCCACCCACTACAAGGGCAAGATCTACGCCTGGGACGTCGTCAACGAGGCGTTCGCCGACGGGGGCAGCGGTGGTCGCCGCGACTCCAACCTCCAGCGCACCGGCAACGACTGGATCGAGGCCGCGTTCCGCGCCGCCCGTGCCGCCGACCCCGGCGCGAAGCTCTGCTACAACGACTACAACACCGACGGCGTGAACCCGAAGTCCACCGGCGTCTACAACATGGTGCGCGACTTCAAGTCCCGCGGTGTCCCGATCGACTGCGTGGGCTTCCAGTCCCACCTCTCGGGCAACCCGCCCGGCGACTACCAGGCGAACCTCCAGCGCTTCGCCGACCTCGGCGTCGAGGTGCAGATCACCGAGCTCGACATCTCCGGCAGCAACCAGGCAGCCGCCTACGGTGCCGTGACGAAGGCGTGCGTGGCCGTCCGCGCCTGCGCAGGCATCACCACGTGGGGCATTCGTGACACGGACTCGTGGCGTGGCGGGGACAACCCGTTGCTGTTCACGGGATCCGGCGCCAAGAAGCCCGCCTACAACGCGGTTCTGGACGCGCTGAACGCGGCTGGTCCCGGCCCGACGACCACCACGACCACAACGACGACGACCACAACGACGACCACGACCACCACCACGACCACGAGCAACAACCCGGGTCCTGGTGACTGCACGGCGTCGGTGTCGCTGAACCAGTGGGACGGCGGCTTCGTCGCCACGGTCAAGGTCACGGCCGGATCGTCCGCGCTGAGCGGCTGGCGGGTCTCGACGACCCTGTCCAACGGCACGGTCACCAACTCGTGGAGTGCCAACCGCAGCGGCAACAACGGCGCGATCACGTGGTCCAACGTGGACTACAACGCCAACGTGCCCGCCGGCGGGTCCACCGAGTTCGGCTTCCAGGGCACCGGAAGCGGCACGGGCCTCAACCCGTCCTGCAGCGCGAGCTGACGCCACGCACCACCGAACCGCGGGGCGGGGTCCGACGGACCGGACGGGCGGACACGCGGACCCCGCCCCGCACCTTGGGGAGACGAGAGATGGCCACGAGACGTGGATTCTGGGCGCGCATCGCGCTGACGGTCGGCGTCGTGCTGACGCTGTCCGTTCCGGCACGGGCGGACAACCCGATCGTGCAACACATCTACACCGCCGACCCGGCGCCGTTGGTCCACAACGGACGGGTCTACCTCTACACCGGGCACGACGAGGACAACTCGACCTGGTTCACCATGAAGGAGTGGCGGGTCTGGTCGTCGGCCGACATGGTGAACTGGACCGACCACGGCTCGCCGATGAGTCTCGCCACCTTCAGCTGGGCCAAGCAGGACGCGTGGGCCGGGCAGGCGATCGAGCGCAACGGCAAGTTCTACTACTACGTCCCGATCGTCAACAAGGCCTCCGGACGCATGGCCATCGGTGTCGGCGTCTCCGACAGCCCCACCGGCCCGTTCCGCGACGCCCTCGGTCACCCGCTGGTGGAGAACGGCGAGATCGACCCGACGGTGTTCATCGACGACGACGGGCAGGCGTACCTGTACTGGGGCAACCCCAACCTGTCGTACATCCGCCTGAACACCGACATGATCTCCTACTCCGGTGGCATCAACCGGATCCCGCTGACCACGGCGGGCTTCGGCACCCGCACCGGTGACGCCAACCGGCCCACCCTCTACGAGGAGGGGCCGTGGGTCTACAAGCGCAACGGCCTGTACTACAACGTCTTCGCGGCCAAGTGCTGTTCTGAGTTCATCGCCTACTCGACGGCTCCCACCCCGACCGGACCGTGGACCTACCGCGGCACCGTGATGCCCACCCAGGGCAGCAGCTTCACCAACCACCCCGGCCTGATCGACTTCAAGGGCAGCTCGTACTTCTTCTACCACAACGGCGCACTGCCCGGCGGTGGCGGCTTCACCAGGTCCGTCGCGGTGGAGAAGTTCAGCTACAACGCCGACGGCACGATCCCGACGATCAACATGACGACCACCGGACCCCCGCCGGCGGACACGCTCAACCCCTATGTGCGCCAGGAAGCCGAGACCATCGCGTGGGGCAGCGGCATCGAGACCGAGCCGTCCAGCGAGGGCGGGATGGACGTCGGGTTCATCAACAACGGCGACTACATCAAGGTGAAGAACGTCGCCTTCGGTTCCGGCGCGAAGACCTTCAGCGCGCGGGTGGCGTCCACCGTCGCCGGCAGCTCCGTCGAGGTGCACACCGACAGCCCGACCGGGCCTCTCGCCGGCCGGTGCTCGGTGCCCAACACCGGCGGGTGGCAGACGTGGACCACCGTCTCGTGCCCGGTGAGCGGGCTGACCGGCACCCGCGACCTCTACCTGAGGTTCAGCGGTGGCAGCGGTTACCTGTTCAACTTCAACTGGTGGCAGTTCGGCGGTGGCGCATGAGCACCGTGCGTTGTCACCGCGACGGCCTCACCCTCGCCGCCCTCGTCGCGGCCGTGACGCTGCTGGTCGCCGCCATCGCGCTCTCCCTGGTGCCGCAACAGGCGCAGGCCGCGTCGCTGGTGCGGGTCACGAACTTCGGCACGAACCCCACCAACCTCAACATGTACGTCTACGTGCCGGACCGGGTCGCGGCCCGCCCGGCGATGCTGGTGATGGTGCACTACTGCAGCGGCTCGGCGAGCGCCGTGCACAACGGCAACGGGCGCGACTACGTCACCGGCGCGGACCGCTACGGGTACGTGATCGTCTACCCGGAGGCGACCAGGGACGGGCACTGCTTCGACGTGTCGACGCCCAACGCGTTGCGGCGCAACGGAGGCAGCGACTCGACCGGGATCATGTCGATGGTGTCGTACGCGCGCCAGCGCTACAACGCCGACCCGGCCCGGATCGTGGTCGCGGGCTTCTCGTCCGGGGCGATGATGACCAACGTGCTGGCCGCGGAGTACCCGGACGTGTTCAGCGCGGGGTCGGCGTTCTCCGGCGTGCCGGCCGGCTGCTTCGCGACGACGAACGGCTCGCTGTGGAACAGCCAGTGCTCCGGCGGGAACGTGCAGAAGACCCCGCAGCAGTGGGGTGACGTGGCCAGGGCGATGTATCCGGGTTACACCGGGCGTTACCCGCGGATGCAGCTGTGGCACGGCACCACCGACACGACGCTCGCGTACCCGAACTTCGGCGAAGAACTCGACCAGTGGACCAACCTGAACGGGCTGAGCAGGACGCCGTCGTTCACCGACCAGCCGAAGTCGAACTGGACCCGCACCCGCTACGGCGCCACCGGTACCACGGCGACCGTCGAGGGCGTCAGCATCTCCGGTGTCGGGCACGAGCTGCCGATGGCGGGCATGCTCGCGTACTCGATCGCGTTCCTCGGCCTGGACAACAACCCGCCGGTCACCACGACGACCACCACCACAACCACAACGACAACGACGACCACCACGACAACGCCGGTGCCTCCGCCCGGTGACTGTGCGGTCACCGCGTCGGTCAGCGCGTGGAACACCGGCCTGACCGAGACGATCACCATCAAGAACACGTCCACCACGGCCGTGAACGGCTGGCAGCTGCGGTTCACACTGCCCGGCGGACAGGTGATCACGAGCGGCTGGAGTGCCGGCTACTCCCCTGCCAGCGGCGAGGTCACCGCGCGCAACGTGGACTACAACGCGCAGATCCCGCCGGGCGGGTCGGTGCAGATCGGCTTCCAGGCCTCGCACACCGGCAACAGCGCCGTCGCCGACGGGTTCACGCTCAACGACGCGCGGTGCGCCGTGAGCTGACCGTCCCGGCAAGTCCCGACTCCTCGTGGCCACCACCAGGGGTGCTTCAGCGACCGCGAAACCCATTGGAGGACCGGCATGTCCGACCTGAACCGGCGGCAGCTCATGAAGCTCGGCGCGGGTGTCGTGCTGACGCGGGCGGGCTGGACAGCGACGGCGAACGCCGCCTCCTCGGCGCCGCCGGAAGTGCGCGCCGCCAACGATCTCGCCCTGTGGTACGACCGCCCGGCGGGATCGGACTGGCTGCGCGCGCTTCCGGTCGGCAACGGCCGCCTGGGCGCGATGGTGTTCGGCAACACCGACACCGAACGCCTGCAGCTCAACGAGGACACGGTCTGGGCGGGTGGCCCGCACGACTACAGCAACCCGCGCGGCGCGGGCTCGCTCGCCCAGATCCGGCAGCTCGTGTTCTCGAACCAGTGGACGCAGGCGCAGTCGCTGATCGACCAGACGATGCTCGGCAACCCCGCCGGGCAGCTCGCCTACCAGCCGGTCGGCGATCTGCGGCTGGCGTTGCCGAACGCGACCGCGTCGGCGTACCAGCGCTCGCTCGACCTCACCACCGCGACGACCACCGTGACCTACACGGCGAACAACGTGCGTTACCGGCGCGAGGTGTTCGCGAGCGCGCCCGACCAGGTGATCGTCGTGCGGCTGACCGCGGAGACGCCCGGTTCGGTCTCGTTCAACGCGTCGTTCAGCTCGCCGCAGCGCACGACGGCGTCCAGCCCGGACGCCACGACGATCGCGCTCGACGGCATTTCCGGCGACCAGCGCGGAATCGCGGGCACGGTCCGGTTCCTCGCACTGGCCAGGGCGGTGGCCGAAGGCGGCACCGTCAGCAGCTCCGGCGGGACGTTGCGGGTGAGCAACGCCAACGCCGTCACGGTCCTGATCTCCATCGCTACCAGCTACATCGACTTCCGCACGGTCAACGGCGACTACCAGGGCAGCGCCCGCAGCCGCCTGAACGCCGCGCAGGGCCGGTCGTTCGACACCCTGCGCGCCCGGCACGTCGCCGACTACCAGGCGTTGTTCGGGCGGGTCAGCCTCGACCTCGGCCGCACCGCGGCGGCCGACCAGCCGACGGACGTCCGGATCAGCCGGCACGCGAGCACCACCGACCCGCAGTTCTCGGTGCTGTTGTTCCAGTACGGCCGCTACCTGCTGATCTCGTCGTCGCGTCCCGGCACGCAACCGGCGAACCTGCAGGGCATCTGGAACGACCAGATGGCGCCGTCGTGGGACTCGAAGTACACGCTCAACGCCAACCTGCCGATGAACTACTGGCCCGCGGACACCACGAACCTCGGCGAGTGCTTCCAGCCGGTGTTCAGGATGATCAACGACCTCACCGTCACCGGCGCCCGCACCGCCCAGGTGCAGTACAACGCCCGCGGCTGGGTCACCCACCACAACACCGACGCCTGGCGCGGCTCCTCGGTCGTCGACTTCGCGACGTCGGGCATGTGGCAGACGGGCGGGGCCTGGCTCTCGACGATGATCTGGGACCACTACCGGTTCACCGGCGACGTCGACTTCCTGCGCACGTACTACCCGGCGCTCAAGGGGTCCGCGCAGTTCTTCCTCGACACGCTCGTCACCGAGCCGAGTCTGGGCTACCTCGTCACCAACCCGTCGAACTCGCCGGAGCTCACCCACCACGCGAACGCCAGCGTGTGCGCCGGGCCGACGATGGACATGCAGATCCTGCGCGACCTGTTCGACGGCTGCGCGGGCGCGTCCGAGGTGCTGGGTGTCGACGCCGACTTCCGCACGCAGGTGCGGGCGGCGCGCCAGCGGCTGGCGCCGATGAAGGTCGGCTCGCGCGGCAACGTCATGGAATGGCTCTACGACTGGGTCGAGACCGAGCAGAACCACCGGCACGTCTCGCACCTCTACGGCCTGCACCCGAGCAACCAGATCACCAAGCGCGGCACCCCGCAGCTGCACACCGCCGCCCGCAGGACGCTGGAGCTGCGCGGTGACGCGGGCACCGGGTGGTCACTCGCCTGGAAGATCAACTACTGGGCGCGGCTGGAGGAGGGCGCCAGGGCGCACGACCTGATCCGGTCCCTCGTGACCACGGACCGCCTCGCGCCCAACATGTTCGACCTGCACCCGCCGTTCCAGATCGACGGCAACTTCGGCGCGACCTCCGGCGTCGCGGAAATGCTGCTGCACAGCCACAACGGCGAGCTGAACGTGCTGCCCGCGCTGCCACCGGCGTGGCCGGCCGGCAGTTTCTCCGGCCTGCGCGGGCGCGGCGGGTACACCGTCGGCGCGACGTGGGCGGCCGACGGCACGATCACGCTGTCCGTCACGGCGGACCGCGACGGCACCGTCCGCGTCCGCAACCGGGTCTTCGGCGGTACCTTCGAGCTGCGCGACACGACGACCGGCACCGCGCTCCAGCCCACCAGGCCGGAGGCCGACCTCGCCGAGTTCGCCGTCCAGGCAGGACACACCTACCGCGCCACCGGCCAGGGCACGGGTTCCGGACCGGTGGTGCGCCCCGGCGTGAACTACCGGCTGGTCGCCCGCCACAGCGGGAAGCCGATCGAGATCGCGGGTTCCTCCACCGCGGCGGGCGCGCTGCTGCAGCAGTGGTCCCAGACCACCGGGCTCAACCAGCAGTTCGACTTCGTCGACTCCGGTGGCGGCTACTACCGGGTCAGGGCGCGGCACAGCGGCCTGGTGCTCCAGGTCGCGAGCTCCAGCACCGGCGCCGACATCAGCCAGCAGGCCGACACGAACGCGACGAACCAGCAGTGGCGGGTGGTCGACCAGGGCGGCGGGGTGATCAGCCTGGTCAACCGGCAGAGCAACCTCGCGATGGACGTCTGGAACGTGTCGACCGCCGACGGCGCCCGCGTCTCCCAGTGGAACCCCAGCGGCGCGGACAACCAGCGATTCCAGGTCCAAGCAGTGTGACGAGAACCGAAGGGAACGACGATGTTCCACGAGCACAAGGGACCGTGCCATGTTCAGGCATAGGACCGTCATCGCCATGGCCGCCGCCAGCGCCGTGGTCTTCCTCGGCGCCGCGGGCATCGCGCTCGGCGGCACGACTCCCGCCGACCACGTCGGCATCACCGCGGGCACCGCGGGATGCGGCAAGGCACCGACGCTGACGAGCGGCCAGCACACGATCAACACGGGCGGCCAGAACCGCTCGTACATCCTGCGGGTGCCGGCCAACTACGACAACAACCGGCAGTACCGCCTGTACGTCGGCCTGCACTGGCTCGGCGGCACGGCCAACGACGTCGACTCGGGCGGTACGGACGGCTACAACTGGTCGTACTACGGGCTGCGCAAGCTCGCCGACGCGGAGAACAACGGCACGATCTTCGTCGCCCCGCAGGGCAACAACAACGGCTGGGCCAACCCGAACAACCAGGACCTGACGTTCATCGACGACCTGGTCAAGCTGATCGACAACGGGCTGTGCGTCGACCCGACGCGGCGGTTCGCCAGCGGCTTCAGCTACGGCGGCGGCATGTCGTACGCGATCGCCTGCGCCCGTGCGAACGTGTTCCGCGCGGTGGTCGTCTACTCCGGCGGCGTGCTCAGCGGGTGCACCGGCGGCAACGACCCCATCGCGTACATGGGCGTCCACGGTGTCAGCGACAACGTGCTCGACATCTCGCAAGGCCGGAGCATGCGCGACCGGTTCGTGCGCAACAACGGTTGCACACCGCAGAACGCGCCCGAACCCCGTGCGGGCAGCCACACGCACATCGTCACCAACTTCAGCGGCTGCCGGCCCGGCTTCCCCGTGGTGTGGGCCGCGTTCGACGGCGGGCACACGCCCGGTCCGATCGACTCCGGTGGTGACGGCTGGCGCACGTGGACCTCCGGCGAAGCGTGGAAGTTCATCAGCCAGTTCGAAGGTGGTGGCGGTGGCACGACCACCACGACCACGACCACGACCACCACGACGACTACGACCACCACGACGACCACGACGCCGCCTCCCACCGGGGGCTGCCAGGTCAAGGACGCGGTCAACGCCTGGAACACCGGCCTGACGTCGAGCATCACCATCACCAACACCGGCACGACGCCGATCAGCGGTTGGTCGCTGGTCTTCACCCTGCCCGGCGGTCAGACCATCACGTCCGGCTGGAGCGCCAGCTACTCGCCCGCCTCGGGCCAGGTGACGGCGAAGAACGTCAACTACAACGGCGACATCGCGCCGAACGCGTCGATCACCATCGGCTTCCAGGCCAACCACACCGGCAACACGTCCGCACCGGACTCGTTCGCCCTCAACGGAAAGAGCTGCACCATCTCCTCCTGACCGACCACCGCCGGACCGCCGCCCGGAGAAGCCCACCGACAGAGAGCGCGAACATCCATGGGACACAAGAAAATTCTCCGTGCGGCGGGGTGGCTGGTCGCTGCCGTCGCCCTGGTCCTGTCCAGCCCCGGCGCCGCCGGAGCACAGGTGTCCGCCGCTTCCGGCGATCCCACCGCCCTCGCGGGGACCGCCGGTTGCGGCAAGGCACCGACCCTGCGCAACGGCAACCAGACGATCCAGACCAGCGGCAAGACGCGGTCGTTCATCCTGAGCATCCCGGACAACTACGACAACACCAAGCAGTACCGGCTGGTCTTCGGCTTCCACTGGCTGGGCGGCACCATGGACCAGGTGGCGGGCGGCGGCAGCGATGGCGCCGTCTACGCCTACTACGGGCTGAAGCCGCTGTCGAACAACTCGACGATCTTCGTCGCGCCGCAGGGGTTCAACAACGGCTGGGGCAACTCCGGCGGCGAGGACGTCCGCTTCGTCGACGACATGATCAGCCGGATCGAAGGCGACCTCTGCGTCGACACCACGCAGTTGTTCTCCATCGGCTTCAGCTACGGCGGCTCGATGAGCATCTCGCTCGCGTGCTCCCGCCCGACCGTCTTCCGGGCGATCGCCGACATCGCGAGCCCCGGTGAGATCAGCGGCTGCGCGGGCGGCACCGCACCCGTCGCGTACATGGGCATCCACGGCATCAACGACAACATCGGTGGCGGACGGGCGCAGCGGGACCGCTGGGTCCGCAACAACGGCTGCACGCCCCAGAACGCCCCCGAGCCGGGACCCAACAGCCGCACGCACATCACCACCTACTACTCCGGTTGCAAGACCGGCTACCCGGTGGTGTGGGCACCGTTCGACGGCGGACACCAGCAGGGACCGGTCGACGGGTGCGCCGGTTGCGAGAGCGGTGCGCGGAGCTGGGTGAAGACCGAGGTGTGGAAGTTCTTCACCGGTGAGGCGCCCACTCCCCCGACGACGTTCCGGCTGCGCGGCGAGGCTTCCGGCCGCTGCCTGGACGTCAACGGCGCCGGCACCGCGAACGGCACTGCCATGATCAGCTGGGACTGCCACGGCAACGCCAACCAGCAGTTCACCGTGACCGGCCAGACCCTCCAGGTGACCGGCAAGTGCGTCGAGGCGCCCAACAACGCGGGCTCCGGCACCCAGGCCCGCATCTGGGACTGCAACGGCGGCGCCAACCAGAACTGGAACATCGGCACCAACGGCACCATCACCAACGTCCAAAGCGGACTGTGCCTCAACGCCACCAGCAACAACAACGGCGCCGCGGTCACCGTCGCGACCTGCAACGGCAGCGCCGCCCAGCGCTGGGCCAAGGCCTGAGCAGACTGCCGGAAGTCGTGTTCGCGACTCGCCGGCGGGTGAGGTGGATGAAGGGCGCCTTGCTCCACCTGGTGTGGATGAAAGAGCCCTTCATCCACGTAGGTGCCCGGCAGACGGGGTTGCGGACAAGACCTCTCGACACGGCCTGGCTGGGGGTCGGTGAAGGCGGGCACCGGCGCGGCGACCGCCTTCACCGGTTCTTCCGGCCTCCAGTGACGAAAACCGAAGGGACAACGATGTTCCACCAGCACAAAGGGGCGCGTCATGCTCGGTCGTAGAAGCATCATCGCCATGGCCGCCGCGAGCGCCGTGGCCTTCCTCGGCGCCGCCGGCATCGCGCTCGGCGGCACCACTCCCACCGGTCAGGCCGCGGGCACCGCGGGCTGCGGCAAGCCGCCGTCGTTGAGCAGCGGCCAGCACACCATCAACACCGGCGGCCAGAACCGCTCGTACATCCTGCGGCTGCCGCCGAGCTACGACAGCAGCCGGCAGTACCGCCTGTTCGTCGGCCTGCACTGGCGGGGCGGGACCGCGAACGACGTCGACTCGGGTGGCACCGACGGTTACAACTGGTCGTACTACGGCCTGCGGCGCCTGTCCGACCAGGCCGGCAACGGCACGATCTTCGTGGCACCGCAGGGCAACGGCAACGGCTGGGCCAACCCCGGCGGTCAGGACCTGACGTTCATCGACGACATGCTCAAGCAGCTGGAGGGCGGGCTCTGCATCGACACGACGCAGCGCTTCGCCGGTGGCTTCAGCTACGGCGGCGGCATGTCGTACGCGATCGCCTGCGCCCGCGCGAACGTCTTCCGCGCGGTCGTCGCCTACTCGGGCGCGGAGCTCAGCGGCTGCGACGGCGGCAACCAGCCGATCGCGTACATGGGCGTGCACGGCGTCACCGACAACGTGCTCAACATCAGTCTGGGCCGCGGTCTGCGGGACAGGTTCGTCCGCAACAACGGCTGCACCGCCCAGAACGCCCCGGAACCGGCGGCGGGCAGCCACACGCACATCATCACGAACTACAGCGGCTGCCGGCCCGGGTATCCGGTGGTGTGGGCGGCGTTCGACGGTGGCCACACGCCGGGCCCGATCGACTCCGGCGGTGACGGCTGGCGCACCTGGACCTCCGGCGAGGTGTGGAAGTTCATCACCCAGTTCTCCGGCGGCACCGGCCCGACGACGACCACCACCCCGCCGCCGGCCTCGTTCCGGTTGCGCGGCGAGGCGTCCGGCCGCTGCCTGGACGTCAACGGCGCCGGCACCGCGAACGGCACTGCCATGATCAGCTGGGACTGCCACACCAACGCCAACCAGCAGTTCAGCACCGTCGGGCAGACCCTCCAGGTCACGGGCAAGTGCGTGGAGGCGCCCAACAACGCGGGCTCCGGGACACAGGCCCGCATCTGGGACTGCAACGGCGGCGCCAACCAGAACTGGAACATCGGCACCAACGGCACCATCACCAACGTCCAAAGCGGACTGTGCCTCAACGCCACCAGCAACAACAACGGCGCCGCGGTCACCGTCGCGACCTGCAACGGCAGCGCCGCCCAGCGTTGGGCGAAGGCATGAGGCGCACACTTCGCGGAGCAGGATGGCTGGTCGCCGTCCTCGCGCTGGTTCTCTCCGGCGTCGGCGTGGCCGACGCGAGCACGACTCCCGGCTGCGGCAAGGCTCCGACGCTGCGCAACGGCAAGCTGACGATCCAGAGCGGCGGCAAGAGCCGGCAGTTCATCATCAGCATCCCGGACAACTACGACAACACCCGCCAGTACCGCCTTATCTTCGGGTTCCACTGGTACGGCGGTACGGCCGAGCAGGTGGCGGGCGGTGGCAGCGACGGTGACGTCTACGCCCACTACGGCCTGCGGCGACTGGCCAACAACTCGGCCATCTTCGTGGCACCGCAGGGACTCAACAACGGCTGGGCCAACTCCGGCGGCGAGGACGTCCGCTTCGTCGACGACATGATCAGCCGGATCGAAGGCGATCTCTGCGTCGACACCGGCCAGGTCTTCTCGCTCGGTTTCAGCTACGGCGCCGGGATGAGCGTCGCGCTGGCGTGCGCCCGCCCGACGGTGTTCCGCGCGATCGTCTCCATCGCCGGCGGCGAGATCAGCGGCTGCGAGGGCGGCAACACACCGGTGGCGTTCATGGGCATCCACGGCATCAGCGACAACATCGCCGGCGGCCGCGCCCTGCGCGACCGGTGGGTCCGCAACAACGGCTGCACCCCGCAGAACGCGCCGGAACCCGCGCGGGGCAGCAACACGCACATCACCACCTACTACTCCGGTTGCAAGACCGGCTACCCGGTGGTGTGGGCACCGTTCGACGGCGGCCACCAGCAGGGACCGGTCGACGGATGTGCGGGCTGCGAGAGCGGGGCCCGCAGCTGGGTCAAGTACGAGGTGTGGAAGTTCTTCACCGGTGAGGCGCCCACTCCTCCGACCACGTTCCGGTTGCGCGGTGAGGCTTCCGGCCGCTGCCTGGACGTCAACGGCGCGGGCACGGCCAACGGCACGGCCATGATCAGCTGGGACTGCCACACCAACGCCAACCAGCAGTTCAGCGTTGTCGGGCAGACCCTCCAGGTCACGGGCAAGTGCGTGGAGGTGCCGGCCAACGCCGGTGCCGGCACCCAGGCCCGGATCTGGGACTGCAACGGCGGCGCCAACCAGAACTGGAACATCGGCACCAACGGCACCATCACCAACGTCCAAAGCGGACTGTGCCTCAACGCCACCAGCAACAACAACGGCGCCGCAGTCACCGTCGCGACCTGCAACGGCAGCGCCGCCCAACGCTGGGCCAAGGCCTAGCCAGGTCCTGCCCGGTGCTCGATGAAGGGCTCCTTCTTCCACCCCAGGTGGAGGAAGGAGCCCTTCATCGACGGCGAGCACCGCCCGGAGTCGCGGACACCGCGACCACCGACAGCAGCACGAGCGCACCGGCCGGCCCGAGCACGGTCCACGGTGCCAGCTCCAGGTACGGCTGGTTCTCCGAGAGCAGGCGGCCCCACTCCGGGGCGGGCGGTTGCTCGCCCAGGCCGAGGAAGCCCAGCGACGCCAGCACGAGCACCGTGGTGGGCAACCGCAGCACCGCGTTGCTCAGCACCGAAGGCAGCACCGCGGGCAGCAGGCCGCGCCGCATCAGGTGCAGCCGTCCCGCCCCCATCGACCGCGCCACCCGCACGTGTCCGGTGGCCCGTTCCTGCTCGAACAGCGCGGCGGCCTGAGCGGCGTGCGGGGTCCACGCGACCAGGCTGACCGCGCAGGCCGCACCCCACACCGACGGTCCGGCCACGGCGGTCGTCAGCAGGCCGACGAGCACGGCGGGCAGGGTCGACACCACCTCGGTCAGACCCTCGCCGGCACGGCCCGCCGTGCCGACCAGCAGTCCGATGAGGACACTCACGGCGGTCACCGCGAGCGCGAGCGCCGTCGTGCGCAGCGCCCCGTGGCCCAGCCGGGCCAGCAGGTCGCGGCCGAGTGCGTCGGTGCCCAGCGGATGCGTGATGGACGGCGACGCCAGCCGCGCGGCCATGTTCACGTGCGACGGGTCGCGCAGCAATCCCGCCACCACCAACGTGAGCAATACGAGCGCACAAGAACACGCAACCCACCGGGTGAAGCGGTGCGGCCGCACCGCGCACGGCTCAAGCGCGGGCAGTGCGCCGTCGCGCAGCGCCGGGCCGAGCAGGGCGCGGCGGGCGGCACGCACGAGCACGCCCGCGACGACGCCGAGCAGCACGAGCACCAGCGTGGCGGTCTGCAGCAGCGGAAGGTCCCTGGCCAGGGCCGCGTCCAGGGCCAGCCGGCCGAGGCCGGGCACGGTGAAGATCTTCTCCACCGCGACCGCGCCGCCGACCAGGGCCACGACGGTCGGCAGCAGCTGCGGCAGCACCCCGGCCACCGCACCGCGCAGGCCGTGCCGGGCGATGTGGCCGGGCGGCAGCCCGCAGGCGTGCCACGTCCGCACCCACGGCTGGGCGAGCACGGCCGGCAGTGAGCGCTCGAGCAGGCCGCCGATCACCGCGCCGGACGGCACGCCGAGGGCGAGCGACGGCAGCACCATCGACGCCGGACCTTCCCAGCCGCCGGACGGGAACCAGCGCAGCCACACCGCGAACACCGTGGCGAGCAGCGCGGCCAGCAGGAACTTGGGCAGCGCGGCCAGAAACGCGACCGCGGTGTCCGCGCGCGGCCGCGCTCCGTGCCGCAGGGTGCGGGCGCAGAGCAGCGCCGCCACCACGACCGTGACGACCAGGGCGCCGAGCATCAGCGTCACCGAGACCGCGAACGCGTTCATCACCTCGGGCAGCACCGGGTGACCCGACACCCAGGACACGCCCGCGTCACCGCGCGGCAACCCGCCCAGCCAGCGCAGCAGGTGCGGCAGCGGACCCCGGTCCAGACCGAGCTGCTCCCGCACGGCCGCCAGCTGCCCGGGACTGGGGTCCTGGTCGGCCGACCGCGCGCGCAGCACCGCCAGGGCCGGGTCGGTGCCGGACAGCCACGGCAGCAGCGCGACGGCCGCCAGCACACCGGTTCCCGCGACGACCCGACCGGCGACGACCGCTGTGGTTCCCACTACTTCAGGCGGGTGCCGACGGTGATCAGCGACCGCTCGCGTGGATCGAGCACCACGCCCTCGACGCGTGTGCTGATGCCCTGCACGACCTTCTCGTGCACCAGCGGCACGACGGCGTCCGTGCGCAGGATCTCCGCCTCGGCCCGCATGATCTTCTGCTGCCGCCGCGCGGTGTCGCTCTCCTGGGCGGCGGCCGCGATGGCCTGGTCGACCTGACCGTCGTGCAGCCGCGCGATGTTGTAGACGCCCGTGCCGGCGAAGTCGCTCGCGAGGAACGCGACCGCGTCACCGGTGTCGAGCAGCGTCACGCGCGAGAAGACCAACGCGTCGTACTTGCCCGCGAGCAGATCGGGTTCCATCTGCGTGTACTCGCGCACGTCCTGCTGCACCGTGAACCCGGCCTTCTCCAGCTGCTGCTGCAGAACCGTCGCGGCCTCCGGCAGTTCGGCGCGGTTGGTGTAGGCCGCGAGGCGCAGCGTCCTGCCCTGGGTCCTGGCCTGGACGTCCGCGACCGGCAGGGCCTGCGCCCGTCCGGTCACCGCGACCCGGTTGGCCGCCGCCCACCCGACCGCGGGTCCGAACAGCCCCCGGGCGGGATCGGCGAAGCCGCCGAAGACCGGGCCGACGACCGCGGAGCCGTCCACGGCGGCACGGGCGGACGCGCGCAGCGAGGGGTCGGCGAAGATGCCGTCCGCGGTGTTGAGCACCAGGCTGTCGGTCCGCACGGACGGCACGTCGTGCCGGGTGCCGTCGGCCAGCAGCTTCGCCTGGGAGGTCGGGATCCACTCGGCGACGTCGGCCTCACCGGAGCGCAGGGCGTTGGCCCTGGACGTGCCGTCGGCGATCCAGGTCACGTCGATGCCGGCCAGCGCGGCCCGGCCGCCCCAGTAGCCGTCGAACCGGTCGAGGGTGGCCGTGCTCTTGCCGTTGAGCTTGGTGATCTTGAACGGGCCGGTGCCCGTGCCGACCGGGCTGACCGTGCCGTCCGGTGCGTACGCCTTCGCCGCGAGCACGCCCAGCGCGGGGCTGGCCAGCCGCAGCGGGAGCACCGGGTCCGGCGTGCTCGTGGTGATCGTGACGGTGTCCGCGTCCTCGGCCCGCGCGGTCAGCGTCACGTCGCTCAGCACGCGGGGCTTGACCTTGGCCGCGGCGGCGTGACCGAGCGCGGCGACCACGGCGTCGGCGGTGACCTCGGTGCCGTCGTGGAAGGTGGCCTTGCGCAGCTCGAAAGCCCAGGTCGTGTCGTCCTTGCGGGTCCACGAGCTCGCCAGCGCGGGTACGGCGGCACCGGTGGCGTCCAGAGCCGTAAGACCCTCCGCCACGGAAAGCTTGCCCAATACGGTGGCGTCGTTGCCCAACGGCGACAGCGCCTGCGCCGGTGGCACCGCGAGCGCGACCCGCAGCCGGCCGGACGATCCGGCCTCGGCGCCACCGGACACGAAGCATCCGGTCAGCAACGGGGTGAGGGCGAGCAGGGCGCAGAGGCTCGTGAGGGGGCGGCGGAAGCGGTGCATGGCCGCCACCTTATGAGGCAAGCCTAACCAACGCGGAACCACAGTGGTTGAAATCTCAATGATCGTCGAGCCGATCGTCTCGGTTTCCGGCCGTACGTCTCGACCGCTCACGGGCCGTGAACACCCTCGCCCGAGAACCTCGTAGTCACGGGCAGTTGCCCAAGCAGGAGAAGGGAAGAACGACGATGAAGCGCATGCCGTCGGCGCCACGGAACACCAGCGTCCTGCGGTTCACCCTGGTGTTGCTGGCGATCGGGGCGTGCGTGTTCGGGGTCTACCGGTACGCCGCTCCGCAGTCGAGCGCCAAGGCGGGCGACTGCGTGGCGATGACGTTCACCGGCGACGGCACCGGTCAGGCCACGACCACCCCCTGTGACGACGAGAAGTCGATGTTCCGGGTGGGCAAGGTGCTCACCCGCCGCGGCGAGAACTGCCCCGACGGCCACGACGAGTACACGGTGCTGGTCGACCCGAAGGCGGGCACGCTGTGCCTGCTGCCGCACCTGGTCAAGGGTTCCTGCTACCGGCCGGGCGTCCCCGAGCACAGCTGGTACCGGGCCCGGTGCACCGGTGAGGGCGGCATCAAGGTCACCGAGGTGCTGGCCGGCACCACCGACCAAAGCCGCTGCCCAGCCCGCTCGGAAGCCCTGTCCTACGACGAACCGCGCATCACCTACTGCTACACCAACGCCGACTTCTGACCGCTCAGGACCTCAGCGCGTGCGCGAGCTCCTCGATCGCGTCCGGCCCGGTGCGGCAGCAGCCACCCACCAGCCGCGCGCCGCCGTCGGCCCACTCCCCCGCCAGCGCGGCGAACCCGGTGCCGCCACCGCTCCACGACCGGCCCCTCGCGTCCCACTGCTCACCGCTGTTCGGGTAGACCACGACCGGCAGGCCGGTCACCCGGCGCGCCACCTCGACCGCGTTCGCGACGTCCTCCGGCGCACAGCAGTTGACGCCGACGGCGATCACCTCGCCGACCCCCGCCGCGACCGCGAACGCCTCGTCGAGCGGCTGGCCCGCGCAGGTCCGGTCGCCGCGGATGCTGTAGGACAGCCAGGCCGGCACCCCGCTGCCGCGCACCACCTCCAGCACCGCCGCGGCCTCGTCGGCGTCGGGGATCGTCTCGACCGCGAGCACGTCCGGCTCCGCCGCGCACAGGGCCTCGATCCGGGGCCGGTGGAACTCCACGAGCTCCTGACCGGAGAGCCCGTAGCGGCCGCGGTACTCCGAGCCGTCGGCGAGCATCGCCCCGTACGGCCCGACCGACGCCGCGACCCAGCGTTCACCGTCCACTTCGGACGCTGCCGAACGGGCCAGTGCCACGCTGGCCCGCAACAGGCGCGTGGTCTCGGCGGCGTCGAGGCCGCGGCGGGCGAAGCCCTCGTAGGTCGCCTGGTAGCTCGCGGTGATGGCGACGTCGGCGCCCGCCTCGTAGTAGGCGAGGTGGGCGGCGCGCACCGCGTCCGGTTCGGCGAGCAGCAACCGGGCCGACCACAGCTCGTCGGACAGGTCGTGCCCGGCGAGCTCCAGCGCCGTCGACATCCCGCCGTCCAGCACGACCACGTTGCGAGCCAAAGAATCCGCCAGCGTCACCGGGAGATCCTACAAAAGCGCGGTGGAGGAGTGCGTGACAGTCTCTCCGCCGAAATCCTCACGCACTCCTCCGGAACGGCCGCGGGACGACGCCTTTCGTGCGGGCCGCATTTCCGCACGCCCCGAGCGCCGTCCGCGACCGCCCAGCCGGTCAGCCGGATGCGCGGTGCACCGGGTCCGGGGTGCTCGCCCGCCGGGACAGGCGGGGTGGCAGCAGCATCAGCGGCGGTGGTTGCTTGCCGTCGAGCTTGGCCACCAGCAGGTCCACCGCGTGCCTGCCCAGCTCCTCCGCCGGCAGCCGCACCGAGGTGAGCGGTGGCGACATCTGCTCGGCCAGCTCGTCGGGACAGATCGCCACCACGGCGACGTCGCCCGGCACCTGGCGGCCGGCCGCGCGCAGGCACGCGGTGATCCAGCCGAGCGCCGCCTCGTTGTGCACGACCAGCGCGGTCATCGACGGGTGCGCGCGGATCAGGCCCTTGACCGCGCGCAGCACCGAGTCGTGGTCGTCCTCGACGGACAGTGCCGTCGCGGCCACGCCCCTGCGCATCGCGGCGGCGCTGAAGCCGTTCATCGTGCGGTGGGCGAAACCACTGCTGCGCCGGTAGACCGCGCTCGGCGCGCCGAGGAAGCCGATCGAGCGGTGGCCGAGGTCGGCGAGGTGGTCGACGCACTTCGCGCCCGCCGCCTCGAAGTCCAGATCGACGCAGGTGAGACCTCTGGCCGCGGCGGGGTGTCCGATCAGGACGGACGGTTTGGACAGCTGCCGCAGCAGCGGCACCCGGTCGTCGTCCATCTCCACGTCCATCACCAGGAAGCCGTCGACCTGGGCGCTGTTCGCGGCCCTGCGCAGGCCGGCGGCACCGTCGTCCGCGGTCATCAGCAGCAGGTCCATGTCGTAGCGGCGCGCGGTCGTGACCGCGGCGGTGACGAACCGCATCACCGCGGGCAGGTGGGTGCCCGCGCGCAACGGCAGGACAAGGCCGATCACGTTGGTCCGGCTGGTGGTGAGCACGCGGTCGGCCACGTGCGGCTGGTAGCCCAGCGCCCTGATGCTCTCCCGGACCCTCGACTTCGTGTCCGCGGAGATCGACCGCTTGCCCGTGAGCACGTAGGAGACGGTGCTCGGAGCGACTCCCGCGTGCCTCGCGACATCCGCGATCGTGACCACACCGACCTCCTTTCACATTCACTCGCGCTGAGCGTTCCGCAACCATAGGGAGCGCCCGCAGATGACATCAAGAGTCATGTTCGCGTTAACATTGCGCCGAGTCAGTGGTCCAGACGAATATCTTCCGTCTGGAAAGTTGCCTGTGTGGGCACGCTCACAACGTCACCGTTGGCCCAATGGCGATCGATGCGCGCGTAAGTCCCCGGCGTGACCAGCCTCGACGCCACACCGTTCACCCGCAGCCCGGCGCCCACCACGTGGGACGGGACGCGCACCCGCAGGTCGATCCGGCCGGACCCGCCGATCGTCAGCTTGATCGACTCAGTCGCCGACGGCTCCTGCCGCACCGAGATCCCCCGTCCGGCCCAGGTCAGCACGGAAGGGACGAACAGGTTGACGTACAGCGTGGGCCCGGCGTGGAAGTAGATGCTGTCGCCGTGCCGGGTGCCCGCCTCCAGACCGGTGCCGTGGCAGCACGTGAAGTCGTCGGTGTCCTGGACGGCCAGCAGGTGCAGCGCCTTCTCGTAGTGGTCGAAGTACCGCGCCTGACCGGGATCGGCGCGGAAGAGCTCGCGGGCCAGCCTGAGCACGTTGTAGGTCTCGCACAGGTGGTCGGAGTGCTGCGCGGTCCGCCAGAAGTCCAGGGCGGCGTCGCGGTAACGGGCCGTGCCCGTGGCGTGGTACGCCCGGATCGCGCCCAGCGCCGTGAAGCTGCTGACGTGCTCGACCTCGAAGTACCGCGCCGTGATCAGGTGCGCCGGGTCGCCGGTGAGCTGGTAGAGGTTCGCGAGCACCTCGTGCATCCCGCCGGGCTCGGTGGCGAGCACCTCCCGCCGCAGCGCGGCCGGCAGTCTGCCGATGCGCCACGCCGCCCACGCCGCCATCCTGGTGGCCACGGTCAACGCCTGCGCGTTGCCGAGCAGCCGGTGCACGTCGAGCAGGCCCGCCATGATCCGGTGCAGGGTGTGGTACGGCGCGCGGACGGGCTGGCGCGCTTCCGCCGCGCCGAGGAAGCCCTCCGGGAACGCCGACAGGTAGCCGGTGCTGTAGCCGGCGATCCTGGCCCGGTCCTGGCACAGCGCGAGCTGCTCGACCAGGTAGTTCGCCCGCACCGAGAACATGCGGTCGCCGGTGGTCGCGAACGCCTGCGCCAGCGCGGACAGCACGTGCCCGGCCGACTGGCCGCGCAGGTGCGAGGCGGGCGCCTCCGACCCGCCGCACGGGACCACCCCGGACGGCAGGCCGACGTTGCGGCGGAACGTGTGCAGCAACCGGTCGGGGTCGAGCAGCCGCAGCCGGGCGTGCACGCGGGAAGCGTTGTCCCGCAACGGTCCCGGCAACAGCATCACCGCGCCGAGCGGGAACGGCTCGGCCGACACGCCGAAGTCCGCACGGGCCGCGGCGACGCGGGGAAGAACGACCTCTGGCATGGTGCACGACCTTTTCTGGGACCGCAGGGGCTCCCGCGCGAGCGGGATTTCGCGCGGGAGCCGATTCAGGGCAGCCTCGTCGTCACAGCGCCGGGTAGGCGTTGCGCATGAGCTCCTGGAACTGCGCGGAGAACCACTTGCCCGACAGCGGGGCGTCCGGCAGCGCACCCGACATGCTGTTGCCGTTGCGGATGTTGCCGGTGTAGGTCGGGTCGCACATCTTGTCCGCGCCCTTGCCCTCGTTGTTCGGGATCTCCTTGCTCGCGCCGTCGGACTCGCCCGGCGGCTTCATCCACACGTAGGCGTCGATGCCCGGCGCGGGCGCCGCCTTCGGCCGTTCGCCGAGCCCGGCACCGGCCTGGTTGCACCAGTTGCCGGTGTGGATGCGCCGGTCGATCCTGCCGCCGTTGACGTACGCGTCCACGCTCGTCTTCGGGCCGGGGCCCGCCGGACGCGCCGCACCGCCCCAGCCGTTGCGGCTGGTGTCGATCAGCATGCCGATGTTCTGGTCGAAGCCCGCCTGGATCGCGCGCTGCCGGAACGCCTGCGCGTACGACAGCTCGTCGACGTAACGGTTCCAGTCCACCCACTTCGACTGGCGCACGGACGTGCCGTTCACCGAGTCGTCGATGGTGAAGTACGGCTCGTGCAACGCGCCGTAGTTCGCGGTGTTGGCGATGAAGCCCACCACGTTCGCCTTGGTGCTGCCGGACGCGTTGGCCGCCTGGAACAGCAGCTCGGCCGTCGGGCCGAAGTTGTCGTCCCAGCCGATCCAGCCGTGGTGGCCGATGTCGAGGTAGTTGTAGACGTTCGGGATCGCGCCCAGCTTGGCGAGCGCGTAGCCGACACCGGTGATGTAGTTGCCGTTGGCCTTCATGACGTCGCACGCCGGGACGGCGGTGTTGCGCGGCGTCACGTTGGTGACCAGGTTCGGCAGCGAGTCGATCTCCACCGTCGTGACGATCCGCAGGTTCTTGTACGCCGGCTTGGCGAAGATCGCCGCGATCGGGTCGATGTACTCCTTCTTGTAGCGGTCGATCTCGGTGGGCTTGAGCTCACCGTTGGACGCGAGCGCCGAGCAGTCGCGACCGGGCAGGTTGTAGATCACGAACTGGATCACGAGCGGTGAGCCCGCCGCCTGGCGCACCGCCTCGTCCAGATGTCCTTCGACGCCACGGCCGTCGACCGTGCCGGTGATCGCCGCGATGCGGTCGATCCACACGCCGGTCGGCTGGTTCGCGACCCTGCTGCCACCGGGCTCGGCGGCGGCCTTGGCCGACCAGTCCGGGTTGACGTACATCTTCGCGCCCGCGTACGGGTTGTCGACGCGGTTGCCGGGGTCCGGGTTCGGGTTGCCCGACGTCGTGGTCGTCGTGGTGGTGGTCGTCGTCGTGGTCGTCGTGCTCGTCGGCGGCTGGCCGTTGCACACCGTGCCGTTCAACGTGAACGTCGCCGGGCTGGCGTTGGTGCTGCCGGTGTAGCTGCCGTTGAACCCGATGTCGATGGACGCACCGCTGCCCAGGCTGCCGTTCCACGACGCGTTCGTGGCCGTGACGTCCGCGCCCGACTGCGACCAGGTCGCACTCCAGCCCTGCGTGACGCGCTGGTTGCCGGGGAAGCTGAACTTGAGCGTCCAGGACGACACCGCGTCACCCAGGTTGGTGATCTTCACCGCCGCGCCGAAGCCTCCGCCGCCCCAGTTGTTCGCCGTGTAGTCCACACGGCAGCCAGGTGCGGCGCCCGCGGGCGCGCTGAGCGCGAGCCCGGTCGTCGCGACGGCGGTGGCGACCACGGCACCCGCCGCGGCCCACCGCCTCTGTCCGTTGAGCCTCATTGCCACGGATCTCCTGTCTTTCAATGGTGTTTGATCTCGACGAACGAGCACGCGGCCGGCGTGCACTCCAGTCGCCTCAGGCCGAGGTACTCCATGCCGTCCGACCCGGTGAGCGCGAACCCGTCGCCGAACACGAGGTCCGGGTCGCCCCGGACCTCGCCTCGTGCCAGTGCCTCGTGCCAGGCCTCCGCCAGGCCCGGCCGGAGCACCAGCAGTCCCAGCCGCTCGTAAGGCGGTTTGACGCACGTGGCCCAGTCGGCGATGAACGGCCCGTAGACCTTCGACCGCACCGGACCGGCGAACGCGGCGAAGTCCTCGCCTTTGCGGACTTCGGTGCACTCGCCGGTGACCTCGTTGAGCCAGGAGGCGATCCCGTCGACCCCCTTGGCCGGGTCCGGGGCCGGTGCGGCGTGTCCGACGACGATGACGAACACGACCGCACCGGCCACGAAGAGGGCGAGGAGGACCCTCATCACGGAATGGCGCAGGACACGCCGCTGAGCGTGAAGTTCACCGGATCCGTGACCGCACCGGACGTCGTCGCGTTGAACCCGAACTCCACCGTGCCGCCGGCGGAGATGTCGGCGTTGTACGACGCCCCCTTGGCCGTGGCCTTGCCGTCCGCGACGGTGATCGTGGACGACCACGCCGAGGAAAGCTGTTGCCCGCTGGGGAAGTCCCAGACGAGCTGCCACGAACGCACCGCTTCCGCGCTGCCGTTGGCGATCTTCACGTTCGCCGTGAAGCCGCCGTTCCAGGTGCTCGGCTTGGTGTAGGTCACCGTGCAGGCACCGGGTCCGCTGCCGGTGCGGACCGTGACGCCGGCCGACGACGGTGAGACGTTGCCCGCCGCGTCGACCGCGACCACGCGGAAGGTGTACTCGGTGTTGGCGGTCAGGCTCCTGACCGTGGCCGAGTTCGTCGCCGAGGTGGCGACCACCTGGTCACCGCGGTAGACGCGGTACTCCGACACGCCGAAGTTGTCCGTCGACGCCGCCCAGTCCAGCCGCACCGAGCTGCCGGTCACCGAGGACGCGACCGGCGTGCCGGGCGCGGTGGGCGGCTGCGTGTCCGGCACGCCGCCGCCGAACACCACGTCCGAGCAGCTGTAGAACGCCTCCGGGCTGTCCGAGCGCTGCCACAGCGAGAAGATGATGTGGCGCCCGGACTTGTTGGGCAGCTTGGCCTGCCAGCTGTACTCGCCGTTGCCCAGCGGAGGGTTCGTCACCTTGTCGAACGGCGCCGGCTCCAGGTCCGACCACTTGAGCGGCTTCGTCACGTCGAAGCCGTCCTTGGTGACGTACTGCTCCCACGTGCCGGGGTGCGGCGCCCAGGCGTTGTACCGCAACGTGACCGTGGCGTTCGCGGTCAGCTGCGTGGCCGGCCAGTCGGCCCGCGCCTGGTTGTAGGCGTCGTACTTGGTGGCGGGGCCGCACAGGTGACCGTCGGCGATGATGTCCCGGCTCCGGCCGCCCGCGTTGCTGAGCAGGTTGCCGTACCAGTCCCACAGCGGTTGCTTGCCGCCGAGCGCGACCGCCTGGACGCACGCGGGGTTGGTGGGCTGCAGGTCACCGCCACCGCTGCCGGCCCGTCCGTCCAGGTAGCAGGCGTAGGTGCGGCTCGCGGGCCAGACCATCGACCCGTGGGCGAGCGCCGTTCCGCCGGTCTGCACGAGCACCGCGCCGGTGGTGGCCGCGACGAGCAAGAGCGCTGCTATGCGTTTTCTCATCTCGGTACTCCTCACCCGAAGATCTCGCCGTAGAGCGAGAACGCGGTGGCGATCTCGGTCTGCGCCCAGAAGCGGTGATAGGTGAACTCCGGCGCCGGTCCACCGTCCAGATAGGACTGGACCTTCGGCCACTGCGGGTCGTTGCGGAACATCGACCTCATCGACAGGAAGCTCGCGCCCTGCTTGATCTGGTCGCCGTTCGGCATCTTCCCGGTCCAGCCCGGCGGCACGTACGGGCCTTCACCGGTGCTGGAGTTGTAGACGTCGTCGAACCGGTTGTAGTCGGTGCGGACCTCGGGAGTCGCGATGCCGATGCTGTCCTGGTGCGCGAGCAACCCGGTCAGCAGCGCCTCACCCGTGGTCTTGGCCTGGGCGTTGCCCGACTTCGCCGCGTAGTTCAGCAGCACCTTGGCGAACGACGCGGCCACGCCGACGTCCTGGTTGCGGTTCAGCACCCGGACCTTCAGGTTGGCGTTCGCACCGGGGTTGGTGGCGTTCCACGTGTCCGGTGCGCCCGACCACTCGAGGTCGGCAGGGATCTGGAAGTTCGCGCCGGTCGTGGTGTTCGCGATCGCCCACGGCACCCACTTGTCGAGGATCTTCTTCGCACGGGCGTCACCGGTCAGCCGGTACAGCGCCGCCGTGCGCTCCAGACCCCACACCTGGAAGCCGAACCACCGGTTCGAGGGCGGGTCGTGCCACACCGGCTGCGGGTCGTAGTACATGCCGTAGAACGTCGGCGTGCCCGCGGGAGGCGAGCTGTAGGAGCCGTCCCAGCTGTTCGTGACACCACCGGCGATCGCTCCGTCGGACGACTGCAGCCACTGCAGCAGCTCCAGCTGCCGGTCGAGGCTCTTCGCCCAGTCCTGCTGCCCGGTGGCGGACAACGGCTTCAGCGCGGGCACGTTCGACAACGCGTAGGCCGCCAACGGGTTCTGGTAGCCCTGGTGCGAGGCACCGTCACCGATGCGCCAGGCCCATCCGGCCGACGTGTCGTACGCGCCACCCCAGGCGTAGTACCAGGACAGCAGGTAGTGGTCGCTGTCCTTGCCCGCGCCCGCGGGGCACGACGGGCTGGTGCAGCCGCCGATCTTCTTGAAGTACTTGTCGAACATGGCGTACCTCAGGTAGTCGCCCATCTTCGCGGCCTTGGCGACCTCGGGCGCGATCTGCGACTGCTTGCCCTGCGCGGTGGCCCAGTTCTGCGCGAGCAGTGCGACCTGCACGGCGCGGGCGTCCGCGTCCGGGGCGTCGGTGTACTTCCACTGCTTGGCGTAGGACGAGTCCTTGGTGAACAGGTCCAGGTAACCGTTGGGGCCACCGAACTTGAACGTGTCGCACGACGGCTGCGGGATGGTCTCCCACACCGACTCAGAGGAACCGCGCTGGTAGGTGTTGATGTACGCGGGTGCGGTGGTGCCGTCGCCGCAGTGGCCGAAGCCGTAGGTGTTGTCGACGTCGAGCAGCCAGTGCATGCCGTAGATGTCGGAGTTGCCGTAGGCGGCCTTCAGCTCGGACGCGATCGGGTCCTGGCCGACGGAAACGCCGGAGTCCAGCACCGCCGGGTAGCGGTCCATCCGCGGGTGCTCGGGCGCGTAGGTCGCCGGCTTCGACGCGTTGTACGAGCTGTTGGTCGGCTGGTCGGCCTGCGACGGGATGATGAACTTCTCCATCGACGCCCAGGCGGACTTGAACGGTGCCCAGTCACCGGTGACGCGGCCGTAGCTCGCCTCCAGCCACAGGTAGTAGCTGAACGCCTCGGACGTCGTCTGGTGCCCGTGGTCCGGTGCCTCCACCATCAGCGTCTCGACCGAGTGGTACGGCACGAGCAGGTCGCCGAACTTGCGGAAGTAACCGCTCGCCGGGTCCTTGATCTTGTTGTACTGGTCCAGGAACGCCTTGTTGAAGTCCGAAGTGGACGGATCGATCTCCTTGACCGTCACTGACGCCGGGCTGTAGCCGGTGGCCGACGCGGTGAACGTCGCGGTCGCGAGGTCGCCGCCGTTGTTCGCCGACGCCACCGTCACGGTCTGCTTGGCCGCACTGGTGAACGTGAGCGTCGCCGGCGTCGCGGTCAGGTCCGCGCTGCCGGTGCGGGCGATCGTGACGGTGACCGGCTGGCTCGGCGCGGTGGCCAGGGAGACGTCGAACGTCGCCGACTGACCCTGCTTGACCGAGACCGTGCTGGGGCTCGCCAGCACCGCCGGCCCGGACAGCACCTTGACCGCGGCGGGGGCCGAGGTCGTGGTGGCACCGCGGTTGTCGGTCGCCCGTGCGGTGACGCTGTGGTCACCCGCCGCCGCCGAGGTCCACGTGGCGCTGTAGGGCGCGCTGGTGTCCGTCGCGATCAGCGTGTCGCCGTCGTAGAAGTCGACCTTCGTCACCGTGCCGTCGGAGTCCGCCGCGGTCGCCGCCAGCGGGATCTGCGCGGGCAGCGTGTAGGTGCTGCCGTTCGCGGGCGCGGTCAGCGAGACCGTCGGAGGCTTGTTGGGGCCGGTGCAGGACACGCCGTTCACCGCGAAGTCCGTCGGTGGCCGGTTGGTGGCGCCCTTGCTGCCGTTGAAGCCGACCTGCGTGGTGCCGCCGGCCGGGAGCGTGCGCGCCCAGTCCGGGTTGGTCACGGTCACGACCGCGCCGTTCTGCGTGAAGGTGCCGTTCCAGCCCTGGGTGACGCGTTGCCCGTCCGGGAACGTCCAGGTCAGGTTCCAGCCGTTCAGCGCGTCACCGTCGTTGCGGATCGACACGCTGGCGCCGAATCCGTTGCTCCACTCGTTCGTGATCGAATAAGTGACGGTGCAGGCGACCGCCGCGGGGGCCGCCATCGCGGGTACCCCTCCGATCACCATCACCGCCGCAGCCATCAATGCCGTTGTTCGTCGAGTCATGCCGCCGCCCTCTCGACAACTGGGAGCGCTCCCAGAGTTCACGGCACTGTAACGCGAGCCACATCGCGTACTGGCCCCCCGGTGCAGCCGGTGCTGCACCGGAAAGCCCTTGCCACTGGACCACTCGGCACATCAGCCGTTCGTCTGCCAGATTCCCTTACTGCTCCCTTCGAGTGGAATTCTGGGAGCGGTCCCAGACCGTCGGTGTGATCAAAAGCGTCCAGTTCCCACGCCTGCCGCGACAACGCTCTTTGCGCTGCTCACGGGGTTGAGGAGGCAGGAATGGAGAAGATTCTTCACCGAACCACCCCTGGCCGTCCGTTCCTGAGTTGACGAAATGGATGTTCCGCAGAGCCCTCGGAGTGGTCACCTTCGACCAGTGGGTCCGCCTCGACGGTGGAGGCGACGCCGTACGCCGTCACACCGCCGTAATAGTCGTTGCGGACGTGCACCGGGTTGCCGACGGCACGCGCGGCGACCGCGCCGGACACCCGCACGGTGGCGAAAATCAGCGCTGCGCGTTTCGGAACCATTCCACACTCCCACGAGTGCGTGGTGGTACAACCAAGAAAACCAGCCCACAACAATCCGGTCAACCAATTCGAGAGCGTTCGAGTCGAACAATCGAAAATAGTTGACAGGAAAGACGACGGCTCTACCATCGAATTACCGCCGCGCATCCCCGCAAGCGGAGCGCACATGAAGAAACTGGCACCAGTGGTGTTGGCCGCGGCGCTGGCCGCGTTTCTCGCACCACAGGCACAGGCAGCAGGCAGCACCTTCCCGAACCCGACGGGCTCCAAGCCGGTCGGCGCGACCATCAAGGTTCCCGCGGGCACCTACGACGGTGGCATGCAACGGTTCTACGGCACCGGCAACCTGGGCTCGGGCGACCAGAACGAGAACCAGGACCCCATCTTCCAGCTGGCCGACGGCGCGACGCTGAAGAACGTCGTGCTCGGCGCACCGGCGGCGGACGGCGTCCACTGCCTCGGCACCTGCACGCTCACCAACGTGTGGTGGGAGGACGTCGGCGAGGACGCGGCCACCTTCAAGGGCACGTCGTCATCGCAGACCATGACCATCAACGGCGGCGGCGCGCGCAAGGCCGCCGACAAGGTGTTCCAGCACAACGGACCGGGCACGATGATCATCCGCAACTTCCAGGTGGACGACTTCGGCAAGCTCTACCGGTCCTGCGGCAACTGCAAGACCCAGCACAAGCGCAGCGTCGTGCTGGAGAACATCACCGCGTTCTCCCCCGGCAAGGCGCTCGTCGGCATCAACACCAACTACGGCGACACCGCGCGGTTCTCGAAGATCACGATCGTCGGCGACAGCAAGAAGAAGATCGCGATCTGCGACAAGTACCAGGGCGTCACGAGCGGTGAGCCGAAGAAAATCGGCACCGGCCCGGACGGCACGAACTGCCTCTACCAGTCCTCCGACATAACCTACCGCTAGTTTGAGCGATGAAGGGCTCCTTCATCCACCTCACGTG
>NZ_JBEXJN010000070.1:0-43978 GCF_040609115.1 Lentzea sp. NPDC004782
TCCACGTCAGGTGCGCGGCGACGTGGATGAAGGCGCCCTTCATCCACACCAGGTGGAGGAAGGAGCCCTTCATCGACGGCGAATGCGCCGGCCGGCACGGCCAGTTCCAGGCGACTCAGGCCGCGACGAGCTCCTTCTCGCGGTCCGGCGTCTTGACCTTGGGCTTCTTGTTCGGCAGCGAGAGCCGGAAGACCTTGCGCCAGGCCGAGAACACCTGCTTGGGCAGCGGCCCGGTCACGTACTCCAGCTCGTACTTCTCGAACAGCGCGCGCACCTTCACCGCGACCTCGGCGTAGCGGTTGCTCGGAAGGTCCGGGAACAGGTGGTGCTCGATCTGGTGCGACAGGTTGCCGGTCATGAAGTGCATGGCCTTGCTGCCGCTGATGTTCGCCGAGCCCATCATCTGCCGCAGGTACCACTGGCCGCGCGTCTCGCCGTTGATGGACCGGCGCTCGAAGACCGCCACGCCCTCGGGGAAGTGCCCGCACATGATCACCGAGTGCGACCACAGGTTGCGGACCAGGTTCGCGGTGAACGTGGCGGCGAGCGTGGTGAGGAACGACGGGCCCGACAGCAGCGGGTGGATCACGTAGTCCTTGAGCACCTGCTTGCGGATCTTGCGGCCGACCGCCTTGGCCCGCGCGCGGAACTCGGGGTTCTTGCGGCGGCGCTTGTGCAGGTTCTTGCCGAGCTCCAGGTCGTAGGCGGCGATGCCGTACTCGAAGAAGCAGGCGTTGATGAAGTTCCACAGCGGCTGGCCGAGGTGGATCGGGTGCCACTTCTGGTCCTCGTCGACGCGCATGATGCCGTAGCCGAGGTCGTTGTCCTTGCCGATCACGTTGGTGTACTTGTGGTGCAGCTCGTTGTGCGAGTGCTTCCACTGCTCGGACGGCGAGACGTGGTCCCAGTCCCAGGTGGACGAGTGGATCTTCGGGTCGCGCATCCAGTCCCACTGGCCGTGCAGGACGTTGTGACCGATCTCCATGTTGTCCATGATCTTCGCGACGGACAGACCGGCGGTGCCGATCAGCCACGCCGGCGGGAAGATCGAGAACAGCAGCACCGCCCTGCTGGCCAGCTCCAGCTTGCGCTGCGCCGAGATGACCTTGCGGATGTAGGCGGCGTCTTTCTCGCCGCGGCTCGCGATGACCTCGTCGCGGATGGCGTCGAGCTCGCGGCCGAGCTCCTCGATCTGCTCCGCGGTCAGGTGGGCGGTGGGGTCGATGGCGGTCATACAGCTCGCTTTCGGGGTGCAGTGGCTGGGGGAAGGCCACTTCGCGGGGGGAGGGTCAGCGTTCGAGTTCGCAGGGGCCCGCCGCGGCGGACACGCAGGTCTGCACCAGGACACCGGGCTCGGCCTCGGTGATCTCGCCGGTGCGCAGGTCGCGGACGGCGCCTGCCTTGAGCGGGGTGCTGCAGCCGAAGCAGATGCCCATGCGGCACCCGGACGGCATGAGCACGCCTGCCTCCTCGCCGACGTCCAGCAACGGCGTGGCGCCGTCCGCGTCGACGGTCTTGCCGGTGGTGCTGAAGGTGACCTCGCCACCGTCGCCGACCACGACGACGGACGGGCGGAAGCGCTCGGTGTGCAGCAGTTCGGACCGGCCGTGGCGGGCCCAGTGCTCCTCGGCGGCGTCGAGCAGGCCCGCGGGCCCGCAGGCCCACGTCTCGCGCTCGGCCCAGTCGGGCACGAGCTCGCCGAGACGGGCGATGTCGAGCATGCCGTCGGTGTCGGTGTGCAGCTCGACGAGGCGGAGGCTCTCGTCCGCGACCATGTCGTGCAGGTCGTTGCGGAAGATCACGTCTTCCTTGCGCGGGGCGGAGTGGACCATGACGACGTCGTCGAGCTGCGCGTCGCGCAGCATGCCCATCGCGGGCGTGATGCCGCTGCCCGCGGTCAGGTAGAGCACCTTCGCGGGCTTCGTCGCCGGCAGCACGAAGTCACCGGTCGCCTGGTCGAGCTGGATCACCGTGCCCGGCTTCGCCCTGCGGACCAGGTAGTTGCTCACCTTGCCGTCCGGGATGGCCTTCACGGTGATGGTGATGCGGCCGTCCTGGCGGCTCGTCGGCGAGGTCACCGAGTAGGCGCGCCACAGGCGCACGCCGTCGACGTCGACGCCGATCCGGACGTACTGGCCGGCTCGATGGCCTCTCCAGTCCTTGCCCGGCCTGATCACGACGGTCGCGGCGTCGGGGGTCTCCCGGTGCACGGCCTCAATGCGTCCTCGCAGGTCAGCACCCGCACGCAGGGGGCTGAACAGGTCGAGGTAGTCCGACGGCAGCAGCGGCGTCGTGACCATCTCCAGCAGTTTCCACGCCCTGCTGCGAAGGGCGGTACTCGTCATGACTCCAGCTTGATGCGCCTCAGGGCGTAAAGTCCTGTCCGCAGGACGTGAATCTGGTCGGCTGAATTGTTCGCGGGGAACAAAACGTGAGCCAAGCAATCCGGAGGGCCACCGAACTGGCCCTGGACGAGAGGACCATCACCGCGTTGCGGGCGGTGCTGAGGACGACCGCGGACGAGGTCGTCCAGGCGATCATCGACGAAGTCCCGTCGTACGCCAACGCACTTTCCGGACGCATGGGCGGCACCATCCGCCGCGCCGTCCGCACCGCCCTCGGCCACTACCTGGACCTGGCGGAAGGCAAGGCCACCGGCGGTGACGCGAGCGACGCCGCGTACGAGCTGGGCCGCGGCGAGGTGCGGGACGGGCGCTCGATGGACGCCCTGCTCAGCGCCTACCGCGTCGGTGCGCGGGTGGCCTGGCGCGGACTGGCCGCGGGGGCCGTGCCGGCGGGTCTGCCCGCCGAGGAGGTCGCGAAGTTCGCCGAGCTGACGTTCGCCTACATCGACGAGCTGTCCGCCGCCAGCGCCGCCGGGCACGCCGACGAGCTTGCCGCGCGCGGCCTGGCCCACGAGCGGCACCTGGAACAACTGGCCCGCGACCTGCTCGCGGGCGCGGGCGCCGACGTGCTGCTCGCCGCCGCGCAACGGGCCGGCTGGCAACCGCCCGGCACGCTCACCGCGGTCCTGCTGCCCGCTGCCCAGGCCCGGCCGGCGTACCGCCTGCTCGACCCCGGCACCCTGGTCCTCGACGACCTGCCGGACACCCTCGGCGTGCTGCTCGTACCCGACGCCGACCGCGCCCACCTGCTGCGCCAGCTCACCGGCCGCGCCGCCGTGGTCGGCCCGGCCCGTCCTTGGACCCGTGCGTCCGCCTCGTACGCACGGGTCGTGCGCGCGCGTTCCCTCTCCCCAGACATCCGCGACACCGAGGAGCACCTGCCGGAGCTGGTGCTGAGCGCCGACGTCGACGCCTACGCCGACCTGCGGGCTCGCGCCCTCGCACCGTTGCGCGCGCTGCCTTCCGGCACCGCCCGGCGGCTGGAGGAGACGCTGCGGGCGTGGCTGCTGCACCACGGCAGGCGGGAGGAGGTGGCGGCGGCGTTGTTCGTGCACCCGCAGACCGTGCGGTACCGGATGTCGCAGCTGCGCGAGGTGTTCCCGGATCTCGGTTCGCCGCGCCGGGTGCTGGAGCTGACGCTGGCGGTCGGGCTGGCACGTTTCGCGGAAGTCCGGGCCTGACACGGAGCGGTCTCGTCGAGCTTGCCGCGCAGCTCGTACGCCGGCTTGAGGTCCCGCAGCACCACGGTGCCGTTGGAGCCGCCGGCAGGTCACCCGCGGCCGAGAACTCCAGGTGGAAGACGGCGTAGCCGTCGCCGGTCAGGGCCGTGCCGAGCTGCTGCGGCAGGATCGGTGGCCGCGATGTCGGTCGACGGGGCGAACTCAGCCGTGACGGAGCCCAGCGTGCCGTGCGGAACCAGCGAATCGCCGAGGCGCCGGGGGTGACCGGCGTCCTTGATGTCCCACAGGATGGCCACGCGGTCGGCGTGGCCGGACAGTCCCGGGCCGAGCCGACGTGGACGGGCTGGCCACGCCAGGTGCTCGCCGCCCGCAACGGTGCCGTTACCGCTCGTGCCGAAACAGCGTCATCGCTGGTCGCGCAACGACCAGGCGGCGATCTCGGTCCTGGTGCGCAGCCCCAGCTTGGCCAGCACGCTGCGCACGTGCGTCTCGACGGTCCGCTCGGACAGCACGAGCCGGGTCGCGATCTGCCGGTTGGTCAACGCCTGCGCGATCAGCTCGACCACCTCGGACTCCCGCGGCGACAACGGGTTCGCGGCCTGCTCGGCCGTCCCTATGCGGCGCAGCAGGCGGTCCGCGGCGGCCAGGCGCACCGGGAGGTCCAGCGCCCGGAACTCGGCGGCCGCCTGCGCGGCCGGGGTCCGCGCTTCTGCGAGGTCGCCCAGTTCCACGAGGGCGTGGGCCAGGCCGAGCCGGCTCAGCGCGAGGAACGGGCGGGCGCCGACGCGGGCGTTCATCTCGGCGGCCAGGCGGTAGTGGCCGACGGCGACCTCGACCTCGCCGCACGTCATCGCGAGGTCGCCGAGCAGCTGGGGTGAGGCGCCGCTGCAGAACACCGTGCCGGAGCCGTCCGCGGCGAATCCGGGCTCCACTGTGGACAGTATGCGGTGGACGAGGGCCGCCGTCGCGGTGTCGTCGACCATGACCGCGACCAGGCCGATCATGCTGACCAGAGGCGCCCACAGCGGTCCCACCTCCATCGTGGCGGGCATCGTGCGGAACTCCTCGAACGTGGCGCGCGCCTGCTCCAGGTCGCCGCGCAGGGCGTGCAGGAACGGGGCGAAGACGCGGACCAGCGGTATCTCGGCGGCCTCCTTGAGGGCCTCGAAGGCCTCGTCGGCGGATGCGGCGTCGATGGTGCCGCGGACGTAGGCCATCCAGTTCTGGAAGGCGTAGTACATGCCCTTGGCCGCGGTGGGACCGATGCGTTCCGCGAGAGCGCGGGCGGCCTCGTTGTGTTCCGCCGCGACGGCGAACTGGCCCACCAGCGCCGCGCGGGTGGCGCTGAGGCGGTGCAGGTGCCAACACGCGATGGGGTGCCGGCGTGCGGCGGCGAACTGTTCGATCATGGCCAGCTCGTGGTCGACGGCGGCGAGATCGCCGGCCTGGAACGCCGCGTCCACCAGCCAGACGTGGCCCCACAGCGCGGCGTGGGGCTGGCGTGCCGCGGAAGCCAGTTCCACCGCCCGATGGGCCAGCTCCACGCGTTCGGCGCGGAACTGGGGAGCGCACAACGCCAGGTGCCGGGCGTGGATGCCGTCCAGTTCGGCGTCCGGGTCGCCGCTGCGGGAAGCCAGCTCCAGCGCGGTGGCGGAGAGCGTTCTGGCCAGCTCGCCCGACCCCGTCGTGGTGGCGGCCATCGCGCGGCGGGCCAGCAGCCGGGCGCGCAGGGCGTCCGACGGCTGATGCTGAAGCGCCTGCACGCACAGGTGGTCGGCGGCGGTGAGCAGGACGGCGTCGCCGAGCCCGGTGATCACCAGAGCGGCCTCGGCCATCAGGTCGGGTTCGCCCGCGTCCTGCGCCAGCCGGGCGGCGGTGCGGCAGTGGTCGAGGCTGCTGTCGACCTCGCCGCACAGGAACTCGGCCCTGGCCAGGTCGAGCGTCAGCACGGCACGCTCCCGGACAGATGTCCGTTGGCCGGACGACAGCGCCAGCGCGGCAAAACGGCGTGCGTCGTCATAGGCCAGGTCGGCGGTGGCGGCGCGCGCGGCCTCGGTGGCCCAGCGGGTGCACTCGTCCGGAACGCCCGCGCGGTTCCAGTGCGTGGCGATGCGCCCAGGCGCGCTTCTTGTGGCCGCGAGGGCTTCTGCGCACCGCCGGTGCAGGTCCAGGCGTGTCGACACGGGCACGTCCTGGTAGATCGCGTCACGGACCAGGGCGTGGGTGAAGGCCATGGAGCGGGCTTCCAGCACCCGTGCGGCGACGGCCTCGTCGAGCAGCGGCCCGAGCTCGGACACGCCGGTGACGCGCGCCAGCAGGTCCGGTTCGATCCGCTCGCCCAGCACGCTCGCCGCCGCCAGCACCTCGCGGGCGCGCGGGCTCAGGCCGTCGAGCCCCGACAGCACCAGCCGGTGCAGCTCGGGGTGGACGGTGAGCTCACCGTCGGCTTCGACGCGGTCGAGCAGCATCCGCACGTAGAGCGGGTTGCCGCCGGTGTGGTCGATCAGCCGCGCGGCCAGCGCCCCGGGATCGGCGACGGTGGTGACGCGGCGAACCCAGCCCGCCACGTCCGCGCGGGTCAGGCCACCGAGCCGCAGCACGTGCGCCCCCGGTGCCCGCAGCAGCTCGGGCAGCGGTTCGGCGCGGTAGGTGGCGATGACGACGACGCGGGCGTCGCCCAGCTCCCCCGCCAAGTGGGTCAGCAGCCGCAACGACGTCCGGTCCGCCCAATGCACGTCCTCCAGGACGACCAGCAGTCCGTTCTGGGCCGCCTCGGCGATCAGGGCGTCGGTGGCGTCGGCGACCATCGCGAACCTCGACGTCGCATCGGCCGGGTCGAAGTGGGACCCGGCCAGCACCCGTTCCAGACGCGGCAGGTCCCGGGCCAACCGGCGCCACGGCCACAACGGCGGCATACCGGGGTCGTCGACCGCCTGACCGCGCACCGCCGGAATGCCGTACTCGGCAGCCATCGCCATCGCAGCCGTGGCCAGCGTCGTCTTGCCGATGCCCGCGTCCCCGCCGACGAGCACCAACCGGCCCGTCGCCGCCACCAGCGCCGCGCGCAGTTCGGCCAGCTCGCGGTCGCGGCCGAGGATCGGGACCTCCACCTGACGAGTATCGCCGCCCGGTACCACTTCGGTACGGCACTGCCCCGACCCACGTTGCACTCGCGTTCGCTGTCGATGACGGGTTCCTTCTTCCACCTCGAGTGGAGGAAGGAACCCATCATCGAGCGCCCGGTGCCCGTTCAGTACCGCGCTGCGTACTGGCACTGATCCGCCTCCCGCCCACCCGGCCAAGACTCAGGGCCAACGACAAGGGAGGCACCATGTACGCACAGCTCACCTACTTCGACCGCCCCCGCAGTCCCGAGCAGCTGGCCGCGGAGGACTTCGCGGTCCAGCACCGGATCGTGCCGGCGGCGCTGGCGGTGCCGGGCAACATCAGGACGTACTCGCTGCGGCGCGACGACGGCTCGGCCGTCGTCGTGTCGATCGCCGAGACCGAGCAGGCGTTGCTCGACACCCAGAAGGCGATCATGAGCTCGAAGTTGCTGCCCGGTGAGGACCCGGCGCTGCTGACGGGCGCCGACCGGGTCGAGATCTGCGCGGTGCACGAGGTCTTCGAGCTCGGCGAGGTGCGGTCGTGACCGCCGCCGGTGTGCTGGGTGCCGGGGTGTGGCAGGTCGATCTCACGCGGTCCACCGCGTCGTTCGTGGTCGGCAACCTGGGGCGCAAGGCACGCGGGACCGTGCCCGTCACGGGCGGGACGGTGGAGGTCGGGGCCGACGGGGCGTTGCTCGCGGTGCACGGGACGCTGGACCTGGGCTCGATCGACACCGGGATCGCGAAGCGCGACCTGGACCTGCGCAAACCCGGCCTGCTCGATCTCGACCGGCATCCTGCGATGACGTTCACGGCCACGTCGGCGTCGCCGGTTGCGGGCGGGGTGGGCGGTCACCGGGACGCTCACCGCTCGCGGGACTTCGACGGAGCTCAGCGGGACCGTTCGGCTGTCCACCCAGGAGGGTGAACCGGTGTTGACGGCGACCGCCCGGCTCGACCGGCGGAAGCTGGGCATTCGGGCGCCGCGGTTCATGATCGGCGCGTATGTCGACGTCACCGTCACGGCCGTGGTTCGGACAGATGTCCGTTAGCCTGGGGTCATGCCCCGTCCCGACACCGGCCCCGACTTCATCGAGGCGCTCGCCCGCGGGCTGGACGTGATCCGCGCGTTCCAGCCCCGGCGGCCGGTGATGGCGCTGAGCGAGGTCGCGGCGGCCACCGGGCTGGCGCGGCCCACCGCCCGGCGGATCCTGCTCACGCTGGTGGAGCTGGGGTACGCGCGGCAGGACGAGAACGGGTTCGCGCTCACCCCCAGGGTGCTGGAGCTGGGGGTCGCCTACGTGCGCTCGACCGGGTTGTGGGAGGTGGCGCGGCCGCACATGGAACGGCTGGGCGCGCGCACGAACGAGTCGGTGTCGATCGCCCAGCTCGACGGGTCGGACATCGTCTACGTGGCACGGGTGGCGGTGCCCAAGATCGTCACGCTGTCCGTGCAGATCGGCACCAAGTTCCCGGCGCTGCCGACCTCGCTCGGCAAGGTCCAGCTCGCCGCGCTGCCGGCCGACGAGCTGGAGACCGTGCTCGCGCAGCCGACGCGCTCGGGGCTGACGCCGCGGTGGCAGCCGGGCCGGGCCGAGCGGGACGCCGAGCTGAGGGACGTGCGGGCCCGCGGGTGGGCGCTGACCGACCAGCAGCTGGCGCCGGGGATCCGGTCGATCGCGGCACCACTGCGGGACGGCAACGGCACCGTGATCGCGGGCATCAACGTCAACTGCCACGCAGCGGAGACGTCGATCGAGCGCATGGTCGAGCACCACCTGCCGCTGCTGCTGCAGACGGCCGGGGACATCAGCTCCGACTTCGCGCGGCTCGGCACCGTGCCGCACGTCGTCGTTGCCTGAGCGGGGTTGACGCACGACCGGCGAAGGTTGACGATTCAACGGACAGTTGTCCGCATGCCGGTCGAGGAGGTCCCCAATGGCGGGTGAACGTCCTGTTGTCCTGAGAAACGGCACCGTCCTGACGATGGACAGCGCCAAGAAGGTCCTCGCCGGTCACGACGTCCTGGTCGTCGACGACCGGATCGCCGCGATCGGACCGGCGCTGGACGTGCCGGAAGGCACCGAGGAGATCGACGCGTCGCGCGGCATCGTCATGCCGGGCATGATCGACACGCACCGGCACATGTGGCAGACGGCCATGCGCGGGTACGGCGCCGACTGGACGCTCACTCAGTACTTCGTCTGGTACTACCTGGAGTGGGGCAAGATCTTCCGGCCGGACGACGTCCACGCGGGCAACCTCCTCGCCGCGGCCGAGGCGCTCGACGCGGGCGTCACCACCACGGTCGACTGGTCGCACGGCCTGCAGACGACCGACCACGCCCGCGCCGCCCTCGACGCGTTGCGCGCGGTGCCGGGCCGGTTCGTGCTGGCCTACGGCAACATCCAGGACTCCCCCGCGGCCTGGACGGCCAAGCCCGAGTTCCTCGACTTCGTGCGCCGCAACATCACCGACGACGACATGCTCGGCTTCCAGCTCGCGTTCGACGTCACCGGCGACCCGTCGTTCCCCGAGAAGCCCGCGTTCGAGGTCGCCCGTGAGCTCGGTGTCGCCGTCACGACGCATGCCGGCGTGTGGGGCGCGACGAACGACGACGGCATCAAGCTGATGTACGACAACGGGTTCATGACCCCGCGGTCGATCTACGTGCACGCCGCGACGCTGTCCGCCGACTCCTACCACCGCATCGCCGCGACCGGCGGCTCGATCTCCGTGTCGACCGAGAGCGAGCAGAGCGCGGGCCAGGGCTACCCGCCCACCTGGGCGATCCGCGCACACGGCATCCCGGTCTCGCTGTCGATGGACACCTCCGTGTGGTGGAGCGGTGACCTGTTCTCCGCCATGCGCACCACGTTGGGCGCCGACCGAGCCCGCGAACACATGGCCGCGCACGCCCGCAACGACACCGTCACGCACTCGTCGTTGCGCGCCGAGCACGTCGTCGAGTGGGCGACCCTGGGCGGTGCGAAAGCGCTGGGACGGGACGACCTCGGCAGCATCGAGGTCGGCAAGAAAGCCGACGTCGTCCTGCTGCGCAACGAGAACTCGCCCGCGATGTTCCCGGTCCTCAACCCGTACGGGCACGTGGCGTTCCAGGCACAACGGTCCGATGTGGACACCGTGATCGTCGACGGTCGCATCGTCAAGCGCGACCACCGCCTCGTCGGCGTCGACCTGCACCGGATCCGCGGCGAGGTGGAGAAGACCGTCGACTACCTGCGCGGGCAGCTCGGCGAGGAGGCGTGGGAGAAGGGGATGAACCCCGACATCCCGACCGCGAAGGTGCTGGACAACCCGTACACCTACACCGACTACCGCGGCGACACGAGGACGTCCGTCTGATGGGTGGTCCACTCGAAGGCCTGCTCGTCGCCGACTTCTCCCGCGTGCTGGCGGGCCCGTACGCGACGATGCTGCTGGCCGACATGGGCGCGTCGGTCGTCAAGGTCGAAGGGCCGCAAGGAGACGAGACGCGCACGTGGATGCCGCCCGTGCGCGACGACGTCTCCACCTACTACCTCGGCATCAACCGCGGCAAGCGGTCCATCGCCCTGGACCTGCGGGACGAGACCGATGCCCAGCTGGCCCGCGAGCTCGCCCGGCGCGCGGACGTGCTGATCGAGAACTTCAAACCGGGCGGCCTGGCCAAGTACGGCCTCGACCACAGGTCCGTGTCCGAGGCGAACCCGCGGGTGATCTACGCGTCGATCACCGGATTCGGCTCGGGCCTCGGCTCGCACGTCCCCGGCTACGACCTGATGGTGCAGGCGATCTCCGGTCTGATGAGCCTCACCGGCGATCCCGACGGGCCGCCGTACCGCGCGGGCATCTCGGTTTTCGACGTCATGGCGGGCAACCACGCGGTGATCGGCATCCTCGCGGCGCTGCGGCACCGCGACGCCACCGGCGAGGGCCAGCTCGTCGAGGTGAACCTGCTGTCGTCGGCGCTGACGGGCCTGGTGAACCACAGCTCGGCGTACGTCGCGGGCGGCGTCGTCCCGTTCCGGATGGGCAACGCGCACCCCAGCGTGTTCCCGTACGAGCCGCTGCCGACCGCCGACAACGACCTGATCGTCGCGGCCGCGAACGACGGCCAGTTCCGCCGCCTGTGCGAGGTGCTCGACCTGCCGGACGTCCCGGACGACCCGCGGTTCGCGCGCAACGCCGACCGCACCCGCAACCGCGAGGAGCTGCGGCCGGTCCTGGTCTCCCGGCTGCGCACCCGTGGCGCCGTCGAGTGGTTCGACCTGCTGGTCGCGGCCGGAGTGCCGTGCGGGCCGATCAACACCATCGACGGTGGGTTCGCGATGGCGGAGCGGTTCGGGCTCGACCCGGTCGTGGTGGTCGGGGACGTGCCGACGACCCGGCATCCCATACGGTTCTCCCGGACGCCCGCGGTGTACGAGCTGCCGCCGCCGGAGCTCGACGAGCACGGCGAGGAGCTGCGCGCGTGGCTGAAGGGAGACGCCGGTGACTGAGGCCTACGAGACCGCGCTCGGCGCGTCCACCCCCGACACCATCACCCTGCTGGGCCACGACCTCGCCCGCGACGTCATGGGCACCGTCGGCTTCGGCGAGCTCGCGTTCTGGCTCGCCACCCAGCGCAGGCCGAGCCCAGGCGAGACCCGGCTCTTCGAGGCCGTCCTGGCCGCGCTGGCCGACCACGGTTTCACCCCGACCGCGATCGTCAGCCGCCTGACCTACCTGTCCGCCCCGGACTCGGTGCAGGGTGCGCTGGCGGCGGGCCTGCTCGGCGGCGGCTCGCGGTTCCTCGGCGTCACCGAGGACTGCGGCCGGTTCCTGAACGCCGTGGTCAGCCAGGCCGGGCCGGTGGACGACTGGGACGCGCTCGCTCTGGAAACCCTGCAGGCGCAGGGCAAAGCCCGCATCCCCGGCCTCGGCCACCACGTGCACAAGAACGGCGACCCGCGCACGCCCCGCCTGTTCCAGATCGCCGAGGAGGAGAACCTCGTCGGACCGCACCTGTCGTTGTTCGCCGCGATCGGGCGCGTGCACCCGCAGGTGCTCGGCAAGACCTTGCCGCTCAACGGCGCCGGCACGTGCGGCGCGGTGCTCGCGGACCTCGGCCTGCCGCTGGAGCTGCTGCGCGGCTTCGCGTTGCTCGCCCGCACCGCCGGGTTGATCGGCCAGCTCGCCGAGGAGCTGCGCCACCCGGTCGCCAACCAGATCTTCCTGTCCGTGGACTCGAACACGCGGTCCGTCGCGCCGCTGGAGGAATGAGCAATGCAGCTCGTCACCGAGGACAACATCACCGAACTGGCGCAGCAGCGCTGGGCCACCGCGAAGGACCCGCGCACCGCCGAGCTCCTCACCGCCCTGGTCCGGCACCTGCACGACTTCGCCCGCGAGGTCCGGCTCACCGAGGCCGAGTGGATGGCCGCTGTCCGGTGGCTCACCGCGACCGGGCAGATCAGCGACGCCAAGCGCGAGGAGTTCATCCTCGCCTCGGACGTGCTCGGTCTGAGCATGCTGGTCGTGCAGATGAACCACCGCTTCGACCCCGAAGCCACGCCCGCCACCGTGCTCGGCCCGTTCCACATCGACGGCTCCCCCGAGCTGGGCTTCGGCGGCGACATGTCCGACGGCGTCGCCGGAACCCCGCTCTACCTGACGGGAGTCGTCCGCTCGCTCGACGGCACCCCGCTGCCCGCCGTCCTCGACGTGTGGCAGGCCGACGCCGACGGCGCGTACGAGGCCCAGCTCCCCGAGGTCGACGAGGCCCGGCTGCGCGCCAAGTACCACGCCGCGCCGGACGACGGCTCCTACTGCGTGCGCACGATCGCGCCGAAGGGCTACTCGATCCCGATGGACGGCCCGGTCGGCGCGCTGATCAGCCAGACCGAGATCAGCCACTTCCGCCCGGCGCACGTCCACTTCCTGGTCACCGCCGACGGCCACGAGCCGCTGATCACTCACCTGTTCGAGGAGGGCGCCGAGTACCTCGACAGCGACGTCGTGTTCGGCACCAAGCAGGAACTGGTGGTGGCCTTCGAACCGCGCGAGCCCGGTCCCACACCGGACGGCGGCACCTCCGACGTGCCCTGGCTGGAAGCCCGCTACGACTTCGTGTTGCAGCCGTGCGCGCGGCAGTGATCTCACAGCTCGGCCGGCCGCCGGAGCCCGCCGACCGCACCGAGCCCGCCGTGCTGGCCGACCACGTGGTGGTCGACGTGCTCGCGGCCCCGATCACGCCGCTGGACCTGTTGTGCGCCGGCGGAACCTCGTACTTCGGCGCGCCCGCCACGCCCTACGTGCCCGGCGTGCAGGGCATCGGCACGGTCGGTGAACGCACGGTGTGGTTCCCGACCTCCGCCGGGATGGCCGCGGGCGACGGCAGCATGGCGGAGAAGGCGTTGGTGCGGCAGGAAGATCTGGTGTTCCTGCCGGACGACGTGCCCCCGTACGCCATGGGCGCGCTCGGGTTGTCCGCCGTCGCCGCGCACATGGCGCTGACGTGGCGCGGCGAGCTCGAGCAGGGCGAGTGCCTCATCGTGCTCGGCTGCGGCGCGGTCGGACAGGCCGCGATCCAGCTCGCCCGCATCGCCGGTGCCGGACGCGTGGTCGCCGCCACCCGGTCCGGCCGAAGCCGCGAACGAGCCCTGCGCGCGGGCGCGGACGCCGTGATCGACTTGGCCACCGACGACCTCGCCGCGCAGTTCAGGGAGGCCGCCCCGGACGCAGACCTCCTGCTCGACCCGCTCTTCGGACCGCCCGCCGCGGCCGCCGCCGAAGCACTGCGGCCGGGCGGGCGCTGGGTGAACCTGGGCAGCTCGGCCGGTGAGACGTGCCCGGTCACGTCCGCCACCCTGCGCAGCCGGTCACTGCGGCTGTCCGGCTACACCAACAACGAGCTCAGCCCGCAGCAACGAGCCGAGGCCATCTCGACCGTCGCCCACCTGGCCGCGCACGGGCGGCTCAGCGTCGACCACGAGGTGGTGCCGCTGGCCGAGGTCGCCGATGCCTGGCAACGTCAGTCCGGCGGCACCAGCCACGGCCGGATGGTGCTCGCGCCCGCCCGGAGCTAAGGCGTCCTGGTCCGCCGCCACGCGATCACGATGAACGCGATCAGGCCGAACAGCGGGATCGTGCTGATCGCCCACGACAGCCCCATCGGCGGGCCGGGCTGGTCCATCACCTGGAGGTTCTTGAGCTCACCGGTCGCGGGACCGGCCGGGCCGTCGAGGTCGAACTTGAACGTCCACGTCCCCTGCTCCGGCAGCGACCGCACGTCCAGGCCCCAGACCTCGCGCTTGCGGGGATGGCGCGCCAACGGTTCGTCGTCCACCAGCTTCTCGCCGTGGAGCATCGTCAGGGTGCCCTTCTTGTCCGCGACGCCGCCCTCGGGCGCGAACGTGAAGTCCAGTGACTGCATGGCTTTGATCGGCCACGTGCTGAAGCCGACGGTCAGGTCGTACGGTCCCGCCTGCACTTTCTCGGTGTGGACGACGTTCACCGGCTCGAAGGCGAGCGCCGGTGCGGCGAGGCCGAGCAGGAGGGCGGCCGTGCCGAGCAGTCCCAGCAACGTCTTACGCATGGCGGTTTTCCTTTGCTGGTGCGAGAAGGCGCAGCATGTGCCCGAAGCGGCGGCCGAGCAGGGCGGCGAGGGCACCGAACGCCGCGGCGACGACGATGGTGGCGAGGTAGCGGGCGTTGGCGTGGAAGGGCGCTCCGTAGGTGAGCAGGCGCTGCAACGGCGCGCAGGCCGCGATGAGCGCGCCACCGACCGCGCCTGGGACCCAGACGGGCAGCCGGTGCAGCAGTTCCACCGCCACCGCGACGACGACCAGGCACATCGGGATCATGTTCGGCATGCCGGGGATGCCGTCGGTGTAGTCGCGCAGCGGCAGGCCGGTGGCGTTCGCGTAGACCTCGGCGGCCCACGGCGAGAACCACCAGAACACCGCCTGCAGCACCGCGACCGTCACGCCGACGGCCAGCGCGCCGCCGCGCCGGTCCAGCGCGTGGGCGGCCATCACGAGGATCATCACCGAGAAGAACGCCGTGCCCACGGACACCGGGTTGACCAGCGCACTGGGCACCGCGCGCAGGCCGAGCGACGTCACCATGCTGAACACGAGCAGCGCCGCCGCGCCCACGACCGTGCCGTACGTTCCCCAGCGCTGCTCGCGGGCGACCGCGAAGACCATGACCGTGCCGACCATGGTGATCGAGATCGACAGCAGCAGACCGATGTGCGGTGGCGAGTCGATCACGGCGTCGAAGCCGTACAGGCCGTGCCACCACTGGTCCCACAGGCCGTACACGAGGAACAGGGCCGCGCCGGTGCCGGAGATCAGGTAGCCGACGGGCGCGGCGAACGTGCGGCCGAAGACGCCGACCGCGCGGCCGCCGACGATCGGGTCGACGTCCTTCGCGCGCTTGGTGTCCGCGGTCGTCATCAGCACCACGACCAGACTCGCGAGTCCGGAGATCGCGCTGCCCGCGTACAGGAACAGGTGCGGCAACGTGAAGAACGTGTCCGGTCCGACGTCGGAGTGCCACTGGATGTCCCAGGTCAGGCCGACGAGCGAGATCAGGGTGCCCCCGAGCACCAGGCCCGCCGGCACCAACCCCTTCGGGACGGTCCTCGACGACGGCGCCACGGCCGTGATGTCCATTGGTGATCCCCCTTCAGGTGAGCAGCAGCGGGATGACCACCCGCTCCGCGCTGAGTGACACGGTGATTTCCCATTGGCCTGCCATGAACAGGCCGACGTCCCCCACCCGGTAGTGACCGGGTTCGAGCGGCCCCGCGGTGATCGGGGCGATCGCGTGGCCCATCTGCGGCATTGCCGGTTCGACGACGACCTCGTCGCCCTGCGCGGGATTGCCCGCGCGATCGGTGATCCGCAGGTCGAACGAGTTCACGCCGCTCTTGGTGCTCGCGGGCGTCAGCACGAACCGCAGCTGCGCGCTTTCGGCCAGGTGCGCCTGGGCCTCGACACCACGAGGCCACAGCACGATCAACGCACCGACGACGGCGACGACCACGGCCAGTGCGACCAGAACGGAACGCTTCACTTCTCGGAGACCCCCTTCCCCGCGGGCACCTCGACCACCGTCGGCACCGTGACCACCGAGTAGTCCCGTTCGACCTGGATCCACACGAGGTACTTGCCCGGCAACGGGAACGAGTAGGTGAACGGCACGTCCGGCCCGTACGCGGCGACGCTCTCGTCCGGCTTGTCGGGCATGCCGGGCGCCGGCGGGATCATGGCGTGCACGTGCGCCCAGATCGGCGCGGTCACCGGGCTGCCGGAGACCGGGCCGACGACGATCATGTGCCCGAGCATGCCCAGCCACGGCTGCAGGTCCCGCCGGCCGAACCCGGCGGTGATCGTGCTCGGCCGCCCCGCCTCCCGGATTTCCGTTTTCAGGTCGGCTTTTCCGTCGTCCGGCCGGGCGGCACTCCCGGAGACGTCGATGCTGGAGCGCAGCAGCTGCACTCCCCCGCCGCGCCGGGCGATCTCGGCGGCGATCGCGTGCGTGCCCTGTTCGGACGCCCGCAACCGGGCGCGGTACTCGCCGGGCGCCGTGCGGATCGGGTGCAGGTGCCGCAGCTGCCCGGACGGCGACACGACCACGAGGTGCATGAACGCGCTGTCGTGCACCAGCAGGTCGTCCACGGGCCGGCCGGACGACCCGTCGGTCAGGCTGAGCACGAGGTCGTCGTCCTTCATGGTCGGCACGAGGTTCACCGGCGGCCGCGAGAAGTCCACCGCGGACGTCCGCTGGTACGGGTCGTTGACGTTGTCGAACGTCGGGTCCAGCTGTGTGCCGGGAGCCGCGACCGGCGGGATGCTCGGCGACAGCAGCGCCGCCGTCACCGCGACGGCGACCCCCGCGACCAGGCCGGCCGTGGGCACGAGCGCGAGGCGGGGCCTGCCGAGCGCCGCGAGCAGCAGTGCCGCGAACAGGAACAGCCCCGCCGCGATGAACCCGCCGTAGGTCGTGTTCTCCCACGGTGACGACACGAGCGCCGGAACGACGAACGGGATCGTCGCCTCGTCGACCGCCAGCTCCCACGGCCCCGGCCGGTCCACCTGGACCACACCCGAGTAGAAGCCGGGCCCGGCACCGAGCACGACCTTCGCCGTGCTGCTCGCGGCACCGGCCGCCCGCGCGGTCAGCGTGATCTCGCCCGGCGGCGACCCGGCGTGCGTCACCACGTCGACGTGCACGGGACCGGGCACCTCCGCGACCCGCCGGATGATCACCGTGAGGTCGCGGTCGCCGAGCGTCTGGGCGACGTGGAGGTCCGCACCGGACTGGGCGCCGTCGGCCTGCGCCGGGGCCGCGATCCCGAGGACCGCGCCCAGCGCCAGCAGCAGCACCGCAACGCTTCGCTTCATCGTGGCCGAAGGTAGCGATCACGGCCGGTCGGCCGCGTCACTGCACGGTCTGAAACCTCCTCCCCCGCGCGGGGGACATCCGACCCCTGCGAAGAAGGACGTTCTCAGGGTCGGGATGCGGCAGGATTTGCGGCGATGTACCCGATCAAGCTGTCACTGAAGCACCAGTCGTGGCTGGTCGCGGCCACCTGCATGGTCGCGGACGGCGGCTTCGTGCTGTTCTCCCGCTGCCCGCCGTGGCAGGCCGCCGCCGTGCTCGTGCTGACGCTCGCGGTGGACGCGCTGCTGGCCGGTCCCCCGAAGTCGGCGGGCTGGGTCGCGGCGGTGCAGGCGGCCGTCCCCGTGCTGCTGCTGTTCACCACGGGCGGCCGGATCCACGCCAACGAGGCGGGCCTGCTGATCGCCGGTTACCGCGCGGGTGCCTGGTTGCGCGGTGCACCGGCGTGGGTCTCGCTCGGCGTGCTCGCGGCCAGCGGCGCCACCTGCTCGCTGGTGATGGGCTCGGACCCGGTGCGGACGCTGCTCGTGGTCGCGAAGATCGCGGTGCTGCCGTGGCTCGTCGGCCGGTACACCACGGCCCGCCGCGCCTACCTGGCCGAGCTGGAGAAGCGTTCCGCCATGGAGAAGGCGGACGCGGAGGCGGCGGTCACCAAGGCGATCACCGAGGAGCGCAGCGCGATCGCCCGCGACCTGCACGACGTGATCGTGCACCACGTCAGCGCGATCGGCCTGCACGCGGGTGCCGCCAGGCTGAGCCTGCCGAACGGCGACCTGAAGCTCGCCACCTCGTTGCGGTCGGTCGAGACGTCCAGCCGCGCGGCCATGGTGGACCTGCGGCACCTGCTCGACCTGTTGCACGGCGACAAATCCGAGGGCGTCCGACAACCCGGTCTCGACAACCTCGACGAGCTGTTCGACAGGGTGCGCGCGGCGGGCACACCGGCCCGGCTGGAGGTGCGCGGGCGGCAACGCGACGTGCCGGAGTCGTTGGACATCACGGTCTACCGGATCATCCAGGAGATGCTCACGAACGCCCTGCGGCACGGCGACGCGTCGGGCGTGACGGTGACGCTGGAGTACGCGCCGGACTCGCTCACGATCGCCGCGGCCAACACGGCGGGCGCCGGTGACGGCCAGTCCGGTTCGGTGCGCCGCGGCCTGGTGGGGATGCGCAACCGCGCGGGCATGTTCGCGGGCACCACGCGGTACGGGCTCGAACCGGACGGGCGGACCTGGCGGACCGCCGTCACGTTCCCGCTGGAGGCGTCATGACCCTGACGGTGCTGCTGGCCGACGACCACGCGATGCTGCGCTCGGGCCTGCGCGCGATCTTCGAGACGCAGTCCGACCTGCGCTGCGTCGCCGAGGTCGCCGACGGCAGGGCGGCCGTGACCGAGGTGGCGCGGCTGCGCCCGGACGTGGCGGTGCTGGACATCCGCATGCCCAAGCTGGACGGGCTCGACGCCACCGAGATGATCCTGGCCGACCCGGCGAACCGCACCAAGATCGTCCTGCTCACGACCTACGACAGCGACGAGTACGTCTACCGGGCGCTGAACGCCGGTGCCAGCGGGTTCCTGCTGAAGTCCCTGCCGCCGGAGGAGCTGATCTCCGCGGTCCGGGTGGCGGCCCGCGGCGACGCGCTGATCGACCCGTCCGTCACGCAACGGCTGATCGCGCGGTTCGCGGTCAGCCTCGCCCCTCCGCCGGCGCCGCCGGAGCTCGCCCTGCTCACCGCGCGGGAACGCGAGGTGCTGCAGCTGGTCGCGGAGGCCCGCAGCAACGCCGAAATAGCCGCTCAGCTGCACGTCGGCGACGAGACCGTGAAGACGCACGTGTCCCGCGTGCTGGCCAAGCTGGGGTTGCGCGACCGGGTGCACGCCGTGGCCTACGCCCACGTCAACGGGCTGGTGCAGGGCGGCGGTAGATCGTGATCGAGTGGCCGACCTCGTCGATGCGCGTGCTGCCGGCGATCAGCGCCTTGAGCCGGTCGTCCGCCTTGGCGATGGCGGAGTCGGAGACGACGAGCAGTCCCCGCACCCGGTTCGGGGGCGCGGTGCGCGGGTCGGCCGCGTCGATGCCGTAGTACGACGGCACGCCCGCTCCCTTGTAGACGAGCCAAATCCGCTCGCCCGGATAACGGTCCCGCAGCCGGTCGGCCAGCCGTCCGAGGTCCTGGCCCCAGTCCACGTTGGAATCGTGCAACCGCAGATAAGTCTCCTCCGGCCCGCCGAACGCCTCGTTCGAATACGGCAAGTAGTAGGGAAACGCACGCAACGAACTGACGGCGACCAACGCGACGAGACCCGCCACCGCGACATGGACCCACCGTCGGCGCACGGCGACCACGGCACCGGCGGCGACCGCCAGGAACATCGGCACGAAGATCGCGTACCGCACCCCGAGGTCACGACTGCCGGTCATCGCCGCGGCGAGCAGCACGCCCGCCGGAGCGAGCACGTAGGGCGCAGCCGGGCGACGCGCCATCACCGCGGCACCGGCGAGCCAGAGCACCAGCGCGCCCAGCGGTGCCTTCACCAGCAGCGCGACCGGCAGGTAGTACCAGCGCGAACCGGAGTAGTGCGTGCCGAACAGGAACCCGCCCCACACGCGGTCTTCCAGACCGAACTGAACGTGCATCCCGTCCCGGTAGGGCTTGGGGAACGGCAACCAGTCGGCGACAGCGCGCACCCCGGACACCGGCGGCACGTCGATGTCCCAGCGCAGGAACGGGTCCACGGCGAGGTAGGACACCCACACGACGGCAACCGCCACGAGCGCGACGACAGCGGCCGCCTTGAGCCGTGCGCGTTCAACCGACAGCGCGGCGAGCACCAGCAACACCGGGACCGCGGCCAGCGCGCTCATCTTCGTCGCCAGTGCCGCTCCCAGCGCGAGTCCGGCCAGGGGCAGGTGGACCGCCCGTGTCCGAGCCCGCCACAGCAACCAGGCCGAGGTCAGCAGGAATCCCGCCGTGGGAACGTCAAGCGTCGCCAACGAACCGTGTGCGATCACGTCCGGTGAGAGCGCGTACAACGCGAGCGCGACCATCCCGCCGACAGGTCCGGACAGGTCTCTGGCGAACAGGAACACGACCAGCCCGAACAGCAGCGTCAGCACGACCATCGGCAACCGGGCCAGCAGCAACAGCCGCGCAGGGTCGTTGCCCGACTCGTACAGCACGTGCCATCCGAGCTCGGTCTGGTCGCCGTCGAACGCGGGGTCGAGCCGCACGTCCGCGAACGCCAGCCCGGTCGCCATGATCAGCTTGCCGAGCGGCGGGTGTTCCGGGTTGTAGCGCAGGCTGTGCTGCTGCGCCTGGACCACCGCCGCACCGACGTACACCGGCTCGTCGATCGTCGGCGTCTGCTGCACGGCCGCCGTGACCATCGCGATCGCCATCTGCACGAGCAGCACGACCACGACCGTCCACTGACCGTGCACAGCGGGCGCGGCGGTTGTCCTCGGCAGCTCGCGAGTGGAGATCACACTCATGGAACGGGGGTGCCCCGCCGTTCGGTTGTCACGCTCCCCTCAGCCGGAGCACTTCGGCTCTGGCGTGCGCGACGCGCGCGGTCTCGTGACCACCGGCGAGCGCCAGTTCGCGGGCCAGGTCGCCGGCGGCCTCGACGAGGTGACGGGCCCTGCGCCGGTTGCGCACGAGCTTGCGGAACGCCTTGCGCTCCCTGCGCAGCCCGCTGACGGCGCTCAGCAGCGCCGGGTCCACCACTCCCGTCTCGGCCTCGGGTGCGAGCAGGTCGCGGATCCAGGCGCGTTCCTGCCGCGCGGCGTGCCGCATGACGTAGAACAGCGTCCACAGTTCGACCGCCCCGATCAGGAACGGCAGCACGACCGCCGGCACCCCGCCGATGACGCCCATGTCGTCCCACGCGAAGTGGAAGACCATGGCGGCGAGCATCGTGAGCAGGCCGCGCGCCACGTTGCGCTCGCCGGGCGTCCTGCCGATCACCCACATCAGACCGGCGCAGAAGATCGCGCTGAACAACGCGTGCGACACGATCCCGGTCGCGCCGCGGACCACGAAGATCTGCAGCGACGACCCGATCTGGTCGACGCCGAACGACTGCGCGGCACCGTTGTAGACGTACAGCACGTCCTCGAAGACCTGGAACCCCAGGCCGATGAACGCGCCGATGATGAACCCGTCGTACGCGCCGCGCACCAACCGCGGCGCCAGCCCGATCAGCAGCACGAGCCCGAGCGCCTTGCCGATCTCCTCGTTGATCGGCGCGGCCAGCCCGGCACCCCAGTCGGCGGCGAACCGGGTGCCGCCCACCTTCGCCCAGATCTCCAGCAGCGCGGAGTTGGCGGGCAGCGCGATCCAGAACGTCGCCGCCACCCCGCCCCAGCAGAACGCCGCGGCGAGCAGGCCGCCGGGCTGTGCGGTGTAGCGGTTCTGGCGGCGCAGGAGCAGCAGCCACGGCACCAGGTACAGGCCGAACAGCAGCACGCCACCGGTCAGCGCGGGACGGTAGAAGTCGGCGCCGGGCCCGAAGTACCGCAGCACCGCGAGCGCGCCGGCGCCCACACCCGCGGCGTAGACCCAGAACGCGAGGTTCTGCGGCTGGAACAACCGGAACGGCTGCCCCCAGCCGGACTGCCCGATGGCGGTCAGCTGGGCGGTCTTGGCGGCGGTCATCGGCCCGCTCCCGGCGTGATGGAGCGCAGCAACGCGCCGACGGTGTCCTGGTAGCGCTCGAACTGGCCGGGCGCGGTCCGCACCCGCACGAGCAGCGCCACGCGGTCCGACATCTTGAACGCCACCTGCAGCACGTCCCCTCCGGGAGCACTGCTGCTCTGCGCGACGCCGACCAGTCCTCCCGCGGCCGTCACGGTCCCGCGCGCGGCGTTCACCCCGGGACTGCCCTGCGACCGCAGCACCTGGTCGAGGAACGCGTCCGCGGTTGAAGTGAACGACGCGCCGCGCAGGGCGATCGTCGCGCCGCCGGTCGCGAGGTCGATCTGCAGGCTCGTCGGTGACGCGCCCGTCAGCGTGCCGTTCTCCAGCTGCCAGCCCACCGGTGGCACCGCGGTCGCGCCGTCACCGAGATCGAGCACGTCGCCGGCTTTGATCTCGTTGTGCCACGGGATCGCGGCGTTGAGCGCGGGCAGTCCGTACGCCAGCAGGACCGCGATGGCGAACGCGATCAGCGCGGGCCGGAACGTCCGCCGGTCCAGGCCCAGGAAGCGGTGCTCGACCGCCACCCACTGTGCTTGCTCGGTGGTCACACCAGCCACCTGACCACACCCGGCGGGCCCCGGCACCCCGAACCGCAGGCTATACAACTGAAACGTGTTCTAGTTATGCTGGCCGGCATGATCGCCACAGTGGTGTGGGGCACGGGAAACGTCGGCCGGGCCGCGATCCGAGCCGTCGAGGCACATCCGGGGCTCAAGCTGACGGCCGTGGTCGTGCACAACCCCGAGAAGGCCGGGCGCGACGCGGGCACCCTCGCCGGTCTCGACGCCGAACTCGGGATCACCGCAACCGATGACGTCGACGCGGTGCTCGCCACGAGTCCAGGCGCGGTGGTGTACGCGGCGTCGGGCGACATCCGGCCGGACGACGCGCTCGCCGACATCACCAGGGCGATCAGGGCCGGGGCGGCGGTCGTCACGCCCTCGCTGTACGCGCTCTACGACCACCGCAGCGCACCGCCGGAGTTGCGAGAACCGGTTCTAGCCGCGATCAAGGAGGGCGGTGGATCGCTCTTCGTCTCGGGCGTCGACCCGGGCTGGGGCAACGACGTGCTGCCGTTGCTGGTCAGCGGACTCGGCAGCGAGATCGACGCGATCCGCTGCCAGGAGATCTTCGACTACTCCACCTACGACCAGCCCGACGCCGTGCGGTGGCTGATCGGCATGGGACAGCCGCTCGACTACCAGGCGCCGATGCTGATGCCGACGGTGCCGACCATGGTGTGGGGCGGGCAGATCCGGCTGATGGCCAGAGCGCTGGGCGTCGAGGTCGAGGAGATCCGCGAGACCGTCGACCGGCGCGCGCTCGACGCAGGAGTGACGACTCGGACCATGGGCGAGTTCGAGGCGGGTACCCAGGGCGCGATCCGGTTCGAGGTACAGGGCGTCGTCGGCGGTGAACCGCTCATCGTCATCGAACACGTCACGCGCATCCACGCGTCGTGCGCGACGGACTGGCCGATGCCACCGTCCGGCGACGGCGCGCACAAGGTGATCATCGAGGGACGCCCGCGCATCGAGGTCTCCGTCGAGGCCACCGACGAGGGCGAGAACCGTTCCGCCGGCGGCAACGCGACCGCGGCCGGCCGCCTGGTCAACGCGATCGACCGGCTGGTCGAGGCGGGTCCCGGGCTCTACGACGCACTTGACGTCCCGCTGCGCCCCGCCACCGGCAAGCTCGGGAGGACCGCACGATGAACCTCGACGTCCCCGAGGGCAAGGACCCGATCGCCTACGTGTGGGGCGAGATGGTGCCCGGCATCGGTGTCGCCGCCGCGAACCTCTCGCTCGCGGTGTACTCGCACACCACGCTCGGGCTGCGCGAGTTCGAGGCGGCACGGCTGCGGATCGCGCAGATCAACGGGTGCCTGTTCTGCCTGGACTGGCGGACCGAACAGGACGGGCGCAAGGTCGAGGAGACGTTCCTCGACGCGGTGACCCAGTGGCGCACCACCGACGCCCTCGACGACCGCGCCAGGCTGGCCGCGGAGTACGCCGAGCGGTACGCACTGGATCACCACGGTCTCGACGAGGAGTTCTGGTCCCGCATGACCGCGCACTACAGCCAGGTGGAGATCGCGGAGCTGAGCATGTGCATCGGCTCCTGGCTCGCGTTCGGCAGGCTGAACCACGTGCTGGGCCTGGACACCCGGTGCGTGCTGCCGAAGTTCTGAGCCGCGTCCACAAAGGACCTCGCCCGCTCCGGCCGTTCGTCGTCGTGGATGAAGGGCGCCTTCATCCACCTGGTGTCGATGAAGGCGCCCTTCATCGACAACGGGGCGGCCGGAGCGGTGAGGCGCGACGAGACGGGAGGGCCTAGAGGTCGGTCGCGATGATGTTCTCGATGTTGCGCTCGGCCAGCGCCGTGATCGTGACGAACGGGTTCACCGCGGTGCTGCCGGGAATCAGCGACCCGTCGATGACGTACAGGCCCGGATAACCGTGCAGGCGCCCGTAGTTGTCGGTGGCCCGGTTGAGGATCGCGCCGCCGAGCGGGTGGTAGGTCAGTTGGTCGCCCCAGACCTTGTACACGCCGAAGAGGTCGGTCCGGTAGATCGTCCCCTCCTTCGCGTTGATCTTGTCGAAGATGGACTTGGCGGCGTCGATGGACGTCTGCTTCCACGCGGTCTGCCAGTTCAGTTCCGCCTTGCCGGTGGCGGCGTTCCAGCTGAACTCGCCGCGGTTCGGCGTCTTGGTGATCGACAGGTAGAACGACGCGTAGGTCTCGATGCCGGTCGGCAGCGGCGCGACTTCCGCGAACGCGCCGCCGTTGACCCAGTTGTCGATGCCGAGCGTGGGGATGGTCGACTGCGACGGGCCGGTGGGGTCCCACATGTGGTTGGCGCGGCCGCACATGACGTTGCCGTTGTCGCCCCAGCCCTTGCCGACCTCGCCGTTGAGGTTGGGCAGCGCACCGGTGGACTTCAGCTTGACCAGCAGCTTGCTCGTGCCGACGCTGCCGGCCGCGAAGAACACCCTGGCCGCGGTCACCTGCTTGGTGGCCACCGTGTCACCCGTGGTGTTGAGCTGTTCCATCGTGACCGTGTAACCGCCGGACGTCGGTTCGACCGTGGTGACGCGGTGCAGCGGTGAGATCGTCACGCGCCCGGTCGCCCTGATCTTCGGCAGGTAGGTCTTCTGCAGGGACTTCTTGCCGTAGTTGTTGCCGTACAGGATCTCCCCCGCCAGCGCCGACTTCGGGACGGTTCCGGCCGCCTCCTGCTCCATGTAGTCCCAGTCGTACACCGTGGGCACGAAGACGAACGGGAACCCGGACCGCTGCGCCTGTTTCCTGCCCACCCGCGCGAACTGGTACCAGTCGGTGGTCTCGAACCACTCCGGGTCGATGAGGTTCGCACCGAGCTCGGTGTTGGCGCGCGGGTAGTAGACGTCGTACATCTCGTCGGGGTTCACGGTCGGGAGGATCCCGCCGAAGTACTCGCGGCGCGGGGTCACCGCCATGCCGCCGTTGACGAGCGAGCCGCCGCCGACGCCGCGGCCCTGGTAGACGGTGATGCCGGCGAACTCCTCGGCGTCGAGAACCCCGGTGTAGCGCGGGATCGTCCGGTCGATCGGGAACCCGAGGAAGTTGCTGAGCGGCTGCTTGGTCTTGGTGCGCAGCCAGTAGGAGCGCTGGTCGGGGGACGTCGTGGTGGCGAAGATCTTGCCGTCCGCGCCGGGGGTGTCCCAGGCCATGCCCATCTCGATCATGTGGACGTCCACACCGGCCTGGGCCAGGCGCAGCGCCGCGACGCACCCGCCGTAGCCGGTGCCGATCACGAGGGCGGGCACGGTGGCGGCGTCGGCGATGGTCTCGGGGACGGCCGCCCGGGCCGGGGAACTCAGGCCGCCGAGGGCGACAGCGCCAAGAATAGAACCAGTTCCAGTCAGGAATGAGCGTCGGGAGGGACCCTTGGAACCGTTGTCACACCTCATTGTGTGGTTCATGTGATCTTCCTCACTCTTGCTGTATGAGAACAAGTTATACCGGCGGCCCGTCGGCAAGTCACTACCCGGGCTGAGCGCGAACGAGGTGGCAGCCCCAACGGCACTGTGCTGAACGAGTGATGGATGCGAACATGTGTTCGTGAGCCCGACACCCGTCCTGCACGCCGACCTGGACGCGTTCTACGCGTCGGTCGAGCAGCGCGACGACCCGCGCCTGCGCGGCCGTCCCGTGATCGTGGGTGGCGGGGTGGTGCTGGCCGCGAGCTACGAGGCCAAGGCTTTCGGCGTCCGCACGGCGATGGGCGGCGCACGGGCGTTGCGGCTCTGTCCGAACGCGATCGTCGTGCCGCCCCGGATGTCGGCCTACGCCGCGGCGAGCAAGGCGGTGTTCGAGATCTTCCGCGACACCACACCGCTGGTCGAGGGTTTGTCGATCGACGAAGCGTTCCTGGACGTCGGTGGCCTGCACCGGATTTCCGGACCGCCGGACGTGATCGCGCGGCGGCTGCGCGCACGCGTGCTCGACCAGGTCGGGCTGCCGATCACGGTCGGGGTGGCGCGGACGAAGTTCCTGGCCAAGGTCGCGAGCGCGGTGGCCAAACCGGACGGTCTGCTCGTCGTGCCGGCGGACGCGGAGCTCGAGTTCCTGCACCCGTTGCCGGTCGAACGGCTGTGGGGCGTCGGCAAGGTCACCGCGGCCAAGCTGCACGCGCTGGGCCTGCGCACGGTCGGCCAGGTCGCGCGGCTCGACGAGAGCGACCTGGTCTCGATCCTGGGCAAGGCCGCGGGCCGGCACCTGCACGCGTTGGCGCACAACCGCGATCCGCGCCCGGTGCAGGTGGGGCGCCGCCGCCGTTCGATCGGCTCCCAGCGCGCGCTCGGCCGCACGCCGGACGACCTGGACGCCGTCCTCGTGTCCTTGGTCGACGGCGTGTGCCGACGCCTCCGCACCGCACACCGCGCGTGCCGGACCGTGGTGCTGCGCCTGCGTTTCGCCGACTTCACGCGCGCCACGCGCTCGCACACGTTGATCCACCCGAGCGCGGACACCGCACTGCTGCTGACGACCGCACGGCAGCTGCTCGCCACCGCCACGCCGGAGATCACCGCGCGCGGCATCACGTTGCTCGGCGTGTCCCTGGCGAACCTGAGCGACGAGAACACGATCCAGCTGATGCTGCCGTTCGGCGAACGACCGCCCGGCGCGCTCGACGCCACTGTGGACCGGTTGAAAAACCGGTACGGCGCAACATCGGTGACCCGAGCGGTGCTGCTGGGCCGTGACCCGGGCATCTCCGTGCCGCTGCTGCCCGACGAGTGATCGAGGTGCGGCAAATGGGCTCTTGATCGCTCCACCACGGCCCGGAATGGTTCAGGTACCTGAAAGCACCACCTCGGCAGCCGATGGCGTCAGACGAGGAGCATGGATGCGCAAAACACTCACACCCCTGCTGGCTCTGCTCAGCCTGGTTCTCCCCGTTCCGGCGACCGCCGGTCCGAGCGGCACGGTCGTGTCCGGCCAGGCCAGGTTCCAGGTCCTCTCCCCCACCCTGGTGCGCACCGAGTACGCCGGCGACGGCGGGTTCGAGAACGCCTCCACTTACAACGTTGTAAATCGGTCGTTCCCCCGCACGGCCTACAGCTCGCGGGTCCAGGACGGGTGGCTGGTCATCACGACGTCCGCCCTGACCTTGCGCTACCGGGTGGGTTCCGGTCCGTTCCGCGCGGACAACCTCGAACTCCGCACCCGTGACACGACCGCGTCCCCGTGGCGGCGGGTGGTCTGCGCGACCGGGCAGCTCTGCGAAGCCGAAGACCAGCAGCGGGAGGGGATGCTCGTCGCGACCGACCACGCCGGCTACACCGGTGTGGGCTTCGTCGCCGGATTTTCGGCCACCAACAACGGAATCACCGCGACCGTCAACGCCACCAGCGCGGGCAGACACCGCGTGGTCGTCAGGTACGCCAACGGGCAGGGCGGCGACGGCAAGCACGAGAACCGGACGCTGAGCCTCGGCGTCGACGGGCGGGCGCGGCAGATCACCGTGCCCGCGACCGCGGACTGGCGCGACTGGAAGCTCGTCGAGACCGAGGTCGACCTGGCGGCCGGAGAGCACCGCGTCACGCTGGTGAAGAGCACGGCCGACTCGGGCGATGTCAACGTTGACAGCCTTGCCCTGCTGACTCCGGGCCAGGCATTTCCCGGTACGCCGCAACGCGCGGTGGACGACTGCCGGTTCGGCACCACCTGCGAGGCCGAGAACGGCGCGCTCACCGGGGCGGCGACGATCGCGGACGACCACGCCGGGTTCGCGGGGACCGGGTTCGTCGCGGAACTGGTCGGCGGCACGCGGCTGGGCCAGCGGATCACCGGGGTGCCGGCGGCGGGCACCTACCCGGTGACCCTGCGCTATGCCAACGGCGTCGGCGGCGACGGCAGGCACGAGCCGCGCACCGTGCTGCTGAACGGGCAGGCGATCACCGTGCCGGTGACGGCGGACTGGACGACGTGGGCGACCACGACGGTCCAGCTCCCTTTGCCCGCAGGCACTTCCGATCTCGTGGTGACGTGCCCGGACAGCGGCTGCCACGTCAACCTGGACACCATCGGCATCAGCTCGGAGCGGCAACACCTGGCGCTCGGCGGCTACCGGCGTTCGCTGGACGGCTACACCGGCACGTCCGGCGATCCGCGCCTCTTCCCCGGACTGCTGTACCGGGACGGCTGGTACCTGCTGGACGACACGGTTTCCGCTCTGTACAACGGAAGCACCGCGACCCCGCGCCCGGACCGCGGCGCGCGGCCGTACCAGGACGGGTACGTGTTCGGGTACGGCCAGGACCTCAAGGCGGCCCTGGGTGATCTCGCCCGGCTGACCGGCGGGCCGAAGCTGCTGCCGCGGTGGGCCTACGGCGTCTGGTACTCCGAGTACATCGACCGGACCGCGGCCGACTACCGCGACCGCATCCTGCCCGCGTTCCGCGAGCACGGCGTGCCGCTGGACGTCCTGGTCGTCGACACCGACTTCAAGGCGCGCAACACGTGGAACGGGTGGCAGTTCGACACCGCCAAGTTCCCCGACCCGCAGGGCTTCCTGGACTGGGCACACCGCGAAGGCCTGCACACCACGCTCAACATCCACCCGAGCATCCAGGGCAGCGACCCGGACTTCGCCAAGGCGCAGAGCATCGCCCGCGGCAAGCTCGCCAGGGGTTCCTGCGCCGACTGCTACGTGTTCGACTGGGGTGACCCGGACCAGCTGCGCGCGTACCTCGAACTGCACCGCGGCATGCCCACCGACTTCTGGTGGCTCGACTGGTGCTGCGACGGCTCCAGTTCGTCGCTGCGCGGCGTCACACCGGACTCGTGGATCAACGAGCAGTACGCGAAGCTCGGCGGTTTCGCGTTCTCGCGCGGCTTCGGCTCCCTGCAGGCGGGCGGGTACAGCGGTTCCGGCCCGCTGCCGACCGGACCGTGGGCCGAGAAGCGCACCACCCTGCACTTCACCGGCGACACGTCGTCCACCTGGGGTGCGCTGAAGGGAACCATCGGCTACACCTCGGCCGAGGCGGCGTCGACCGGGATGTCCGCGATCAGCCACGACATCGGCGGCCACAACGACACCACCGGCCTGCGCGGCTCGGAGACCTATCTGGACAACGGCCAGGTGCGCTACACGACCAAGCTGCCGGACGACCTGTACGCGCGGTGGGTGCAGCTGGGCGCGTTCCAGCCGATCACCCGGCTGCACAGCAACCACAGCGACCGCCTGCCGTGGCAGTACGGTCCGGCCGCGCAGGCCTCCGCGACGAAGTTCCTGAACCTGCGCGAGCGCCTGGTGCCGTACATCTACACACTGGCGGAGCAGGCGAACCGCACCGGCGTGCCCGTGGTGCGCCCGGCCTATCTGGACCACCCGTCGACCCCGGAGGCTTACTCCACCGCGGACAGTCAGTTCCTGCTCGGCCCGGACGTGCTGGTGGCGCCGATCACGACGCCCGGTGAGGTCGGGTCGACGCGGGTGTGGTTCCCGCCGGGTCAGTGGACCGACTACTTCACCGGTCAGGTCTACCAGGGCAACAGCTGGGCGACGGTGAGCGCGGGCTGGGACACCATGCCGGTGTTCCTGCGCGCGGGCGGGATGCTGGTCGAGCGCGGCGAGGGCTCGACCGACGCGTTGACCGTGCACGTGACCGCCGGGGCTCGTGCCGACTTCACGCTGTACGAGGACGGCGGCCGGACGCGGCTCACCCAGCGCGACGGGATTCTGGTGGTGCAGCCCACCAGACCGTCCACACGGGACTGGACGGTCGTCGTGCACCGGGCCGACGGGTCCAGCCGGGTCGTCCACGCCGGGCGGCGGGTGGTGGTCGACCTGCGCTGACCACCACCCGCGCCGGTCAGGCGACGGCCAGGTAGGCGAACGCCAGCAAGGTGCTCGGGAGACAGATGGTGACGAGACCGACCACGCCGTAGAACGGCTCCTTCTTCACCACCATCGCGCCCAGCGCGCCGGCACCGAAGATGACGGACGCGACCAGCAACACCATCACGAAAATCGACATGCGGAAGTCCTCAGGTCAGGGATCGGCAGAACCGGTGATCGCATCGCGGGGCGGCGCGCGGATCGATCCCCGACCTGAGGCGACGACCTCAGGAGCGACCTCGCCACCGACGTCGGGCAAGGCCTGGACGTGCGGCGGAGGCGGCCACTCCCCCGTCCTGCACAACGCCCAGCAGGCATCCGGTGACGGCACGGAAAGCACGTGCACCGCGGAAACGGAGGCGCTCAGCCCGGAGCCCGCGCCCGAGTCGGCGACGTCCTGACGCGCGCTGCCGCCGACGAACACCAGCAGCAGCGCGAGCAGGACCCCGGACCACCTCACGAAGCTGAAGCCCGCCTGCGCAAGAAGAACTCCCCCACCGGTTCGACATACCGGGCCGCGATCGGCCCGATGATCGCCATCAGCAACACGTAAGCCGTGGCCAGAGCTGCCAGCTGCGCGCTGACGTGCCCGGAGGCGACGGCCAGCCCCGCGATGACGATCGAGAACTCGCCGCGCGCCACCAGCGCGGCCCCCGCACGTGCCCGGCCCATCGCCCCGATCCCCTGCCGGCGGGCCGCCCACCAGCCCGTGGCGACCTTGGTCGACGTCGTGACCACTGCGAGCAGCACCGCCATCAGCAACACCGGCGGAATCGTCCGCGGGTCGGTGTTGAGCCCGAACACCACGAAGAACATGGCGGCGAACAGGTCGCGCAACGGCTCCAGCAACCGGGTCGCGTTCTCCGCGGTCGACCCGGAGATCGCGATGCCGAGCAGGAACGCCCCCACGGCCGCGGAGACCTGGAGCCCGGAGGCGATCCCGGCGACCAGCAACGCCGAGCCGAGGAGCTTGAGCAGGAACACCTCGTGATCCGGACTGTCCACCACGGCCGAGATCACCCGCCCGTACTTCAGCGCCACCACCAGCACCACCGTGACGGCCAGCAGCGAGATGGCGACCGACGTCAGTCCGCCGAGGAAGCTCACGCCGGCCAGCACCGCGGTCAGCACCGGCAGGTAGACCGCCATCGCCAGGTCCTCGAACACCAGCACCGACAGCACCACGGGCGTCTCGCGGTTGCCCAGTCGGCCGAGATCACCCAGCACCTTCGCGACGATCCCGGACGACGAGATGTACGTGACACCGGCCATCGCCAGCGCGCCGACCGGGCCCCAGCCGAGCAGCACCGCGACGACGGCACCGGGCGCGGCGTTCAGCACGATGTCCAGCACCCCGGCCATCCACGACCTGCGCAGGCCGGTGGTCAGCTCGGACGCCGAGTACTCCAGGCCCAGCAGCAACAACAGCAGCACGACGCCGATCTCGCTCGCCAGGTGCGCGAACTCGGAGATGCCGTGCAACGGCACGAGCCCGCCCGAGCCGAACGCGAGGCCGCCCACCAGGTACAGCGGGATCGGCGAGATGCCGAACCTCCAGGCGAGGCGGCCCAGCAGGCCGAGGCCGAAGAAGACCGCACCCAGTTGGATCAGCGCGATCGTGGTCTCGTGCACCGTCTCAGCCGCCCGTCAGGACGTCCGCGGCGGCGTCGAGACCCGCCGCGGTGCCGACGACGACCGCGAGGTCGCCGTTCTCGAACACGAAGTCCGGCCCCGGCGACGGGTGAGCGGTACCCGCGCGCAGCACGGCGACGATGGACGCGCCGGTGCGAGTGCGCAGTGCCGTGTCGCCTAAAGTCCGTCCCGCGAACGCGGTGACCGGCAGCTGGCGGGTCGTGATGCCGGTGATGTCGCGGTGCTGCCGCGCCAGTTGCGTGACCAGCTGGGGTGCGCCGAGGAGCCCGGCGAGCGTGCCCGCCTCCTCCGGCGCGAGCGGGATCGACGCGGCGGTGGCGTCCGGGTCGTCCTGTTTGGACAGGATCAGGTCGAACCTGCCGTCGCGGTGCGAGATCACGCCGACCCGGCGGCCGGAGCGGAGGGAGAAGTCCTGCCTGACCCCGATGCCGGGCAGGGGCGTCACTTCGACGTTCACGCTGGGGTTTCCTAGGGTTCGATGAGCCCGGCGCGGATGGCGTACCGGGTGAGTTCGAGCCGGTCCTTGAGTCCGAGTTTCTGCAGCAGGTTGGCCCGGTGGCGCTCCACGGTCTTGACGCTGATCACCAGCAGGTCGGCGATCTCCTTGGACGAGTGGCCCTCCGCCACAAGTTTGAGGATCTCCTCCTCGCGGTCGGTGATCGCGCGAGCGTGGTCGAGGTGGTGGCGGATCAACGAGTTCACGGCGCCGGGGTGGAGGATCGGCTCGCCGCGCATCGCCGCCCGGCACGCTTCGACGAGGTCGCGGTCGGCGACGGACTTCAGGACGTAACCGGACGCACCGGCCTTCAGCGCCTCGAAGAAGTACTGCTCGTTGTCGTACATCGTCAGGATCAGGATCCGCAGGTCGGGCATGAGCCTCGACAGCTCACGCGCGGCCTGGAGCCCGGTCATCCGCGGCATCGCGATGTCCAGGATCGCCAGGTCCGGCCGGTCCGCACGGGCCTTCGCGATCGCCTCGGCGCCGTCGCCCGCCTCCGCCACCACGGTCAGGTCGGGCTCGTTGTCCAGGATCAGCCGGACGCCGCGGCGCACGAGCGCGTGGTCGTCGGCGAGAAGAATGCGCACCGTCATGCCCGTGCCTCCACGACGAGCCGGACCTCGGTGCCACCACCGGGAGCCGCACCGACCGTCAGCTCGGCGCCCACGAGCAGCGCGCGTTCCCGCATGCCCCGGATTCCCGCGCCTTCCGCCGACGAGCCGAGCCCGCGGCCGTTGTCCCGGACGCACAGCTCCACTTCGGACTCCAGGGCCCGCAACGACAGGTCGATCGCGTCGGCACCGGCGTGCCGGACCGTGTTCGTGAGCCCTTCCTGGGCGACGCGGTAGACGACCAGCTCGGTCTCGGCGTCCAGCGCGGGCAGGTCCCTGTCGAACGACCGCCGCACGGTGAGCCCCGCGGGTTCGGAGATCTCCGCCACCAGCGCCTTCAACGCGCTGACCAGACCGAGCTCCTCCAGCACCCCGGGCCGCAACCGCCGCGCGATGCGCCGGATCTCGTCCAAAGTGGACCGCGTCGTCTCCTGCACCTGCCGCAGTTCCTCACGCACCGGCTCCGGCGACTGGTCCGCCACCCGCTTGAGGCCCAGCAGCACCGCGGTCAGCGACTGGCCGACCTCGTCGTGCAGCTCCTGCGCGACCCGGCGGCGTTCGGCCTCCTGCGCCGACAACGCCCGCGCCGCGCTGTGGCCGCGTTCGGCCTCCAGCCGGTCGATCATGCTGTTGAACGTGGTGATCAGCTCCGCGATCTCGCCGTGCCCGCGCGTGGTGAGCCGGGGCCCCGGCCTGAGCAGGTCGATGGTCGTCATCGCGCGGGTCAGCCGGCCGAGCGGCGCCAGGCCCACGCGGATGAGCACGGCGTTGGCGATCAGCATCACCACGAGCCCGGCCGCGAGCACCAGCACCTCGCCCAGCAGCGCGGGGGTGGAGACGGTGAAGGGCCCGAACACCAGCAACGCGGCCGCCGCCACCAGAACCAGGGCGTTGAGCAGGAAGATCCGCCCGAACAACGACACGCGCGCCCGCCTCTCCGTGATCACTTCCCGCCACGCCTGCGCAGACTGACCGGCGATGCCACCCCGTGTCCATCCGTGGCAACACCCATGTTCGCCGCGCACACCGCGCTCGGAGGGTCACCCGTGCTCGATGAAGGGCTCCTTCATCGACCTGAGGTGGAGCAATGAGCCCTTCATCGACGTCGTTCGGGGGCTCGTTCAGGGCTCAGGCAGGCTGCAGAACGATGAACAGGCGCAGGAACGTGTCGACCAGCTCGCGACGGCCGGCGAGCTCGGCCCGCCCGTCCCGCACCGCCCGCACGATCGCCCGGTAGGACGCCAGCTCGTCGTCCGCGAGGTGCGCGGTGATCGTGAGGTCGGGCTTGCCGGGGGCCGGACCGACGCCGGTGGTCAGCTCGCCGTCGGCGACGATCGCGTGCAGCACCATGTCGCGGGCGTGGATCTCGAACGACGCCGTGACGCCGACCGCCTCGGCGGGCTGGAAAGACGAGCGGAGGTTCAGGGTCACGCCTTCGACGCTGATCCGGTCGCCCGGCTGCGGGTCGCCGAGGTGCACCGCTCCCCAGCGGCCCAGCGCGAGGATGGCGGGTTCCAGCCCCTGGCCGTCCGCGGTCAGCGCGTAGACCACGCCCCGTTGCGGCGCCGGGGCGACCTGCCGTTCGACGACACCCGCCTGCTCCAGCTCCTTCAGGCGCGTGGACAGCACGTTCGTCGGGATGCCCGACAGGTTTTCCTGCAGGTCCGTGTAGCGGCGCGGGCGCACCAGGAGGTCGCGCACGATCAGCAGCGCCCAGCGCTCGCCCACGAGCTCCAGCGCCCTGGCGACACCGCAGTACTGACCGAAGTCACGTCGCTTCACCCTTACGACCATAGCAAGCTTGCACCCAACCTGCAAACTTTTCAAAACAAAGTTTACTTGCAAAAACGAAGCGCGGTCGTTAGCGTCGATGTCCTCGACCCCGACCCGAAGGAAGCGCCATGACCGCAGTCCTAGACCGCGTCACCACCCCGGTGGCGCGCAGGCCGTACCTGTCCCGGACCGTCGGCTTCGCGGGCATGTCGGCGGCGATGGTCGCGATCCTCGTCGCGGCCGGTGCCCCCACCCCGCTGCTGCCGATCTACCAGGCGCAGTGGGCACTCCCGCCGTCGATGCTGACCCTGGCGTTCGGCGTCTACGCGTTCGCGCTGCTGGCCGCGATCCCGGTGATCGGCTCGCTGTCGGACTACGTCGGACGACGGCCGCTGATGATCGGCTCGCTCGCGCTCGACCTCGTGGCGATGCTGGTGTTCCTGTCCTCGACGTCGATCGGCTGGCTCATCGCCGCCCGTGTCGTGCAGGGCGTCGCGACCGCGGCGGCGTCGAGCTCGCTCAGCGCGGCCGTCGTGGAGCTCGCGCCGGAGCGGCACAAGAAGCTCGGTGCGCAGATGACCAGCATGGCGCCGCTCGCGGGGCTGGGCATCGGCGCGTTGTTCTCGGGCGTTGTCGCCCAATACGCCTCCGACGCGGCGTTCGCGGTGTGGCTCGTGCTCGCCGCGGTCATGGCGCTCGGCACGGCCTTCGCGGCGTTCACGCCGGAGACCGCGACTCCCAAGCCGGGCGCGCTCGCCTCACTGATCCCGCGCGTGTCCGTGCCCGCTCAGGTGCGTCGCCTCTTCTCGTCGGCGATGCCCGGCGTGGTGGCCTCGTTCATGCTGATGGCCCTCTACCTGGGACTGGTGCCGGTCGTGCTGCGGGCCGTCTTCCACGTCAGCAGCCCGCTCGTGGGCGCCCTGGCCGCGTTCGTGATGTTCACGGCCGGTGCGGCGGTCTCGGCGACCACCAGCTCCGTGCGGCCGCACCGGCTGCGGCTCGTCGGCGCGAGCGGACTCGCCATCGGCGCGATCCTGTTCGCCGGCGCGATCGGTGCCCACGCGCTGCCCCTGTTGTGGGCGGGTGCGCTGGTCGGTGGCGCCGGGATCGGCGCGGGGTTCGCCGGCACCACCCGCGGGCTCGTGCCCGAGGTCGCCCAGCACCAGCGCGCGGGCCTGTTCACCGCGATCTACCTCGTCGGCTACCTCGCGATGGGCGTCTCCGCCGTGGTCGCCGGCCTGGTGATCGGCGCCGTCGGCGCCGCCTCGATGGCGGCCGGGTTCGGTGCCGTCACGGCGATCGTGGCATTGGTCGGCGTGCTCGCCACGGCCGGCGTCAAGCGGTAGGTCTCGGGTGCGGATCGGCGTGGACGTGCGCGCGCACGCCCTGCGGGTCGAACAGGACCAGCAGCTCGACCGCGCCACCGTCCGCGCTTCCCAGCCAGTGCGGCGAGGACGTGTCGAACTCGGCGGCCTCGCCCGGCGGCACGACCAGGTCGAGGTCGTCGAGCACCAGCCGCAACTGTCCGTTGAGGACATAAAGCCACTCGAAGCCGTCGTGCGTCTGCGGTACCGGCTCCAGCGGTTCCCCGGACGCCGGGATGAGCATCTTGAACGACTGCACCCCGCCCGGCCGCCGCGACAGCGGCACGAACGTCATGCCGAACCGGTGGATCGGCTTCAGGTGGATGCGCGGATCACCGGTGCGCGGGGCGCCGACGAGGTCGTCCAGCGGCACGTTGTAGGTGCGCGCCAACGGGAGCAGCAGCTCCAGGGTCGCGCGGCGCTGCCCGCTCTCCAGCCTCGACAGCGTGCTCTCCGAGATGCCGGTCGTCGTCGCCAGGTCGGCGAGCGTGACGCCGCGATGGCGCCGCAACGCGCGCAGCCTCGGCCCCACCCCGTCGAGCACTTCCTCGGTTTCGCGGTTCACGGCGGCACATCTTGCCAGGGCGGCAAGTTTTCGTGCCAGATCGCGGTGGCACGGCTGACGCTGGGCGAATGAAACGCCTGCTGCTCGCACTGCTGCTGCTGATCACCGCCTGCTCGCCGCTGAAGGACCTCGACGGTTTCCGGCACGGGTTCGCCGACGTCGACGGCGTTCGGATGCACTACGTGACCGGCGGCAGCGGCACCCCGGTCGTGCTGGTCCACGGCTGGCCGCAGACCTGGTACGGCTGGTGGCCGATCATGCCCGCGCTCGCCGGACGCCACACCGTCTACGCGATCGACCTGCCCGGTCTCGGCGACAGCACCGGCGCGGCGACGAGCTACGACAAGGCCACCCTGGCGCGGTACGTCCACGCGCTGGCCACGAAGCTCGGCCTGCAGCGCCCCGCGATCGTCGGCCACGACCTCGGCGCGGCGGTCGCGTTCCAGTACGCGAGCCAGTTCCCCCGGGACACCGCTCGCCTCGGCTACCTCGACCTGCCGCTGCCCGGCCCGCGGGTCAGCGTCACCGCGTACCGGAACCTGAGCTGGCACATCGCCTTCCACTCGCAGCCGGACGTGCCGGAAGCCGTGGTGGGCAACGACGTCCGCGAGTACCTCGAGCTCTTCTACCCGCAGGTTTCCTTCAACGGCAGGGCGTTCGGCGGCACCGCCACGCAGTCGCCGTTCACCGACGCCGAGATCGACGAGTACGCGCGCACCTACCGCAGGCCGGAAGCGCTGAAAGGCGGCTTCGACCTGTACCGCGCGCTCGATCAGGACGTCCGGGACAACGAAGCCGCGACACCGGTCGAGGCACCGGCCTTGATCATGGCCGCCCAGGGCCAGGCCGAGGCGGTCAGGGACACCGCAGCCCCGCGGCTGACGAACATCGTGCGCGCGGTGGACGTTCCGCACGCAGGACATTGGCTCGTCGAGGAAAACCCTCAGTTCGTCGCCGCGGAGCTGCTGCGCTTCCTCAGCGGATGACGGCCATCCGGTCCGCCCACGGCAACGCCTCTTCGAGCTGGCACGCGAGCTTGATCAGCAACGACTCCCCCGCCAGCGGCGCGACGAACTGGACACCCAGCGGCAGCCCGTCCGCCGTCCAGTGCAACGGCAACGAGATCGCGGGACGACCGGTGATGTTCGCGAGCTGCGTGTACGGCACCCAGCCGAGGTTGTCGGAGATCATGTCGTCGAGGATCGACGTGTAGCGCAGCAACCGCGCCGTGCGGGTCTTCAGCAGCACGTCGGTCGCGCGTTGCAACGACAGCGGCAGGTCGAACGCCCCGACCACGGGCGGCGGAGTCGCCAGGGTCGGCGTCAGCAGCAGGTCGTAGGACTCGAAGAACGTGCTGAGCCGGCGGGTGTGCTCGTGCCGCCGCTGCACGGCGTCCACGTAGTCGACGGAGCTCGTGGCGCGGCCCAGCGCGGCCATGAGCAACGTGTCGCGCTCGAACGCGGCGTCCGGTGCCCCGGACACCCGCTTGGCGTCCGCGACCTTCCACGCGAGGTTCACGAACCAGGTCAGCAGGAAGTCGCGGGCCAGGGCGGCGTCGTCGAACGGTGCCTCGGGCAGCTCCTCGACGTGGTGGCCCAGATCGGTCAGCACCCGCACGGCGTTCTCGACGGCCGCGTACGCCTCGGCGTGCGGCTGGGCGTTGATCGCGGACGGCACCCGCACGCCGATCCGCAGCTTCCCGGGGTTCTCGCCCACGCACGACGTGAACGACGACGACGGCAGCGCGGGCGAGTACGGGCCGGAGAACTCGCCACCGCAGATGACGTCGAGCATCGCCGCGGTGTCCCGCACGGTTCGTGACACGACACCCTGCACCGCGGCGCCGTGCATCATCTCGGCGGTCTCCGGGCCGAACGGCGTGAGCCCGCGGCCCGGCTTCAGCCCGACGAGACCGCAGCACGCCGCCGGGATCCGCGTCGAGCCACCGCCGTCGTTCGCACCGGCGCACGGCACGATCCCCGCGGCGACCGCGGCCGCCGACCCGCCCGACGAGCCACCGGGCGTGCGTGACAGGTCCCAAGGGTTGCGCGCGGGTCCCCAGGCGAGCGACTCGCTGATGGCCTTCGCGCCGAACTCCGGCAGGTTGGTCTTACCGAAGATCACCAGGCCCGCGTCGAGCCACCGCCGCACCACGGTCGAGTGCTCGGCGACCGGGTGCGCCTTGAGCGACCGCGAGCCGTTCGACGTGGGCAGGCCCGCGTAGTCCTGACCGAGGTCCTTGATCAGGAACGGCACCCCGGCGAACGGTCCGGTCGCGTCCTCCGACGGCTCGACGGGAATGTCGCGGACGATCGCGTTGATCCTCGGGTTCACCTCCGCCGCCCGCCGCCGTGCCACGGCCAGCAGTTCGGCCGCGGACACCTGCTTCGCGGCCACCAGCTGCGCCAGGCCCGTGGCGTCGTGTTTGCGGTACTCGTCGAAGTCCATCCGGTCAAGGTAAACGCTCGACCGCCCCGCAGACCGCCCCCAGTTCGTCCGTCGCGACCCGGATGCCGATGTCGACGACGGCCTTCAGCACCTCCGGACGGCGTTCGGTGCGCCCGACCCGGAGGCTGCCCAGCGGGGGCCGGATCTGCAGGCACGCCGGATGCGTCGCGAGCAGCTCCTCCTCCTCGACGCGGAGTTCCTTGCGGCGCAACCAGGTCGGCACGACTCCCGGCGCGTGCCGGGCGAACCAGCGCGACAGCACGACCCGTTCGCCGCGCGTCGGCGCCACGGGCTGCTCGTCCGCTGTCGTGGTGCGCAACGCGACGATGTGCGTGGCCCGCTGGGCGAGTGCCGACCGCACGCCGACCATCTCGCTCAGCCCGGCGTCGACGTACGGGCGGCCGTCGATCACCACCGGTTGGCCGGCGAGCAGCGGCATCGCGGTGGACGCCCGCAGCGCGGTCTGCAGGCTCGGCACGTCGTGGATCTTGCCGTGCAGGTCGGCCGAGTCGCCGGTGAGGGCGTCGGTGGCGATCGGGTGGAACTCGACGGGGTTGTCGAGGACGTCCTGGAACCCCATCGGCATGACCTGTGTGTAGATCGTGTGGACGAGGTGCTTGGTGTCCACGACCGGTTGCCGGCTGAACGCGCGCATCGGGTTGATGGTCGTGCGCATGACTCTCGGGTCCCACCACGCGTGCTTCGTCTTGTCGGCACGTCCGCACAACAGCCAGGCGCCGTTGAGCGACCCCGCCGAGCTGCCGTAGACCGCGTCGAACAGCGGCAGCAGACCGAGCCGTTCGAGGGCGACGGTCATGCCGCTGGAGTAGGCGCCGCGCGAGCTTCCGCCTTCGATCAGCAGCGCCAGGCGCGCGCCGTCGGCCCGCTGTCCCGGTGTGCTCCCCTGCCTCCTGCGCTCACGCAGCAACTCCAGAACGGTCACTCCGCACCCTTTCCCTCCGCACCTCGGTCGAATTCTCCCCGAGGAACGAGCGCGAGGCTGCTACCGTGGAGATCAACGTCTCGAAGAGGAGCTCGACGTGCTGCTGGTGGGTGAAGACGACATCTCAGGGTGAGCCCGAGATGTGACAGGCCATCGATCGTGATGGCCGTTTCGTCGTCCCCTTTTCCTCTCGCGCGATCTCGGTTCGCGCGCAGCACGTCTTGAGGTCTCATCCATGTCCGACGCATGCATCGTCGTGTCCGCCCTGTCCTTCGCCTGGCCGGACGACACCCCGGTGTTCGACGGCCTCTCCGTCACGGTGCCCGGCGGCCGCACCGGTCTCGTCGCCCCGAACGGTGCCGGGAAGTCCACCCTGCTCAAGCTCATCGCCGGAGCATTGAGCCCCGCCGAGGGCAGCGTGTCCGTCGACGGCGTGCTCGGCCACCTGCCGCAGGACCTGCCGTTGACCGCCGGGCTGACCGTGGCCGAGGTGCTCGGGATCGCCGACGTCCTGCACGCCATCGCGGCCGTCGAGTCCGGCGACGTCGGCGAGGAGCACTTCACGGTCATCGGCAACGACTGGGACCTGGAGGAACGCACCCGCGCCCAGCTCGACCGGCTCGGCCTGGGCGATCTCGCGCTGGACCGGCGGCTCGACACGCTGAGCGGCGGCCAGGTCGTCTCGCTCGGTCTCGCGGCGCAGTTGCTGCGGCAGCCGGACGTGCTGCTGCTCGACGAACCGACCAACAACCTCGACCTGGAGGCGAGGCATCGGCTGTACGCGGTGCTGGACGACTGGCGCGGCTGCCTGCTGGTGGTGAGCCACGACCGCGCGTTGCTCGACCGGATGGACCGCATCGCCGAGCTCGACGGCGGCGAGATCCGGTTCCACGGCGGGAACTTCAGCGCCTACGAGGACGCGGTCGCGGCCGAGCGCGAGGTCGCGGAGAAGAACATCCGCAGCGCCGAGCAGGAGGTCAAACGCGAGAAGCGGGAGATGCAGCAGGCCCGCGAACGGGCGGCCCGCCGGGCGAGCAACGCCCAGCGCACCCTCTCGAACGCCGGTCTGCCGCGGATCTTCGCGGGCAACATGAAGCGCAACGCCGAGGTGTCCGCCGCCAAGGCCGACGGCACGCACGCGGCTCGGCTGAGTGCCGCGAAAACCCGGTTGGACCAGGCCGAACGGGCGTTGAAGGACGAGCAGCGGATCAGCCTGGAACTGCCGCGGACCGCCGTGCCCGCGGGCCGCACGTTGTTCCTCGGCACGGGCATCCGGGTCCGCGACCTGTTCGACGGCGTGGACTTCGCCGTCCGCGGTCCCGAACGCATCGCGCTGGCCGCCCCGAACGGCGCGGGGAAGTCCACGTTGCTGCGGGTGGTCCACGGCTCGCTGACGCCGGACAGCGGTGAGGTGAAACGGGCCGACGGCCGCGTCGCGTACCTGTCGCAACGGCTCGACCTGCTCGACGACGCCCGCACGGTGGCCGGGAACCTGGCCGCGGCCGCCCCGGCCATGCCACCGGCGGAGCGGATGAACCTGTTGGCGCGCTTCCTCTTCCGCGGCGCGCGGGCTCATCTGCCGGTGGGTGTGCTGTCCGGCGGCGAACGCCTGCGGGCGACGCTGGCATGCGTCCTGTTCGCCGAGCCCGCGCCGCAACTGCTGCTGCTCGACGAACCCACGAACAACCTCGACCTGGTCAGCGCCGGGCAGCTGGAGAGCGCGCTGAACTCCTACCAGGGCGCGTTCGTCGTCGTGAGCCACGACGAACGGTTCCTGAACGAGGTGCGGATCGACCGGTGGCTGCGCCTGGAGGACGGCAAGCTGCTGGAGGGCGCTGCCCCCTGATCAGCGCGGAGCGGTCGCCGTCGCGAGCACGACCTGGTCACCGAGGTGACGTTCCGGCACTTCCCCACCGGGCATCCGCTGCGCCGGCAGCTCGCGGACCTCAACGCCGGCAAGCTGAGCAGCGAGATCGACTGGCTGTGGGTGCGGCTGCTGGACGTGCCGAGAGCGCTCACCGCGCGGCGCTACCTCAGCGACGGCGAGCTGGTGCTCGACGTCTGCGACCCGTTCCTCGGCGAGCACGGCCGGCACCTGCTGTCCGTCCGGGACGGCGAGGCGTCGTGCGTTGCGACGGACCGGGAGCCGGACCTGTCGTTCGACGTGCGCGACCTGGGTTCGGTCTACCTCGGCGGCACCACGCCGAGCACGCTGATCAGGGCAGGACACGTCCGGGCGCACAACGCCCGGGCGGCCGCGACGGCCGATCTCCTGTTCCGCGCGGCACGTCCTCCGCACTGCCTGCACTGGTTCTGATCGACCTCTGGACCAAAGTATGACGGCGCGTTAGGCCTGGGTATGACGACGCGCGAGCGGCGTCGTCGTTATTGTCCGGTCCTGTGGTCATCAGCGATCACCTCACCCTTTCCGCCGAAGGGACAGCCGCGTCATGAGGGACGTTCTGCAGTCAGCGACCGACGTCCGGTCCAAGGTGACCGGGTGGATGGGGCGGAGGTTCCTCGCGCACCTCAGCAAGACCGGGTTCGACCTGGAGTCGTCCTGGTTCGTGCCGTCGCGCGTGCTGGCACCGCTGCGGCGCAACGGGTTGGACCCGGTGCCGGAGCTCGCGCGGATGCAGGCCCACGGGCCGGTCACGCGGTTGCCGCTGCCGGTGACGGTGTGGCTCGTGACCGGCTACGAGGCGTCGAAGAGCGTGCTCGTGGACAGCGAGTCGTTCAGCAACGACTTCGGCCACCTCAAGGAGCTGGGCCTGTTCGCCGACGAGGCACCGGGCGGCCTGGGGTTCAGCGACCCGCCGGAGCACACGCGGCTGCGCAAGGTGCTCACGCCCGAGTTCACCATGCGGCGGCTGTCGCGGCTGGTGCCGAGGATCGAGGCGATCGTGGCCGACCAGCTCGACCTGATGTCCATGAAGGACGCTCCGGTCGACCTGGTCGAGGACTTCGCCATGCGGGTGCCGGCGCTCACGATCTGCGAGCTGCTGGGGGTGCCCGCGAGCGAGCGCGAGGAGTTCCAGCGCCGCAGCGTCGCCCGGTTCGACCTCGGTGGTGCCGCCACGGCGTCGTTGTCCGCGGTGTCGGAGTCCGTCGCGTACTTCCGCGAGCTGGTGCGCACCCTGCGCACCGCCCCGAACGACGGGCTGCTCGGCGAGCTCATCCGCAAGCACGGTGACGAGCTCGACGACGACGAACTGGCCGGCCTGGCCGACGGGCTGCTCACCGGCGGGTTCGAGACGACGGCGAGCATGATCTCGCTGGGCACGCTCGCGATGCTGCGCTCCCCCGACCTGTTCGCCCGCGTGCGCGACGACGACGAGGCCATCGGCGGGGTGGTCGACGAACTGCTGCGCCACCAGTCCGTCGTGCAGGTGGCGTTCCTCCGCGTCGCGCGCAAGGACGTGGTGGTCGCCGGGACGAAGGTGCGCGCGGGCGACATCGTGGCGTGCTCGCTGTCGCAGGCCAACCGCGACCCGAGCGTGTACTCCTCGCCGGACGAGATCCGCCCGGAGCGGGCGGCGGGGCAGCACCTGGCGTTCGGTCACGGCGCGCACCGCTGCATCGGTGCCGAGCTGGCCAAGACGGAGCTGCGGATCGCCTACCCGGCGCTGGTCCGGCGGTTCCCCCAGATGCGTCTCGCGGTCGACCCGGGCGCGCTGTCGTTCCGCAAGCTCTCCATCGTCTACGGGCTGCACTCGCTGCCGATCCACCTGGGCAGCCACACCAGCCCGATCCAGCCGGATCTGTGACGAAGGGCCGATGGCTCCTCCGGCGGCGCCACGCTGCAGGTCCGCTACATGGATCCCGGCGGGGCGAGATCGCGGTGCCGGTCGGCTGATGCCGAAACGACGGAGAGGCCACCCCGCTGCTGCGGGGTGGGCTCTGCGGGGTTTCTAGGGCCGTTTGCTATTGCGGAGCTG
>NZ_JBEXJN010000071.1:0-13485 GCF_040609115.1 Lentzea sp. NPDC004782
CAAACCCAAGACACACAACAAGAAACGGGCCGCCGCTGACGCGGCGACCCGCCCCAAGGAACTCACCCCTGGTTAAAACACCAGGTGGATGAAGGAGCCCTTCATCGTGCTAAGCGGCGCGCGGGTACAGGCGGGCCATTCCCGGCGGCGCGGCGAAGGGCGCCCACGTGCCCTCCGCCTGCGCCAGCCGGTCAGCCACCACCCACAGCACGGTGGCGTTGAAGCCGTAGCCCAGGTGCGACGACGACACCTGGACGTTCTCCCTGCGGTGGCCCGGTTCCTCGACGCACGACTCCCACGACACGATGCCGTCCGTCTTGGAGTAGATCGACGTGGCGGGCACCGGGATCGGCGGCCGGGTCGACTCCGGCGGCGGGAACTCCTCGCGCGGGATGTGCAGCCGCGAGAACAACGCGAACGCGGGCATCGCCCGTGACTGCACGGGATCGCTCATGTTGTACGGCGAGCCCATCGTGATCACCTGGCGCACGCGGTGCGGGTGGTCGCGCGCCATCTCGCGCGCGAAGATCCCGCCGAGCGACCAGCCGACGATCGAGACCGGTCCGCCGTGGGAGTCGGAAACCTTCTTCACCAACGCGTGCATGCCGTCGACGGCCTTGCGGGTCGGCCCGATGTTGCGGCCCAGGCCCCACCGGTGCACGTCGTAGCCCAGCCCGGACAGGAACCGGCGCAGCATCACCGTGGACGAGTCGGCGGCACCGAGGCCGGGGAACACGAGCACCGGGTGACCGTCACCGGCGGGGGCACCGCGCAGCATGGACCGGGTGGCGACGAACTCGCCGACGTCGAGGGCGCAGCGGGTGGGCTCGGTGAGGTACCAGAAGAGCCCCGGCGCGCTTCCTCTGACGAGGTGGAGGGGAGGCACAGCAGGAACGTCGAAGACTTCCTCTGAAGGTACGGCAGACATAGGAGCCTCCCCACACGTCGACAACCCCGAGCCGGCGCTCTGGGCGGCGTTGCCCAGTGGGTCCATGATGTTTCGTGAACGATCTTTTCGCCAGTGCTTTCGAGTCTCGATTCGCCACGTCCGGGTAACACGTTGGCAACCTCACAGGTGTGCAGTGCCTCTCACCTGCATGGACGTCGATTCAGAGGGAAAGCTCCTCTAGCATTTTTCGAGTGGATCGGATGAGCTCCCTGGACGCTGGCTTCTACTTCATCGAGGACGAGAACGTGCCGATGCACGTCGGTTCCGTCCTGGTCTTCGACGGCCCGGCGCCGTCCTACGGCGATGTGATCCGCCTCTTCATGGCGCGCATGGACCAGGTTCCGCGCTACCGGCAGAAGGTGAAGGCGCTGCCGTTCCACGTCGGCCGTCCGGTGTGGGTCGACGACGACCACTTCAACATCCTCTACCACGTGCGGCACACCGCGGTGCCGTCGCCGGGCGGTGAGGACCAGCTGCGCAACCTCGCGGGCCGGATCTTCGCGCAGAAGCTCGACGACAAGAAGCCGCTGTGGGAGGCCTGGCTCGTCGAAGGGCTCGAAGGCGGCCGCTGGGCGATCATCTCCAAGGTCCACCACTGCATGATCGACGGAGTGTCCGGAACGGACATGCTGCAGCTCCTGCTCGACTTCAGGCAGGAGACCGCGCTGCCGGAGCCGAGGGAGTGGAAGCCCGCGCCGACGCCCTCGACGCTCGACCTGGTGGTCGACGGGGTGCGTGACGCCGTCGTGACGCCCGTGCAGCACCTCTCCGCGTTGCCCGCCATCGCGCGGAACATGCGGTCGCTCAACGAGATCGTCGACTTCGGCAAGTCGGTGCTCGGCTCGCTTCCCGGCACCGCACGCCGTCTGATCACGCGTGCCGCCACGTCGCTCAACGGTCCTATCGGGCCACACCGCCGGTGGGTGTGGGCGCGCGCGAACCTGGCCGAGATCAAGCAGGTGCGCAAGGCCGCCGGTGGCACGGTCAACGACGTGATCCTCACGGCGATCACGCGTGGTTTCCGCGACCTGCTGGAGAAGCGCGGCGAGCTGACCGACGGCATGGTCGTGCGGACCATGGTGCCCGTGTCGATGCGCAAGGCCGACCAGCACAACGAGCTGAACAACCGCGTCAGCGCCGTGCTGGTCAACCTGCCCGTCGGAGAGGCCGACCCGGTGAAGCGCCTCGCGTCGATCCGCGAGCAGATGGACGACCTCAAGAACTCGCGCCAGGCCGCCGGTGCCGACGTGATCACGAACCTGTCGAACTTCGCCGCGCCGACGTTGATGGCGCTGGGTTCGCGCACGGCGATGCGGTTCCCGCAGCAGATCCTGCAGACCGTGACGACGAACGTGCCCGGCCCGCGCATCCCGCTCTACATGCTCGGCCGCCCGCTGGTGGAGATGTTCCCGTACGTGCCGATCGCCTCGACGATCCGGATCACCGTCGGCATCTTCTCCTACCTGGACAAGTTCACGTTCGGCATCAACGCCGACTTCGACGGCGTGCCGGACGTGCAGCTGCTCGCCGACGGCATCCGCGCGGGCTTCGACGAGCTGGTGGCGCTCGCCGCGGAAGCCGAGGAGTCGACGGTCTGAGGCACGACCTGACGGTCCGGGCGGGTGCGCACGACCTGCACCTGACCGTGGTGGGACTCGACGCACGGCTGGGTGCCCTCGGCGTGGCGCTCGGTCAGGTCGACGACGTCCGCATCGAGCTGGAGAACGTGCGGTGGTCGCGCTGGCGGGCCCGCCGCGCGACCGTCGTGTGCCGGGACGTCCACGTGAACCCGCCGGCGACGCTGGTGTCGTCGCCGGTCGAGTTCCGCGTCGAGGTGGCCCTGTCCGACCTCCCGGAGCTGCAGCGGATCAGCTGGTTGCCGCTGACCGTGCGGCTGGTCGGTGCGGAACTGCACGTGCGGTTGCATCGATGGCTGCCGGCACGGGTGTTCGCGGTGCCGGAGCTGCCGCGCGGCATCCAGCTGACCGGCGTGGAGCAGTTCGACGACCACTTCGTGCTGACCGGAACCGCCCCCGTGCTGCGGGAGCGGCTCACGCTCGGTCAGCTGGCCGCGGTGCTCAGGCGGTTGGCGTCCATCCAGTCCAGCACGCGCTCGGACACGACCTCGGGGATCTCCATCTGGGGCACGTGACCGATGCCCTCGTACTCGTCGTAGCGCCAGTGCGGGTGCCTGCGGGCCACGTACCGGGCGGCGGCCACGTTGACCAGCCGATCGCGGTCGCCGCTCATCAGGAACACCGGCACCCGCAGCTTGGCCATCGCCGCGTAGTAGGCGCCGCGCTTGGACGTCGTGAACACCGTGCTGCGCGCGGCCGCGAGGAACGCCGCATCGAGGCCCTCGACCTCGGCGCGTTCGCCGATGAGGTGCTCGCTCGCCTGCTTGAGCTCCTCGGGGATGCCCGACGGGTCCGCGCAGACCAGCTCCAGCAGCCGTTCCACCTGCCGGCGCGCCGGGACGGTCTTCGCCTTGGCCAGGAACCGCTCCCCCAGCCCCGGCACCGAGTACATGAAGAACGTGGCCAGCATCGTCGGGTCCGGCCGCGTGCCGAACACCATTGGCAGCGCCGGGTCGACCAGCACCAGGCCGGAGACCATGCCGGGGTTGTAGGCGGTGTGGAAGAGCGAGATCATCCCGCCCATCGAGTTGCCGACCAGGATCACCGGCTCCCGCACGACCTCCGCGACGAACCGGCCGAGCAGCTTCGCGTTGGCCTGGACCGTGGTCTGGCGGCCCTCGGGGTTGGTGAGCCCGTGCCCGGCGAGGTCGACCGCCACGACCCGCGCCTTCTTCGCGAGCAGCGGCGCCAGCAACGCCCAGTTCAAGTGCGAGCCGCCGAGCCCGTGCACCAGGACCATCCGCGGCCCCTCCTCGGGCCCGCCGAAGTCGACCCAGTGCACGGGCCCGTCGAGGTCCGCGTAGTGGCTGGTGCCGCCGAAGTTCGCCACAGTCGTCATACCAACCAGTATGTCGGTTGACCGAACCGGCCGGTAGCAGCCGTTGGCGGCGTCACTTCCAGGGCACCGCCGGCTGGCACTGGTCCGTCGGCTTCTGCCGGACGCTGCCGACGAGCTCGCCGGTCTGCGGGTTCTGGTAGCACGTCCGCCACGACGTGTCGCTGCTGCCGAGCAGGTTCCCCGCCGCGTCGTAGGCCCGGACGACCGGCGCCGGGTCGTTCACCGAAAAGCGCCACGTCGGCGGGTAGTAGATCCGCGCGACATAGGTACCGTTGACGACCTTGGCGTCAACCACCTGGTCGTCGGCGCTGAGCGTCACCCGTGCGACCTTCTCGTCGACACGCCCGACGACCTGGCGAAGAGCGCGCCTCCCCGCGTCGCCGGGCTTGGGGGCCGGAACAGCGTCGCCACCGGGGACGTCTCTCCCCTCTTCGACCGAGAAGTGCCCCGGCAACCACCTCATGTCGCCCTTGCTGCTGCCGACGACGTACCCCCCGGCGCCGACACCGATCTCGCACCTCAGCGCCACGTCGTCGGCGTAGAGCAACGCGAACCGGGGCTCTTCGAGCACCAACTGGCGCAGCGTCGCCTTGCCGGCCCCACCCGCCTCCGCGCATCCCTTCTCGATCTCCGCGACGGTCTCCGGTGGCACCCCGAAGTCGCCAGAGGCGGAGGTGGGAGACGGCGACGTGGTGATCTGGACGAGAGGCGTCGGATCCAAAGGTCCCGGCCGCAGCAACACCACGCTCACCGCCACGGTGAACACCGCGGCCGCCGCGGCGAGGATCGGCACGGTGAGCCGGGAGCGCCTGCGGCCGACCGCGCGTTCGAGCTCGGCCCGGATCTGCGTGTGGCGACCGGGCGGCAGGTCGCGGGTGGGCGGGAGCATGCTGGTCATCGGTCCTCCCCGGTGTGCACGAGCTCTCGGTGCTGCTGGAGCTTCGACTTGGCCTTGCTGACCCGCGCCCGCACGCTGCCCTCGGTGATGCCGAGCACTGCTGCCGCGTCCGCGTACGACACCTCGGACCACACGCACAGCGCGAGCGCCTCACGTTCGTTGCGCGGCAGCTTCTCGACGGCTTTGAGCAGCTCGGCCATCCGCCGCTGGTCGTCCAGCCGCTCGGCCACCTGGTCGGCGTGGTCGGGCACCGGCGGCTCCTCCCCGACCCGCCTCAGGTTCCGCAGCCGCCTGGTGAGCGAGCGCTGCCCGTTGCGCACCACGTTGGTCGCCACCGTGAGCAGCCACGGCAGCGCCGAGTCGCGCTCCAGCCGCACGTCGGCCCGCTTGCGCCAGGCGAGCAGGAACGTGGCCTGCAGGTGGTCCTCGGCCTCGGCCCAGGAGGCCGTCAACCGGAAGCAGTGGTTGTAAACCGCCTTGGCGTGCCGGTCGAACAGCACCCCGAAGGCGTGCGCACTGCCCCCGGCGGCCTGCGACCACAAGGCGCGGTCGTCAGGGTCTTCGGTTGTCATACCTGTTCGTGTCCGCCCGCCGCGCCGATGTTGGCACCAGTTTCACGTGCCCCTCTCTAGCGTTGCGGAGCGTGGCACATCTGGGGGTGGCCGATCTGACGGACCTCGCGCACGCGGCATACGGCCGTTCGCTGCGCCAGGTGGCGCGTCTGCACGGCGGCAGCAAGAAGGGCGTCTACCGCCTGACGCTCGACGACGGCACGACGGGCATCGCCTACGTGTGGCGCGCGAGCGAGGACTACTGGCCCGAGCACGAGCCCGATCCGTTGTTCGGCAACGCGAGCGGGCGCGACCTGTTCCTCACCGCGCACACCGCGCTGTCGGAGGCCGGGATGTCCGTGCCGCGACTGGTGCTGGTCGACCGGGACACCGTCGTGGTCGAGGACCTGGGCGGCGAGTTCCTGGAGAAGCTGCTCGACACCGAGGCCCTGGAGCGCCTGTGGGACGACCTGGAGGCCATGCACGGGCGCCAGAGCCCGCGCTACGGCCGCCCGGGCGCGCTCCAACCGGCGGAAGCGCCACCGGTGCCGGACGTGATCCTCGAGCGAGCCCTCGCCCACCTGGAAGCCTGCTGCGAACGTGTCCCGCGCATCGCCGCCGAACGGGAGCGCCTGGAAAACCAGCTGCGCCAACGACATTCGGTGATCGAGCCGCGCACGTCCTACGGCCTGATCCACGGCGAGCTCGGCCCGGACCACGTGCTGGTGTCCGGCGGGCGGCCGGTGCTGATCGACATCGAAGGCGTCATGTTCTTCGACGTCGAGTGGGAGCACGCGTTCCTGGAACTGAGGTTCGGCCGGCACCACCGTCCCGCGGAGAACCTCGACCCGGCGCGGATGAACCTCTACCGCCTGGCCCAGTACCTGTCACTTGTGGAGGGTCCGCTTCGGTTGCTGGACGGCGATTTCCCGCACCGCGACGCGATGCGCGAGATAGCCGACCAGAACATCGAGCGCGTGCTGGTCTGCTGACGTCAGCCGACGTGGGCCCGGCGCTCCGCTTCATGACGACCTGACAGGAGGCACGTCTATCGTGTGGGCCGAACGAGGCAGGAAGGAGTGCCGGCTGACATGAGCATCGAACATCTGCTGGTGCTGTTGGTCGCGGGGTTGTTCGTCCTGGGGCCGGAACGTCTGCCCGAGGCCGCGCGCTGGCTCGCGCAGGCGGTGCACAAGGCGCGTGAGTTCGCGTCGCAGGGCCAGGAGCAGCTGCGCTCCGAGCTCGGGCCGGAGCTCGACGAGCTCCGCAAGCCGCTGCAGGACCTCGCCGCCCTGCGCGGCCTGGACCCGAGGGCCGCGCTGACCAGCTACCTGCTCGACAGCACCCCCGCGCCGGTCACGCCCACCACGCGCACACCGTTCGACCTCGAAGCAACCTGATCCGCCAAGGAGTTCCCATGTTCGCCAACGGCCTCGGATGGCCTCACCTGCTCATCCTCGCGGTGGTCTTCGTCGTGTTCTTCGGCTCGAAGCGCCTGCCGGACGCCGCGCGGTCGGTCGGACGCTCGCTCAAGGTGTTCAAGGCCGAGACGGCGGACCTGCGCGGCGAGAGCCCCGCCGCACCGCCGCAGCAGAACAGCCCGGCCTCGCCCGCCGCTAACACCCCCTGACGCGTAGCGCCGCCTGCCGGACACTTACGTGTATGAAGGGCTCCTTCCTCCACACCAGGTGGAGGAAGGAGCCCTTCATACACCTCGCCCCGGACGGCGAGTCGCGGACACGGCCTCCGGCTACCTGCTCAGCCCCGCGCCGGGGTAGGAGGACCCGAGCCACGCCTCGTCGATCCGCAGCTGGGCCTTGCCCTGCGTGGACGTCTTCTCCACCCGGATGTGCCGCGCGGTCGTGTTCGCCGACAGGTCGATGAACTGCACGCCGCGCTGGTTCGGCAACGAACCGGACTTCACGTTCGTCCAATTTGTACCGTCGTTGGACGTGTAGACGTTGTAGTTCTTGATGCGCGCGGACCCCGAGGCCGGATACACGGTCGAGTCCTCGCGCTGGTTCAGCGCCACGTACGAGACCTTCTTCGCGGAACCCAGGTCGAAGCGCAGTGACACCGTGCCCGCACCCGTTGCGTCCCAATAGGTCTGGTAGTCGCCGTCCGCCGCGGCCGAGGCCGGGTGACCGGACGCGGAGGCCGACGCGCTCATGGTGTAGCTCGACGGGGTGATGATCCCTTCACGCCCAGCGGTCTCGACCTTGAACACCGTGTCGTACTGGTCCCAGTTCGAGATGCCGTTGAGGGTGATCGTGCCGCCGGACTGCGACCAGCTCACCGCCGCGCCGGTCCGCAGGTTCGTCACGCGGCTGACCTTGTAGCCGTTGTCGCGCACCTTCAACGTCGACCCGGACGGCTTGGTGATCACGTGGATGTAGTGCTGGTCCGGGTTGGTCTTCGACACCGTCGTCACGCCGTGCGCGCCGTCGTTCCAGAACCCCGGCTTGAGCCCGCCGTGCAGGTACCCGCCGCCGTACGTGCCGCCGATCGACTCCCAGATGTCACTCAGGTACCCGTCGGCGAAGTTGTTGAAGGACACCTGGTTCGACGGGAACTTGCCGTTGACCATCGCGGTCTCGGCCATCAGCGCCTTGACGTCCGACCCGGCGTTGGTGATCAACCGGCCCAGCGTCAGCTTGTAGTCGACCGTCGAGTTCGAGCCCGAGTACCACCACGCGCCACCGCTCGGCAGCTTGAAGCACGCCTCGATCAGCCGCGGCGCCGCCGTGTAGATCGCCTGCGGGTAGTCGTACGACGGCGTCATGCCGGTCTTCTGCTCGTTGCTGATCGTGTCCATGATCGGCGTGTCTTCGTTGTTGTTGCTCAGCAGCATGTCCGGGCGTTCCTTGCGGATCCGCTCGTAGAGACCGTTCTGCTCCCAGTAGGCGTTGTCGTTGTCGATCCAGAACCCGGCGAGCTTCGGGTAGCGCTGCATGAGCTCGACGAAGTTGTCGTAGCTGAACTGCCCGAACCCGGGCCGCTCCTGCAGGTTGACCGTCTTGCCCTTGTACTTCGAGTACGCGGCCGAGTCGAGCCACTCGTGCCCGCCCTCGTCGTGCCACTTCGGGTCGTCGGTCATGTAGTTGATGACCTTCACGTGCTCCTGGTCCGCCGCGTCGATCAGCTCACCGAGGAAGTCCCGCTTCGTCGAGCAGCTGCCGGGAACCGACGACGGCCACGCCCTCGCGTAGCCGAGGCGCGAGTGGAACGACGCCAGCACGATGTACTGCGCGTGCAGCTTCTTCGCCTCCTCCACCCAGTACTTGGCGGACCAGCCACCACCGGTGACGGCGGCTTCCCAGGCGCTGCAACTGGTGTAGCCCGGATTCGTCCGCATCCCCCAGTGCAGGAACAGCCCGGACGTGGACGCCCGCAGCCAGTCCTGACGGGGATTCAGCACCTCGGCGCGCGCCGGAGAGCTCACGCCTGCAACGAGTAGAGCGGCGGTCATCAACACGCCGAGACGACGCAACGTTTTGCGCACGAGCCAGCCTCCTGGTGGACGCCTCCTGCGGCGGAAGGAAGACGTGCTCGGTGTTACCGCGCAAAGGTCTACGCCACTCAGCCGTCCAAGTTCAATAGGTCCTCGGAGGTATGACCGAGTTTCATGCCGAACTGAATCGAAAAAGGCTCCAAATGAGCCGATGTCTCAGCCGTGGGAGGGATGGCCGTAGAGCCCGGCCCCGGTGATCTCCACCGAGGTCAGGAACGCCGCCGACGCCACGTAGGAGGCCTCGACCAGCTCGGCGGTGTGCGAGAAGTCCAACGGCGTCACCGCCTGCACGGGCGGCCCGGGCAGGTACAGCACGGGCGCGTGCTGCGAGGCCAGCTCCACCTCCAGCACGGCCTGGTTCCGCATGCCCAGAGTCGCCCAGAACAGCAACGTCTCGGCCAGTGTCCCCGGCACCCCGGGCAGGTGGCCGGGGAACGCGCAGTCCAGCACCACCAACGACTTCGCGCCCATCGCGAGCGCCTGCCGGATCGGCACGTTCGCGAGCACGCCGCCGTCGTAGAGCACCCGGTCGCCGATCCGCACCGGCGGGTACACGCCGGGAATCGCCGCGCTGGCCAGGATCGCGGGGATCAGCGGGCCGGACGTGAGGTTGACGGCCTCCCCGGAGACGCAGTCCACCGACACGGCACCGAACGGCAGCGTCAGGCCGGCGAAGTCGGCACACCCGTCGAGCCCCTCGGCCAGCACGTCCGCCAGCCCGGTGTTCGGGAACAGGTAGGTCTTGTTGGTGCGCAACGACCGCAGCTGCGCGATGGGGCCGCCGGGGAACACCCGCTGCCGCGTCATGCCCTCCCACAGCTCGGCCAGCCGGGACGGGGCCTTGTCGGGGTCCAGCGCGAGCAGCGACCCGTTGACCGACCCCACCGACGTGCCGACGACGAGGTCCGGGCGCACGCCGTGTTCCTGCAAGGCGCGCAGCATGCCGACCTGCGAGGCGCCGAGGCTGCCTCCGCCGCCGAGCACGAAGGCGACCGGTCCGGGCAATGAGATCGTCACGTCGAGCGATCCTAGGGCGTGTGGTGGAAGAGCACCGGGATTGCCAGCTCTTCCCGCGTCCGCGAGCCGTGGATGCCGATCATCTTGCTCAGCACGGGTTCCGCCTGGCCGCGCACGACCACCGCCGAGCCCTTCATCGCGACGACCACGTCCCCGATGCGGTCCATCGCGAGTGGACTGACCGGGCCGAACCACCCGGCCGCCACGGCGTCCTCTCTGGACACCACGTCCGCGCGGTCGCCGAGGAACTCCCGCCACACGGACAGCACCTCGTCGCTCTCGGTGTGCAGGTAGCGCACGCGGGGTTCACCGGTGATGACGCGAACTCCTTGCCACAGCAGGGGTTCGGTGTCGAAGTCGATGCGGTCCCGCGCGGTGGTCATGCCGTGGTCGGCCGTCACCGCGAGCAGGGAGCCGGGTGGCATGCGGGACGCCATGCGTTCGGCCAGCGCGTCCACGAACTCCAGCTGCAGCAGCCACTCCCCGGAACCCGGCCCGTAGAAGTGGCCGATGGTGTCGAGATCCGCGTGGTAGGCGTAGCAGAACGAGCGGTCCTGCCGCAGTGCCGCGGCCACGCCCAGCGCGAGGTCGCCGAAGCCCGCCGCGCCGCGGAACCACGAGCCGCGCAGCACCGCCCGCGTCAGGCCGCTGCCGCGCTGGACGAGCGGCGCGACCGCGCTGACGGCCACCCCGGCCGCCGCCGCCCGTTCGAACAGCGTCGGGTGCGGCTGCACGACCTCGGGCACGAGCACCTCGCGCAGGTCGTGGCGGCTGTCCCCGGCCCGCGACCAGGTCAGCGCGTTGAGCACCTCGTCGCCGACGCAGAACGTGAAACCGACGATGCCGTGCTCGCCCGAGAGCAGCCCGGTGCCGATCGAGGCGAGGCTGGTGGCGGTCGTCGACGGGAACCCGGCGGAGGTCTGCAGGCCGGGCAGGCTCGACAGGAACGGTGCGTGCTCGGCGTGCTCGCGCAGCAGCTCGTGCCCCAGCCCGTCGACGAGCAGCAGCGCGACACGCCGGGCGGACGGCAGGTCCAGGGTGTTGTCGGCACCCGGAACGTCCAGGCCCGACAGCAGCGAAGGGACGACCTCGGCGATGCTCACCTGGACACCGTGCCACGCGGAATCGGACAGCGGGCAGAATGGCGCGCTGTGACAACGCTCATCCACCAGAAGATCGCTGACGAGCTCGGCGTGGCCGCGGGCCAGGTCAGCTCTGCTGTCGAACTGCTCGACGGTGGCGCGACCGTCCCGTTCGTCGCCCGATACCGCAAGGAGGCGACCGGCGGTCTCGACGACGCGCAGCTGCGCACGCTCGAGGAGCGGCTCGGCTACCTGCGCGAGCTGGAGGAGCGCCGCGCGGCGGTTCTCACCTCGATCCGCGAGCAGGGCAAGCTCGACGACGCACTCGAAGCGCAGATCCTCGCCGCCGACTCCAAGGCGCGGCTGGAGGACCTCTACCTGCCGTACAAGCCGAAGCGCCGCACGAAGGCCCAGATCGCGAAGGAAGCCGGTCTCGAACCGCTCGCCGACGCGCTTCTGGGTGACCCGAACCTGAACCCGCAGGAAGAGGCCGCCAAGTTCGTCGACCCCGCCAAGGAGGTCGCGGACGCCGCGGCCGCCCTGCAGGGCGCGCGGGCCATCCTGGTCGAGCGGTTCGGCGAGGACGGCGACCTGATCGGCGAGCTGCGCGAGCAGATGTGGACGCGCGGCCGCGTCGTCTCCAAGGTCCGCGAGGGCAAGGAGACCGAAGGCGCCAAGTTCGCCGACTACTTCGAGTTCGACGAGCCGTTCACCAAGCTGCCGTCGCACCGCATCCTGGCGCTGTTCCGCGGCGAGAAGGAGGAGGTCCTCGACCTCGTCCTGGAGCCGGAGGAGCCCAACGAGGAAGGCGGCCCGTCGTCGTTCGAGGTGCGCATCGCGGCCCGGTTCGGCATCGACGACCGCGGCCGTCCCGCCGACAAGTGGCTCACCGACACCGTGCGCTGGGCGTGGCGGACCCGCATCCTCGTCCACCTGGGCATCGACCTGCGCGGACGCCTGCGCCAGTTCGCCGAGGACGAGGCCGTGAAGGTGTTCGCCTCGAACCTGCGCGACCTGCTGCTGGCCGCACCGGCCGGCACGCGCGCCACGATGGGCCTCGACCCCGGCTACCGCACCGGCGTGAAGGTCGCGGTCGTCGACGCCACCGGCAAGGTCGTGGCGCACGGCGTCATCCAGCCGCACGTGCCCGCGAACCGCTGGGACGAGTCGATCGCCAAGCTCGCGGCACTGGCCAAGGCGCACAACGTCGACCTCATCGCGATCGGCAACGGCACGGCCTCGCGCGAGACCGACAAGCTGGCCGCCGACCTGATCAAGCGCCACCCCGAGCTCAAGCTCACCAAGATCGTGGTGTCCGAGGCGGGCGCGTCGGTGTACTCGGCGTCGGCCTACGCGTCGTCGGAGCTCCCCGGCCTCGACGTGTCGATCCGCGGCGCGGTCTCGATCGCCCGGCGGCTGCAGGACCCGCTGGCCGAGCTGGTGAAGATCGACCCGAAGTCCATCGGCGTCGGCCAGTACCAGCACGACCTCTCGGAGTCGAAGCTGTCGCGTTCGCTCGACGCCGTGGTCGAGGACTGCGTGAACGCGGTCGGCGTCGACCTGAACACCGCGTCCGTGCCGCTGCTGACCCGCGTCTCCGGCATCACCGCCGGTCTCGCGGAGAACATCGTGCTGCACCGCGACCAGAACGGCCCGTTCCGCACGCGCGCGGCGCTGAAGAACGTGCCGCGCCTCGGCCCGAAGGCGTTCGAGCAGTGCGCGGGCTTCCTGCGCATCCGCGGCGGTGACGAGCCGCTGGACGCCTCCTCCGTGCACCCCGAGGCGTACCCGGTCGTGCGGAGGATGCAGGAGGAGGCGGGTGCCGAACTGATCGGCAACACCGCCGTGCTCACCAAGCTGCGGCCGGAGAAGTTCGTCGACGAGCAGTTCGGTCTGCCGACCGTCACGGACATCCTGAAGGAACTGGAGAAGCCGGGCCGCGACCCGCGCCCGGCGTTCAAGACCGCGACCTTCGCCGACGGCGTCGAGAAGATCGCCGACCTCAAGCCCGGCATGGTGCTGGAGGGCGTCGTCACGAACGTGGCCGCGTTCGGCGCGTTCGTGGACATCGGCGTGCACCAGGACGGCCTGGTGCACATCTCGGCCCTGTCCAACACCTACGTCAAGGACCCGCGCGACGTCGTGAAGTCCGGTGACGTGGTGCGGGTGAAGGTGCTGGAGGTCGACGAGGCCCGCAAGCGCATCGGCCTGACCCTGCGGCTGACCGACGAGCCGGGCAAGCCCGCGCCGAAGCAGCAGGGCGGCGGTGGCGGCGGTCGTGACCGCCGGCCGCAGCGCGGTGGCGGCCAGCAGCGGGGCGGCCAGCAGCGCAACTCGCCGCCGCCCGCGAACGGGTCGATGGCGGACGCACTCCGCAAGGCCGGTTTCGGCAAGTAGCGCCACCGATGAAGGGGGGCGGAATACAACGCACGTGGGATTATGGGCCCCTGAAAGTTAGTCACAACCCCCGCGAGGTGGCCCCCCCCGTGATAGATTGGTCA
>NZ_JBEXJN010000071.1:13495-40949 GCF_040609115.1 Lentzea sp. NPDC004782
CCGCGACCGGGTCGATGGCGGACCCACTCCCCAAGGCCGGTTTCGCCACGTCCCCCCACCGATGACGGGCGCCTTACACCCCGTCAGGTGGATGAAGGCGCCCTTCATCGTTCCTCACACCCGCTGCGAGGTCGCCCCGGAGTTCTTCATGTGGACAGGCGGCCGGGGGCGCGCCAGCGCGACGGCGTAAGCGGCGCGAAGTTCCGCGATCACTGCCTCAGGCTCAGCACGCAAGCGCGATGGCAGAGTCTGTACAACACTGATACCAATCGCTGCATATCTCGAGTTGCGCGCAAGCGTCTTGGCGTACGCGCCCTTGCTGTAGTGGAACTCGTTGCTGTCGATCTCCCAAGCCAGCCCGACCTCGTCGCACCACGTGTCCGGCATGCCGACGTAACGGCCCTCCGCGTCGACGATGACCGCGTTGCGATGCGGCATCGGCAGTCCAGCTTGATGCCAGATCTCCACTGCGTCTGCTTCGGCCACCGACCGCACGCCCAGATCGACCTCGTTCAGCACTCGCCTCGGCAGGGCGGTCCCTCGCTTGGTGCCTGTGTCCAGCTCACGACGTAGTTCGATCGGGTCAGCTAGCCCGCTCTGAACGGATTCGATCAGCAGAGCGCGCACGGGACCGACATCCCGCAGACGACGCACTCCATCCAGAACGGCACGCGTGGGAGGGGCCAGCGGAACACCGTCGCGAAAGAACGCAGGCGGAAAGAACGCCGTTCGCTCCACCACAGCGAACCCAGAGCTGAGCACGCGGTACTTGTGAGGTACGAGAACGTGCACGAACTCCGGATCAGGGCCGGCACGCAGGTTGTAGAGACGTGCTGCGTTCAGACCTGTGACGAGAGCGTCGTGTCTCACGAACATCAACGCCGCTTCGATACGCTGCCGCGCTGTCGGTTGCGCCCGGTCGAGCAACACGATTCCGGGTAGCAGGCGACGCCAACGACCACCCGGCTGGCATTGCCGGTACGTGGTTGTCTGCCCGACTCCGAGCCTCTCGAGTTCCGACGCCCTGATCACCCCGAAACGGCTGTGCTGCCAGAGCTGATCTTCAACACGGGCCCATTTACCTCGTTCCATGAGCCCATGGTGCCCAGCAGCCCTGACAATTCCGGCGCGTCGTGGATGAAGGGCGCCTTCATCCACGTCAGGTGGATGAAGGCGCCCTTCATCCACCTAGACCTACCTGGCGCGGGTGCCCTTGAGCTTCACCAGGCCGGACTCGAACAGCTCCTCCACAGTCGTCAGACCGCCAGGCGCCGACCGGTCGACCTTGGTGATGTACGACTGCGTGGACGAGGGCCGCCCGACCAGCGAGTAGTGCAGCTCACCGGTGAGCCCCTGGGTGTCCAGGCCGCTGGTGTCGTGGAACGCCTTCAGCACGCCGTCCCGCGTGAGGTCGCCGTTCTTGCAGGCCTTCTCGACGACCGTGAGGAACACCTTCGCCACGGTGTAGCCGTGGTCGACGTACAGCGCGGGCTTGTCGTTGGGGTAGTTCTTGCTGAACGCCGCCGCCACCTCGCGCGGGCCCGGCTGGGTGCTGGTGAACGGCGCCACCGAGGTCACCACGGAGACCTGCTTCTCGACCGCGGCCGCGACGGGCGAGTCGAGCAGCGCGGGGTCGTAGCCGACGATGTTGAGCATGAACGGCACGTCCCACTTCATCGCCGCGGCGACGCCCACGGCGGCCGCGGTCTGGGCGGGGGCGGTGCTCAGCACGATCGCCTTGGCACCCTGGGCCTTCAGCGCGGCCATCTGCTGGCTGAGGTCCGCGGTCGTTTCGCCGATGGGCTGCTTGGCGATGTTCATCTTCCACTGGTCGCCCACGAACGTGGAGCCTTCGAGTGCGTTGTCGCCGTAGCTGCCCTGGACGTAGATGTGGCCGACGGTGTCGCCTTCCTTGATGACGCCGTGGCGCTTGTAGTAGTCGAGACCGTTGATCACGTCGAGGTCGTAGGTCGTGCCCACGATCATCATGTGCGGGTTGCCGAGCAGCGACGCGGCCCACGACGCGGGCGCGGTCAGCGTGCGGGTCTGCATGATGTCGGGCTCGATGGCCGCGGTCATCGGCGTGCCCGCGAGCTCCAGCAGCCCCAGGACCTGCGGTTCCAGGTCGAAGTAGGCGTCGAGCGCCTTCTGCACGTCGTACGCGTGGTCCTTCACCTTGAGCTCGACCTTGCGACCGCAGATGCCGCCGCGGTCGTTGATCTGCTTCAGGTAGAGCTCGTAGCCCTTCATCCTGGTCAGCGCGGACGCTTTGAACGGGCCTGTCATGTCCGTGAGGATGCCGAGCGAGATCGTGTCGGCCGTCACGCCTGGGCCTGTCTTGACCTGGGCTTTCTGGTCTTCCTTCGCGCCGCAGCCAGCCACCAGGACGGCAAGCGTTAGGGCGGTGGGCAGTACACGGCGACGGAAGGGCATGCAGCGTCCTTGTTCGAAAGATCAGCAGCGAACATACTAAGCGGTAGCTCAGTATTCGTTGAGCAGTCACATATTGCCTCCTCTATGTGGTACGTAACACAGGATTGTCAGGTTCATGTAACTACCGTTCGATTACTCGCTGTGCTAGCTCTTCGGTGCCGAACGAAGTGAGATACGGCGTTGTCGATCACTTTTCGGGTATCCCCGCGGCATGGCTGATGACGTGATCACGCTGCTGCACCGCCAACACGAGACCATCCGCACGCTGTTCGCCGAGGTTGAGACCGCCACCGGCGACGAACGCGACGATGCATGGCATCGGCTCGTGCGCCTGCTTTCGATTCACGAGACCGCGGAGGAGGAAATCGTCCATCCCGCTGTCGCGCGCGTGGCAGGCGGAGAGTCCGTCGTCGACGCACGGGTCGCGGAGGAGCGACGCGCCAAGGAGCTCCTCAGCACGATGAACGACATGGGTCCCAACGCCGAGGGCTTCGACACTCTGCTCGTGCAGCTGCGTGACGACGTGCTCGCGCATGCGGACCACGAGGAGCAGGCCGAGTTCCCGCTGCTGCGCAAGGTCCACGACCAGGCGCGTCTCGAACGGATGGCGAAGGCCGTGGAGGCCGCCGAGGCGATCGCGCCGACCCGCCCGCACCCCGGCGTCGAGAGCCCGGTCGCGAACCTGGCCGTCGGCCCGCTCGTGGCGGTGGTCGACAAGGCGCGGGACGCGATCCGCAAGGTGCTCGGGTGAGGATCGTCGTCACCGGTGGCACCGGCAACGTCGGCACCGCGCTACGGCGTCACCTCGACTTCGATGACGTCGGCGTGGACGTGCGCACGCTGTCGTCGTTGAGGGACGCCGTTCGCGGTGCCGACGTCGTGGTGCATCTGGCGTGGGCGATCAAACCGACAGACCGCGAGACGAACGTCGACGGCAGCGAACACGTGCTCGCTGCCTGCGTCAAAGAAGAGGTCGGCCACCTGGTCTGCGCGTCGTCGGTCGCGGCTTACGCACCGGCGGCGCGCTACAGCCGTGTGGACGAAACGTGGCCCACGACAGGCATTCCCGGCAGCACGTACAGCGCCCACAAGGTGCGGCTGGAGGAGATGATCAGCCGCTATCCGTTGCCGTGCACGGTCATCAGGCCGTGCGGCATCGGCCAGGCGTCGGCGGCTCAGCAGCTGCGACGGTGGCTGCTCAGCCGCTGGTTCTCCCCTCGCTTGCTGCCGTTGCTGCCCATGCCGTTGTGGGACGGACTGCGCCTGCAGCTCGTGCACTCCGACGACGTGGCGCGCGCGATCGTGCAGATCGTGCGACTCAAGGCGTTGGGTGCCTACAACCTGGCTTCCGAACCGGTGCTCACGGCGCCGATGATCGCCGACCTCGTGGGCGCCGGGCGGCTCCCCGTGCCGTATCCGCTGGTCGAGAAGCTGGCGGGCGCGACGGCGAAGCTCGGCCTGCAGCCGCTCACGACCGAGTGGGTCCGGATGGCCGATCAGGCTCCTCTGGTGAAGACCACCCGCGCGCACCAAGATCTGGAATGGTGGCCCGAACACGACGCGCGTGATGTGCTGCGCGAAGTGGTCACAGCAATGGGGAGGCGTGCGTGAACGAGGTGGACGCGGTCGTCATCGGCTCAGGCCCGAACGGCCTGGTCGCGGCGGCACTGCTGGCGGACGCGGGCTGGGACGTCCTGGTGCTGGAGCAGCGCGCCACGCCCGGCGGCGCCGTCACGTCCGCCGAGATCACCGCGCCGGGCTTCACGAACGACGTCTACAGCGCGTTCTACCCCCTCGGCCTCGGCTCGCCCGTCCTCGGCGCGTTGAACCTCGACGTGCAGTGGCAGCACGCACCGGCCGTGCTCGCCCACGTCCTGCCCGACGACCGCGTGGCGCTTCTCTCTCGTGAGGTCGAAACCACCGCCAAGTCCGTCGGCGCGTTCGCGCACGCCGACGCCGACCGCTGGCAGGCGGAGTACGCGCACTGGCTGTCCGTGCGTGACGCCGTGATCAACTCGCTGCTGCGTCCGTTCCCACCGGTGCGTGGCGGACTTTCTCTCTTGAAGGCCGCAGGCGTCGGCGGCGCATTACGCCTGGCGCGCACACTCACGCTGCCGGTGCGCCGTCTGGGCGAAGAGCTCTTCGAAGGCGAAGGCGCACGTGTGTTGTTGGCAGGCAACACGATGCACACGGACCTCGGCCCGGACCAGGCGGGCGGCGCGGGCTTCGGCTGGCTGCTCGCCATGCTCGCGCAGGAGGTCGGCAACCCGGTCCCGCGCGGTGGCGCGGGCGAACTGACGGCGGCTCTGGTGCGCCGCTTCGGCGGACGCGTCGAAACGAACGCACAGGTGACCTCCGTACTGCATGCGCGCGGCGTCGCCGTTGGCGTGCGTCTGGCCGATGGATCCGTTGTGCGCGCACGCCGAGCGGTCCTCGCCGACGTGACCGCACCTTCGCTGTACCTGGACCTGATCGGCGCCGACGCCCTGCCGTCCCGGCTCGCCGAGGACCTGAAGCGGTTCCAGTGGGACGGCGACACGATCAAGGTCGACTGGGCGCTGTCGGGCCCGATCCCGTGGACCAACCCGGAAGCCGCGCAGGCGGGCACCGTCCACCTCGGCGGCGACGTCAACGGCCTGGCCACCGTGGCCCACGAACTGGCGTGCGGCAAGGTGCCACGCAACCCGTTCATGGTCATGGGCCAGATGACGACGACCGACCCGTCACGCTCCCCCGCCGGAACCGAGGCCGCCTGGGCGTACACCCACGTGCCGCTGGGCGGAAACTGGACGCCGGACCGGTTGAAGCGCCGCGCCGACCGCGTGGAGCTGATGATCGAGGAACGCGCGCCCGGCTTCCGCTCCCGCATCCTGCAGCGCTCGGTGCTCGGCCCGGCGGACATCGGCTCGGTCAACGGCGGCACGTCGGCCATCCACCAGCAGCTGATCTTCCGCCCGGTGCCGGGCCTCGGCCGCGCGGACACCCCGTTCGACAGGCTGTACCTGGCGGGGTCGTCGGCCTGGCCGGGCGGCGGTGTGCACGGCGCGGCGGGCGCGAACGCGGCACGGGCGGCACTCGCGCGGTGGGGTGCGGCGGGCGAGGTCTACCGGACCCTGGTTCAGGGACTGCAGAAGGCTATCTACTGACGCGCAGACCTGCGCGTCCGCGAGGCCCTCAAATACCCCATGACCAGCGCCTCCAGATCGGGCCGCGTCGCCTCCCAGCCGGCCGGCACGTCCCCGCCCCGCACCAGCACGGTCGTCTGCCGCGCCGTGTGCGAGGAGTCGACGAGGCCGTCCACCGGCAGCTCCAGCCCGGCAGGCCCGACCAGGACCCGGTGCTCGTCGAGGATCTCCTCGATCTCCCCGGCCACCTGCACCCGCCCCTCGTCGAGCAGCAGCAGGTGGTCGCAGACATCGCCGAGATCGGTGAGCAGGTGCGACGACAAGAGCACTGTAGTGCCCCGTTCCGCGACCTCGGTCATGACGATCCGCAACGTTTCGTCGCGCGCCAACGGGTCGAGGTCGGACAACGGCTCGTCCAACAGCAACACCTTCGGCAGCCTGCCCAACGCCAACGCGATCGCCACCTGCGTGCGCGCGCCGGCGGACAACGTGCGCACGGGAGCGTCCTTGTCCACGCCCGCAAGGAGGTCCAGCACCTCGAAGGCACGCGCGGATGACCAGCGGTCGTTCATCGCCGCGCCTGCCCGCATCATCTCGTGGACGGTGAACTGCTCGTACAACGGGCGTTTCTGCGTCAGCAGCGAAACGTCCGGGTGCATGCGGCCGCGCACAGGAGTCCCGTGCACGCTCACCGAGCCGTGCGTCGGCCGGGCGAGTCCCGCGATCAACGACAGCAACGTCGACTTGCCCGCCCCGTTCGGTCCGACCAGGCCGGTGACGCTGCCGGGAGGCAACGAGAAACTGCAGTCGTCGAGCGCGCGCACGCGGCCGAAGTGCTTGGCCACGCCGTGAGCGTGCACCGGACTGTCGTTCATCGAAACTCCACAATGGACACTAGTAGTGTGCGGAACGCACGTCCGTGTAGATCGCGTCGACCTCGTCGGACGACAGGCCCTCCTCCACCGCGCGGCCCATCCACTGGTCCAGGTCCTGCCGCAGCGGTGCGTCCGGGCGGGCGGAGGAGGTGGCGAGGGAGGCCGTGATGAACGTGCCCATGCCCCGCCTGCCCTCGGCCAGGCCCTCGTGTTCGAGCTCGCGGTACGCCTTCAGCACGGTGTTGGGGTTGACCCTGGTGGCCTCCACCACCTCCCGTGCCGTCGGCAGCTTGTCGCCGGGGCCGAGCAGCCCCATCCGCATGGCCTGCTTGACCTGTGCGGCGATCTGGAGATAGGTGGACACCCCCGAGTGCCGATCGATGCGAAACTCGATCACGCCGCTCAGCATAGGTGTCCACCCGTCCACTCCTGGTCACACCTGCCTGCGCACGGCCCACACCGCGCCCAGCGCGAACAGCACCGCCGCGCCGACGAAGATCGACGCTTCCAGCAGGTGCAGCAGCCCCGCCTGGTCCGCCGGGATGATGTCGGCGTACGACTGGGCGAGGCCGTTCTTCTTGTAGCAGGCCGCGAAATCCTTCACGACCGGCGCGTCGCCCTTCGAGGCGCAGTTCATCAGCGGCGCCGAGTCGGCGACCACCGCGCCTTTGGCGTCCAGGAAGCCCTGGTGCACCACCAGCGGGCCGGAGTCGGCGACCGCGGACTTCGACGGGTCGTCGGACACCACGCGGGTCGGGCTGATCAGGAGCTCGCGCATCCCGGTCACCACGAACCGCACGACGACGAAGAGGCCGAGCGTCAACGTCATCGCCACGAGCGTCCGCTTGAACAGCGCGCCGGCGAACATGCCGAGCGTGTAGGCGAACAGCGTGTACGCGACCGGCGACACGCCCTGCGCCTCGAAGGTCGTGAAGTAGAACGGGCCGGTCGCGAGCGGTCCGAGCTTGCCCGCCGCGGACAGCCAGCTCTGCACGACGAGCTGGAACACGACCACGAACACCAGCGCGGGCAGGGCGGCGACGACGAACTTGGTCGCCGTCCAGCGCGTCCGGCTGACCGACTGGGTGAACGCCAGCGCGTGCGTGCCCTGCTCGAACTCCCGCGCGAACAGCGGCGCGCCGACGAACATCCCCATCAGCACGGGTGCCGCCATCACCGCGCCCTGGGCGAGGTGCATCTTGTCGAACCACGCGTTCTGGAAGTCGTTGGCGGCCTGGCCGCGGCACGAGTCCAGTCCCTTCACCGCGCAGTCGACGAGGTTGCGCGCGGTCAGATCCGCGACCATTCCCGCCCGCAGCAACAGGACGGCCGCCACCGCCACGACCAGCCCGATCGCGAGCGTGATGAACATCGGGCGCTGCTGACGCCACACGATCCACGTCATCAGGCCGCCACCTCCTCGCGCATGTGGGCGAGCGCGAGCTCGCTGAGCCGCGACTCGCCGTGCTCCCGCAACAGCTGGTCGACGTCACCGGCGAGGCGCACCCGGCCCGACGTCAGCAGCACCAGGTGGTCGCACACGTTCTCCAGCTCGGCCAGCACGTGCGAGGACAGCAGCACCGTGATGTCGTGCGTCCGGCACTCCTCGACGAGCGTCTGCAGCACGGTCTCGCGCGCCAGCGGGTCGAGGTCGGCGAGCGGCTCGTCCAGCATCAGCAGCCGCGGCCGTTTCCCCAGCGCCAGCGCCAGCGCGACCCGCGTGCGCTGACCGCCCGACAGCGTCCCCACCTTCGCCGCGAACGGCACCTGCGCCCGGCGCACGAGTTCCTCGGCGTACTCCTGGTCCCAGCCGGGGTTGGCGTTGCGGCCGTAGTGCAGCGTCTCGGCCACCGTGAACTGCGGGTACAGCGGCTTGGCCTGCGTCAGGAACGCCACCGCGGGGTGCATTCCACGGCCGTTCGGCACGTCGCCGAACACGGTGATCCGACCGGTGGTGGGGCGGAGCAGTCCGGTGATCATGCCCATCAGCGTGCTCTTGCCGGCCCCGTTCGGCCCGACGAGCGCCACCACCCTGCCCGCGGGGATCTCCAGCGTGCAGTCCCGCAACGCCCAGCCCCGCGCGTACTTCTTCCCCAGGTTCTCCGCCAGGACCGGCGGGTGCTCCATCTCTCCCATGGAGCAACCGTATCACCCTTTCACTAGTTACCTAGTGAAAGGGGGTTTGCGCACGTCCGCGAGCCAGGGCGCTGAGGCGCCGCAGCGATTCCCTGTTGCGTGGAATGAGCATCACGTCCTGCAGGGACTTCGGCAGCACGGTCGACGGCCCGCGCACGACCTGCTCGGCCATCCGCACCTCGGTGAGCGACGCCGACCGCGCGTGCAGGGTGATCGTGATCCGCGCCGCGCCCGCCGGCCACAGCCGCGCGTCCAGCTCCAGCAGGCGGGACGGCTCGCAGCGCACCACCTCGGTGGTGTCCTGGATGACCAGCGGCCACGGCCCCACGCTGTGATGAATGCGCGTGCCGGGCGAGGGCCAGCCGGTGTCCACGTCGCGGATGTGCGACGCGCCCACCACCCAGCCCGCGTAGGACCAGCCGTCGGCGAGCACCGTCCAGACGGCGTCGATGGGCGCTTCTACGTCCAGGGAAACCTCAGCCACGCCGAGGAGGTACCCCGTGCATCAGGAGGCAATCCGGCGCGTGCGGCGGCTTTCGGCCTTGCGCTGCAGGTGGTCGGCGGTGAGCTCCAGCTCGTAGGTCCGCAACGCCTGGTAGCGCGGCGCGATCCGGAGGGCGAACGTGCCGCTGAGCCGCTCGATCGCCGACGCCGCGCGATCGAGCCGCCTGCGGGCGGCGTCCAGGCCACCGGCGCGCAACATGCGCAGGCAGTTCTCGGCCTCGCAGTTGTACGAGCGGAGCATCAGCGCCGACCAGTCCTCGACGAGCCGCCGCCCGGTGACGTCCGACCCGTTGTAGGTGACCTGCCCGCCACCCTCGACCGCGGCACCGGTCTTGATCAGCGTCTTCATCTCGTCGTGGATCAGGTCGATCTGGGCCTGGTGGTCGGCGGCCGCCTCGGTGCGGAACACCCCGGCCCGCTGGAAGGTCAGCTCCTCCTTCAACGGCTGCAGCTCAGCGCGCGCGTTCTTGATCCGATGACGCAACGCCACCAGCTCGGCACCCGCGCGGCCGACCTCCTCCAGCGCGTCGGTTTGCGCTGTTCGGGCGTCACCGATTCGAGCGAGCAGCTCCTGCAGGCCTTCCACGGCCTGCTCCAGCTCAGCGATCCGGCGGTTCTTGCGCCCGAGCATGTCTACCTCCCCGAACGGCGACGAAAGGCCCACGACCGTTCCATCGCAAGGAGGAATCCACCGTTATCTAGCGCGCTATGCACTCACACCATCGAGTGAACCCACAAAACGAACGAAACCTTCGGGGTCTTCGCTCGTGGCCGACTGCTGCAAGATCACGCTGGTAGCGCCCGCTTCGGCGACCTGCGTCACCAGGTCCGTGACGTACGCACGGTCCCGTGAGTCCGTCTCGACGTAGACGACGATCGGGTGCTCGCGCGACGCCCGCATGGCGCGGATCCAGCCGAGGTCCGCCGAGGCGTCGAGGATCGTGCCGTCGGCGACCTCCGCGGCGAGATCGAGGGTCTTGGAGCCGTGCCCGCCGACGTAGATCGGCATCGGTGCGTGCGGTGGCCAGTCCAGCGCGACGTCCGTGAGCGACACGTAAGTACCGGAGCAGGTGACCCGTTCGCCCGCCAGCAAGGCCCGCAACGCGCCGGTGTACTCGCGCAGCAACGTCAGCGGCGACGACACCCGCGCGCCGATCTGGCCCATCCACGACTGCACTCCGTGCCCGATGCCGATCGTGACGCGGCCGGGAAACAACCGGTCCAGCGTCGCGGCCTCCATCGCGGTCAGCGCGACGTTGCGCAACGGCACCGGCAGCAGTCCGACACCGACGTTCAGCCTGGACGTCCAGGCCAGTGCGGCGGAGGCGGTCGCGATGCCGCTCTCCAGGAAGCAGTCCTCCCACAACCACAACGAGTCCACACCGGACTCCTCGGCGGCGAGGACGACGGAACGCAGGTTCTCAGGGGGAAGCTGAGGCCGGTAGACAGCGCCGAGTGTGATCACCCGTTCACTACTACCGGCCGCGGCCGTGGTTCAGCAACAGAGTTGGATCAGCCGGCGCTGTGGTACGTGATGTCCCAGTGGTTGCCCTCGTAGTAGTAGATGTTGCCCGCGTTCGACTTCCACTTGTCGCCGCCGATGGACGTGAACTTGCTCTTGATGTAGTTGGTCACGCAGCTGGACAGCGAGATGTCCACCTTGTACCCGTTCCAGTGCGAGTAGGTGCCCGACGCGTGGCCGGTCTCGGTGCCTCCGGTGATGTTCACCGCGCAGCCGGAAGCGCTCTTGAACGTCTTGATGCCCGCGATGGTCGTCTGGTTGATCTGCTCGAACGAGGTGCAGTTCGAACGGTTGCGGTCGCTGCAGTTGCCGCTCGAGGACCAGGTGATGCCGGCCGCGCGCAGCTGCGCGGTCGCCTGCGCGTGGGTGTACTTGGCCGGGGCCGCGGACGCGATCGACGCACCCATCAGCAGCGCGGCGAACATCGCGATCACGGCTGCGATCATGCGAACGAACATGCTCTCTCTCCTTCTGCCCGAAGCAAGGTGGGCAGAAGCTAGGAAGGAGCGGTAAAGAGCCGCCTAAACCGGCCTTAGGCCGATCTTTGGCGCGTGAGTGGACAGTCCCGGTCGTCATCACCCAGTCGATCGGAGCTACAACGATGCGCATTCGCCACGCCGTCGCGGCGACCGCACTCTCACTCGGGCTGCTGTCCGGCCTGTCCGGCATCGCCAACGCGATGCCGGAGGGTCCCGCCGAGCCGGAGACCCCCATCTCGCAGGAGCAGGCGGCTGCCGGGTACGGCGGCATCATCCACCGCAGCGAGGTCATCACGCGGGCCAAGGACTGGTGGAACCGCAACGTCCCGTACTCGCAGACCGCCTACGCGTGGGACGTCAACCACGGCAAGAAGTACCGCACGGACTGCTCGGGCTTCGTGTCGATGGCGTGGAAGCTGACCAGCAGCCGCACCACGAGCACTTTGGACGAGGTGGCCACCCGGATCTCGTGGTCGAGCCTCGAGCCGGGCGACATGATCCTGCGCAACGGCCACGTCAAGCTGTTCGAGAAGTGGGCGAACTCGGCTCACACCTCCGTGTGGATCTACGAAGAGGGCAACACCCGCGACGACATGGACCACGAGATCGACTCGATCGCGTCGCTGAAGGACGGCGGCTACGCGCCGTGGGAGTACAACAAGATCCGCGACTGAGTCAGCTGATCACGAGGCTCCACTGAGCACGCCAGCTGGGCACCTCTCCCGACTCCCTGGTGCCCAGCCGCGTGAACAGGCCGGCGGCCTCGCCCCAGCAGCGGTCCGCGTCTGCGACATCCCCCCGGCAGGCGTGGGCCGCACCGAGGTCCCTGAGCGTTCGTGCCCGCCACAACGGCAGCCCGAGGTCGGTCCACGACGCCAGGGCCTCGGTCAGCACCACCAGCGCACCGGCGTGATCACCGGCCGCGAGCCGCCACTCCCCCATCGTGCGGCGCACCAGCGTCTCGCCGAACCGGTCGCCGACGTCGCGACAGCCGTCCAGCGCGGTGGCCAGCAGCCGTTCGGCCGGGTCGAGCAAACCCTTGCGGATCAGCACCTTCGCCCACCCCTGGGCGGTGTAGCAGCCGAGCAGCTCGTCCCCGGTGCCCGCGACCATCTCGTGGGCGCGCACGATGTGCTCCTCGGCCAGATCGAGTTCCCCCCTTGCCCGGTGCACGAGCCCGATGCCCCGCGCCGACAGGGCTTCGCCCCTTCTGCTCTTCGCCGCGCGGTAGGTCGTCTCCGCGAGCGCGAGGGTGTGCAGAGCTTCCTCGTCGTTGCCCAGTTCCCGTTTGATGGAACCGATTCCGTAGAGCGCGTGCGCCACGCCCTCCAGGTCCTGCGACTCCAGCAGCTCACGGGCCCTGCCCAGCGCCTCCAGCGCGCACGGGTAGTCGCCGAGGTCCCGGCACACCATGCCGATGCCGTTCATCGCGACGGCCTCGCCGTGCTTGTCGCCCAGGTTCACGAACAACGTCTGCGCGGTGTCGAACCACGACCGCGCTTCGGCGAGGTTGTCGCGCTTGTAGTGCATCTGGCCGAGGCTGCAGCGCAGCACCGCTTCCAGCCTGATGTCCCCGCTGCGCCACACTGCCTCCAGCGCCGCCTTGTGCGTTCGTTCCCAAGCCTCGTAACGGTTTCTGAGCCCGAACCAGGCGAACACCAGCGCCTCGGCGAGCTGGGACGCGATCTCCGCGAGCCCGAGCTCCGCCGCGCGTTCGACGAGCTTGGTCAGCAGGTTCTCCTCGCGGGCGAACCACGCGTCCTTGTCGGTCGGGCGCGCTGCCGTCGTGACGACGCCGAGAAAATCCTGCATGCGCGGCACGGCGAGGAAGAGCTGCTCGGTCAGTCCATCCACGGTGGACAGGGCGGCGACCACGGCCCGCCGGACGGCGTCCTCGCGTTCCTGCTTCGGGTCTTCGGCTTCGGCGAGCTCGCGGGCGTGCAGCCGCACCAGCTCGTGCATCCGGTACCGCGCGCTGCCGATGACGTCGAGCAGCCGCGCGTCGACGAGCTGGTCGAGCACGTCCTCGTCGAGGAGGTGCGCCCACAGGAAGCTCGGCACCTCGGGCAGCCCGAGGAACCCGAAGACCCGGTACGCGCGCCGGGCGTTCTCGTCGAGCGCCCGGTACGTGAGCTCCAGGCTGGACCGCACCGCGAGGTCGTCCGCGACCAGCTCGTCGAGCCGGCTGCGTTCGTCCGACAACCTCCTGACCAGCTTCGACACCGGCCAGTGCGCCCGCCCGGCGAGCCGCGCGCCGGTGATCCTGACCGCGAGCGGCAGATACCCGCACAGCCGCGCGACCTCGTGGGCCTGCTCCGGTTCCGCGGCCACCCGGTCGTCACCGAGGATCCGCTTGAGCAACGTGACAGCCTCGTCGCCGCTCAGCACGTCGAGGGCGATCCGCCGCACGCCTTCCAGCCCGCACAACCGGCTGCGGCTCGTGATCAGCGTCAGGCAGCCGGGACTGCCCGGCAGCAGCGACCGGACCTGCGACACGCTCGTGACGCCGTCCAGCACGATCACCACGCGCCGCCCGCTGACCGTGGCCCGCCACAGTGCCGCGCGTTCCTCCGCCGACTCCGGAATCCGCTCGCTGGGCACGTCCATCGCGCGCAGCAACGAGTCCAGCGCCCCGGACGGCGAGTGCAGGTCCACGAACAGCTGCCCGTCCGGATACCGGTCCGCGAGCCGATGCGCCGCGTGGTTCGCCAGCGCCGACTTGCCGACGCCCGCCGGCCCCTCGATCCACCACACGCCGCCGTCGCTGTCGAGCAGCCGGCCGAGCTCCTCGTCGCGGCCGGTGAAGTCACCGGCGTCGCGCGGCAGGTAGTTGCGGCGGCTGTCCCGCGCACCCTCCAGCACGTCCCGGTAGAGCTGCTGCAGCTGCTCGCCCGGTTCGACGCCCAACTCGTCGACGAGCACCTTGCGCGTCTCCCGGAACACCCGCATGGCGTCCGCCCGGCGCCCGGCCCTGGCGAGCGCGGACATCAGCTGCCCCCTGAGCCGCTCGGCCAGCGGGTACTCGGACACCAAGGCCCCGAGCGGGTCGATCAGCTCGGCGTGCCGCCCCAGCGCCAGTTCCGCGTCGACCCACGCCTCGGCCGCCGCCAGCCGTTGCACCTCCAGCGTCTGCGCGAACACGACCGGCGCCCCGCGCCACAGCCCGAGCGCCTTCTGCAGCGTCTCGGCCTTGACCTTGAGGTCGGTCTCGTCGGCCGCCCGCGCGACGTGCCTGCGGAACAGGTGCAGGTCGACCTTCTCGGGCTCGGCGTTCAGCACGTACCCGGCGGCCCGGTGCTCGACCGGCAACCCGGCCCGTCTGAGGCTGCTGATGTGCACCTGCAGCGACTTGCGGGCCTGCGGCGGCGGCTCCTCACCCCAGATGAGGTCGATCAACCGCTCGACCGGCACGATCTTCCCGCACTCGACCGCCAAGACCGCTAGTATCTGCGCGGGCTTCGGCGGCAACGACGGCTCGACCGGCCCCAGAATCCTGACCTCCACTGCGCCCCCACCAGTGTTGAACATTCACGGAGTTCTGCGCGACATTGCGAAATATTGACGCAGCTCGGCGTGCATGGTTCCACTTTCGAGTGAAGGCCACTCGAATGGACGCAGAGCGCCCACTTTCAGTGACGATGAATACTCGCTTTGAGCCTTGCGAACTCCTCCGCGAGCGCCGGCAGCTGCCAGTGCGCGTTCAACCCGCTCGGATTGGGCAGCAACCACACCCGCACCCCGCCCACGGTGTCCGGTTGTGGCCCGACCTGCGCCTTCTTGCGACCGAAGGCCGCCCGGTACACCGTCACACCCAGCACCGCGAGAACCTCCGGTGAATACCGCTCGACCTTTTCGGTCAGCTCGACCCCGCCGGCTTTCAGCTCGTCAATGGTCAATTCGTCGGCTTTGGCGGACGGGCGCGCGACGACGTTCGTGATGCCCAGGTTGAGGCCGAGGAGCTGCAACTGCTCGGCGGGCGCGAAGAGACGCGGGGTGAAACCGGACAAATGCAGCGCGGGCCAGAACCGGTTTCCCGGCCGGGCGAAGTGGTGACCGGTCGCCTCCGAGACGAGGCCGGGGTTGATGCCGCAGAAGAGCACGTCGAGCCCTGGCTTGATCACGTCGGGAATCACCGGCCAAGCTTACGAGGTGAGCCGCCCGATCCTGTTCCTCGACGTCGACGGCCCGCTGCTCCCGTTCGGCGAGGGCATCGCCGGGCGCGGCCTCCAGCACGACAACCCGCTACTCGCACGGCTCGATCCACTGCACGGCCCGTGGCTCGCCGCGCTGCCGTGCGAGCCGGTGTGGGCCACGACGTGGATGGACGACGAGCTCACCGAGCGGGATCACACCCAGGTCGCCGAGCGCCACCCCAAAGCCTTGCTGCACAAGGTGAACCCGCGCCACGGCCTGACCGACGTCGATGAAGGGCGCCTTCATCCACCTGGAGTGGATGAAGGCGCCCTTCATACAGATCAACTAGCACGGATTCGAGTCGGCCTCGACTGGTCATCAGCGCGACCTTCACGAGCCTCGTAGATCGCGCTCCCGGAGCCGCTCAAGTTCCTGGCGTTCCACCTCAGGTGGAGCAAGGAGCCCTTCATCGAGCACCCGGCGCGCCGGGACGGCTAGGACGCGGCAGGCACGCGCGGCCGCGGCGTCCACATCGTGTAGCCCGCCCGGCGCGCGTCCTCCGGCGAGTGGAAGAACGCGTCCCCCTTCATCCGCTTGTAGTACGGCGAATCCGGGGTGTGGAACATCATCGTCCGCGAGTTGGCCTTGATCGCGGGTGCCAGGGCGACCGGCTCCTCCATGATCGACAGGCGGCCCTCGGCCGAAGCCGGAGTGGAAGCGGCGGTGCGGGAGCGCAGGGACAGCCACGTCAGCAGCACGCCCGCGAGGAAGGCCCCCGCGCACAGCAGGAACATCTGGATGAAGAAGCCGAACAACGCAGAGCTCCTAGTCCGAAGTGAAGTCCTCGTCGACGCGCAGGCCGTGGGCGGCGGCGCGCAGGGCGTCGCTCAGCAGGCCCGCGCGGTCCGGGTCCGCCACGCGGGCCGACGCGGTCAGGTGTCCTCTGTGGACGACGCCGGTGAAGTCGGTGACGTCCTGGTCGAGCACCACCCCGAGCAGGGAGGCGGCGACGGCCGGGGTGACCGGCATCCGCTCGCCCGCGTTCGCGGTGATCATGTCGGTGATGCGGTGGGAGGCGGTGAGCTCGCGCACGGCGTCCACGACCTCCTGGCGCTCGGTCGCGGAGGCCGCGGTGCCGGCCAGCACGATCTCCGTCGAGCGCACCGCGAGCACGAGGTGGCCGGGTGCGATCTCGGCTTCCGGGCGGAACACGGTGCCCACCGAAGCGAGCAGCATCGGCACTACTAGGGCGCCGACGAAGACGCGCTGCGGCAACTGCACGCGCCTGACCTACCGCATCCGGCGGCAGGAATGCCACCACGTGCCGCAGAAGGCGCAGGACAACATGTCCGAATTCACCCGTTCGTGGAGACCACCACGGGCACGCCGTCAGCCACCAACCGCCAGTCCCGGCCCGCGAAAGCCGACGGGTCCAGCACGCCGGCGGCCTTGACCCAGTCGATCAGCAGCTGCCGGATCTCCTGCTGCTGGTTGTGCAGCACAGGCGCGGAAGCGATGTGCGGGAAGTCCCCGCCACCGGCCTGCCGGTAGTTGTTCACGGCCACCGCGAACTCGAAATCGTCGTCCACCGGCACCCCGTCGTACGCCAGTCCCACGATCCGCGACCCCACCGGCCGCGCGATGTCGATGTCGTAGGTCAGCGGCGCCGACAGCCCGTAGGCGATGTCGAAGTTGTAGTCCGGCACGTCCGCCGACACCTCGGCCGCCGTGAAAGGCCCGGCGGAGGACACCTGCCGGAAGTACCGCGCCGACTCCTCCAGGAAGTCCCGCAGCTGCCCGCCTGTCAACCGCACGCCCAGCAACGTGTTGTCGAAGATGTACAGCCCGGCAACGTCCCGAATGGACACTTCGCCCGCCGGGATCGCCGCCGCCCGGTTGAACGGCGCGCACAACGACAGCATCGGCAGCGACGTCGACTTGGCCACCTCCAGCGCCTGCACGTGGTTGATGAACCGCAACGCCGGCGTGTCCTCGAACCGCGACCGCTCCGCGGACATCGCCGCCGCGCAGGTGCCGATCCGGCCGTTGACGTAGGTGACGACCTTCTCGTGGTCGTGCCGAAGCAACCGCACGATCCGCGGGTCCTCGGCCACAGCAGAAGACGACAGCACGGACGACCGCGAGGACACCACCGACCACCGGCCGTCGAACTCCAGGTCGAACTCCATCACCGACAAACGCTTGCCCCAGTACAACGGCTCGGTCAGCAGCACCGGCCGCCCGGTGACCTTGTTCGTCACGAACCGCTGCGGGATCTCCACGTGCGCATGACCGACCAGCACGGCGTCGATGCCCGGCACGGTCTCGGCTACCAGCTCCGCGCAGTTCTCCGGAAACGGCACCTGATCGCCCAGTGACGACGACAGGTCGGCGCCGGAGTGCGCCGCCACGATCACCAGGTCGGACTTGGACCGCACCTCCGGCACCCAGTGCAGCGCCTGCTCCACGAGCCCGGGAAACGTCAGCACGCCCTCCACCACCGCCCGGTCCCACACCGCGATGCCGGGGTTGGTGAGCCCCAGGACGCCGACCCGCAACGGCGGCCCGCCCGTCCGCCACACCGTCTTGACCACGTACGGCGCGAACGCCGGCTGCCCGGTCGAGACGTCCAGCGCGTTCGCCGCGAGCAGCGGGAAGTCCAGCTGCCGTTCGAACGTCCGCAACACCTCCAGGCCGTAGTTGAACTCGTGGTTGCCCAACGCCGCGGCCGTGTAGCCGATGGCGTTCATCGCGGCGGCCATCGGATGCACGTGCGCACGCGTGATCGGCTCGACGCGCGCGTAGTAGTACGCCAGCGGTGTGCCCTGGATGGTGTCACCGGCGTCAAGCAGCAACGTCCGATGCCGCCCCACGGTGTCTCGCACCCCGGACACCAGCGTGGAGATCTTCGCGAGGCCGACGTCGTCGTGCGCGTAGTCGTCGAACTCCCTGTCGCGGTAGTAGTCCCAGTTGAAGAGGTTGCCGTGCAGGTCGGTCGACCCCATGACGGTCAGCGTGAACGTGCGCAGGCCGCTCACCTCCGTCAGTCGTCGGGCCTCAAATCGAACATAGCTGCTCACAATTGACGTAACCGCCAATCGCCCGAACGGTGGACGGCTCTCACAGGTGGTACACAGGCTCAGCAGCCACCATAGGAGCCATGCGCACGATGAAATCCGAACTCCGCAGGCCTGACGGGCAGCCCGTGCGGGTGCTCGTGGTGGACGACGAGTCCACTCTGGCCGAGCTGATGACGATGGCGCTGCGCATGGAGAAGTGGGACGTCCGCACCGCCCTCGACGGCACCACCGCGGTCCGCACGGCACGGGAGTTCCGGCCGGACGCGGTCGTGCTGGACGTGATGCTGCCGGACTTCGACGGCTTCGAGGTGCTGCGCCGCATGCGCGCGGAGCAGCCGAACCTGCCGGTGCTGTTCCTGACCGCCAGGGACGCCGTGGAGGACCGCATCGCGGGCCTCACCGCGGGCGGCGACGACTACGTGACGAAGCCGTTCTCTCTCGAAGAGGTCGTGCTGCGGTTGCGTGCACTCATGCGGCGCACCGGCGTCACGGAGGAGGATGCGGGCGCACGGCTCGTCGTCGGCGATCTGTCTCTCAACGAGGACACGCGCGAGGTGACCCGCGGCGGCGAGCAGATCTCGTTGACCGCCACGGAGTTCGAGCTGCTGCGCTACCTGATGAGCAACCCGCGGCGGGTGCTGAGCAAGGCGCAGATCCTCGACCGCGTGTGGAGCTACGACTTCGGCGGCCAGGCCAACATCGTCGAGCTGTACATCTCCTACCTGCGCAAGAAGATCGACGCCGGGCGCGCCCCGATGATCCACACGATGCGGGGCGCGGGCTATGTCCTCAAGCCTTCGGCCTAGGACGCTGCGGGCCAAGCTGATCGTCGGCCAGATCGCGGTGCTGCTGGCGTTGTCCGTGGGTACCGGCGCCATCGCGGCGCTGGCCCTGCACGGCTTCCTCACCCACGACCTCGACCGGCAGATCAACGAGATCAAGCAGCCACCGGTGGGTCAGCGCGCGCCCGGCATCAACGCGCAGATCAACTCCGACGGCACCGTGACCGGCACGATCGAGCTGCCGTTCTGGAACCAGCCGCGCCCGCTGAGCTCCCACGAGGCTCACGAACTGCAGGAGCTCGGTCCGGGCAACCACGGCCTCGACCTGGGCCACGACGTCGGCTACTTCCGCGTCCACGTGGACCAGAAGCGCATCAAGGGCCTGCCGTCCGAACCGGTCGACGAGGTCGTCTGGCAGATGATCTGGCTGCTGGTGGCGCTCACCGCGGCCGGTGTCGCCGCGGCCGCGCTCGTCGGGCAGCGGATCATCCGGCGTGCGCTCGTGCCGCTCGACCGCGTCGCCGACACCGCCACCCGCGTCTCCGAGCTGCAGCTGCACGAGGGCGACGTCGCGCTCGCCGAACGGGTGCCGGACACCGACCCGGACACCGAGGTCGGCAAGGTCGGCCTGGCGCTGAACCGCATGCTCGGCCACGTCGGTGACGCGCTGAAAGCCAGGCACGACAGCGAAACCCGCGTCCGCCGGTTCGTCGCGGACGCCTCGCACGAGCTGCGCACCCCGCTCGCCGCCATCCGCGGTTACGCCGAGCTGACCCGGCGTTCGGAAGAGGACGTGTCACCGCAGATCGCGCACGCGATGAGCCGGGTGGAGTCCGAAGCCGTCCGGATGACGTCGCTGGTCGAGGACATGCTGCTGCTCGCCCGTCTCGACGACGGCCGCCCGTTGGAACGCGAGGAGGTCGACCTGTCCCGGCTCGTGCTGGACGTGGTCGGCGACGCCAGGATCTCCGCACCGGACCACAGCTGGAAGATCGAGCTGCCCGAGGAACCCGTGACCGTGCCCGGGGACGTCCAACGGCTGCACCAGGTCTTGGGCAACCTGCTGTCGAACGCCCGCACCCACACGCCACCCGGCACCACGGTCACCACCGGCCTGAAAGTCCACAGTGGACGCGTCGATCTGACGGTCACCGACGACGGGCCGGGCATCCCGGAAGGCCTGGAGGTGTTCGAGCGGTTCGCCCGCGGCGACAGCAGCAGGTCACGCGCCGCCGGCAGCACGGGGCTGGGGCTGTCCATCGTGGCCGCCGTCGTCGGCGCGCATGATGGCGAGGTGACCGTGCAGAGCGTCCCAGGCAAGACCACGTTCACCGTCTCGCTGCGGGTCTGAGGACTCGCTCCACAGCAACGGCAGCAGGTCCGCGCCGCGCCGCCACAGCCACGGAACCCCCTTCAGCAGCAACCACGCGACGTGGTGCCAGACCGTCAGCTCGCGGCCGCCGGAGCACTCCAGGCTGACCTCGCCGACCGTGTGGCCGAGCGCGCGCAGCTCGCGGGCGAACGCCTGGGCCAGCATCCGGTGACCGCGCTCGGACGGGTGCAGCCGGTCGACCGCCCACGTCTCCAGCTCGTACGCGCCGGGCAGCGTGTGCAGGTCGACGCACCGGACACCGTGCCGCGCCACCACGACGTCGATCACGCGGTTGTACTCGTCGATGCGCTCCTTCAGCACCCGGCGCAGCCTGCCGGGCAGCTTGAACACCCTCCCCTGGTCGTGGAACCGCACGGTGACGACCGAGGTGCCGATGTTCGTCAGCTCGCGGCAGATGTGGTCGAGGTCCTCGTGCATCTGCCGCACCGAGAAGTCCGACCGGAGCGTGTCGTTGACGCCCGCGATGACGACGGCGGCGCCGGGCTGGTCGCGCAACGCCTGCGGCAGCTGGGTGTGCCTGACGTCCGCCAGCCGCGCACCGGAGACGGCGTAGTTGCGGTAACCGTCATCGGGGTACGCGGACGCCAGGATCGGGCCGAAGCCACGCCAGCCGCCGGGAACGAGGTCGCCGATCCCGACCGCTGTCGAGTCACCGAGTAGCACCAGCACGCGACTCAGGATCAGCGTGCCCGGTGATCTCGGAATGACCGTGTGGGAACCGTTCAGCGAAATGCTGGGTAAAGAGGGAGTTCGAGCACCTCAGCGCCGTAGCGGTCGACCAGCGCGCCGATCACCGCGTCGGCGTGCGACGCCACGGTCTTCTCGCCCAGGATCAGCGCGTCGCCACGCAGCCGCACCCACCGGCCGGTCAGCACGACGCTGCGCGGCGGCGCGTTGACAACGTTGGGCATCGGCTTCGACAGCGCCCGCCACGTCGCGAGCCACACCCACAGCAGCTGCGCTTCCAGCAGGCGAGGTAAGAGGATCGCGTCGTCGTCCATCTCCGGCCACACCGAGCCGACCTCGGCCCGCCACGCGGCGACCATGGCCTCGGACATGCCCGGCGGCAGGCCCCACCCGCACCAGCACGACGGGAACGGCACGCGCAGCGCGGCGGCGTCGAACACGATGTCGCGGACGCAGCCGCCCTCGAAGTCGACGAACCGCACCCCGCGCGAGGTGACCAGGTGGTTGTCCGGACAGGACGTCGACGGGCTGAACGCACGCCGCCGCGAGGTGCTGAAGGCCCGTGCGGCCGCGGCGGCGAACTCGACGGCCTGCGCGGACGTCTCCACGCCGAGCGTCGATTCGAGCAACGCCGGTAACCCCGCGATGGCCGCGTGCACGTCGACCGCGATCGGGTCCTGGCAGCACTGCGCGCCGGCCCGGCGCATCAACGCGTCGAAGTCGGCGTCCCGGCCCGCCGTCGTGGCGTGCAGGCGGCCCATCGCGTGCGCCCACGAGAGCAGGCCACGTTCCGCGGCGCGCGCGTCCTTCGCGTGCAGCTTCTCGGACAACCTCGGCGCACGGCCCAGGTCCTCCAGCACGACCAGACGCGACGTCACGTCGTGCGCGAACAGTTCCGGGGTGGCGCGTTCCTCCGCGGGCAACGCGGTGAGGAGCTGGTGGCTGACGGCCTCGTGCGCCCACGGGTCGCGGTCGCCGGAACCGGCTGGATAGCGCTTCACGACCAGCGTGCGGGGCATCGAGAACGGCGAGGACGCCACTCTGACCCGGATCACGACGGAACGACCGGTACCCCCGAGAGCCTCGGGGTCCTGCAGGCGCACCTGTGCGCCCAAACGCCTGGTCAGTACCCGCTCGGCCGCGTCGACAGCTTCGGCGATCTCAGGTGAAGTCGTGTCGGGAGGGCCCGCGGTGATCTCCACGCTCATCCCCTCCGACCCTACTCCCCATGTCCGTGAGCCGGACCGACGCTAATCCGGCCAGGCTGCGACTACCACCACTCGTTGATAACGGCTCGCGCTGTTCCCGGATCACCCCTTGGACAGTGGACGTGTGGAAACACCATCCGTTGCCCGGCGCCTGCGGATCAACAGAACGAGCGCGGCGGCGACGACAATACCGATCAAGTTGATGCCCAACTGGGCCACCGCGGGACCGACCCTGTCCCACACTCCGAGAACCGCGGCCAGCGCGGCGTACCCGGCCGCCGGAACCGTGGTGACCGAGATGAACACGCCGACGAGCGCCGCGGACTTCGCGGACGTCATCGACAGCATGCCCGCCGCGCCCGCCAGCAACGCCACGATCAGGGAAAACGGCCCGAACTGGTAGACGAAGTCGACCTGGTGGCCGTTGACCAAGGACATCCGGTCGAACAGGCCGCCGAACTCACCCAGCCACGTCAGCAGCGACGTGATCACCATGGCCAGCGGGAACCCGATCCCGAGCGCGATCGATGCCCGTTTGACCAGGTCCCACCGCTTCGCGACCAGCCCGACCGCGATCGCGGCGAGCGGCCCGAACTCCGGCCCGACGACCATCGCGCCGACGATCGTGACCGGCGAGTTCGTCGCGACGCCCACCGCCGCCAGCAGGCACGCGATGGTCAGGAACGCCTGGAAGGTGACGCTCGGCCGCGACTCCTCACCGGACTTCGCGATCAGCTCTTCCCACACGATCACGTCGGAGCCCTCGCCGGGCGCGAGCTCCTCGGCACGATCGGCCGCGTCGGACAGCGAGGTGTCGATCGTCTCGATCGTGACGCCGCCGGTGTGGTCGATGTGCAGCTCGCACAGCCGGCTGACGATCTCGTCGACCGCCTCCCGCGCCACGTCGGCGGTGATCAGGTCGCCTGCGGGGTCGATCGCCGCGCCACGCAGGACCACCAGGTGGGTGGCCCCTGCGTGGTCGCGGAGGATCTTCAGCACGGCTTCGGACTGGTCCGCCGGGCAGACCACCCTCAGCCGCAGCATCAGGCCTTCTGCTCCTTCTGTTCCGGCTTGAAGTCGACGCCGGCCTCCTTGCGCTGCTGCGGGGTGATCGGCGCCGGCGCGGCGGTCAGCGGGTCGTAGCCGCCACCGCTCTTCGGGAACGCGATGACCTCGCGGATCGAGTCGGCACCCGCGAGCAGCATGACGAGGCGGTCCCAGCCGAGCGCGATGCCGCCGTGAGGCGGCGCGCCGTACTTGAACGCGTCGAGCAGGAAGCCGAACTTCTCCTGCGCCTCCTCGGCGCCGATGCCCATGACGTTGAACGCGCGCTGCTGCACGTCCGCGCGGTGGATACGGATGGAGCCACCGCCGAGCTCGTTGCCGTTGAGGATCACGTCGTAGGCGTAGGCCAGCGCGTTGCCCGGGTCGGTCTCGAAGTTGTCGATCCACTCCGGCGTCGGCGAGGTGAACGCGTGGTGCAGCGCCGTCCACTTGCCACCGCCGACCGCGACGTCGCCGGCCTCGAGCTTGTCGACGGCCTCGAACATCGGGAAGTCGACGACCCACGCGAACGCCCACGCGTTCTCGTCGATCAGGCCGACGCGGTGCGCGATCTCGACCCGTGCCGCACCGAGCAGAGCGCGCGCGTCCCGCGGGTCGCCCGCGGCGAAGAAGATGCAGTCGCCGGGGTTCGCGCCGACCGCCTTGGCCAGGCCGTCGCGCTCGGCGTCGGTCAGGTTCTTCGCGACCGGGCCGCCCAGCGTGCCGTCCTCGGCCAGCAGCACGTAGGCGAGGCCCTTGTGGCCGCGCTGCTTGGCGAACTCCTGCCACGCGTCGAGCGTGCGGCGCGGCTGCGAGGCACCGCCCGGCATGACCACGGCACCGACGTACGGCGCCTGGAACACGCGGAACGTCGTGTCCTTGAAGTACTCGGTGAGCTCGGTGAGCTCCAGGTCGAAGCGCAGGTCCGGCTTGTCCGAGCCGTACTTCGACATCGCCTCGGCGTAGGAGATGCGGCGGAACGGCAGCGGCAGCTCGACGCCCTTGGTCTCCTTCCAGATCGCCGCGAGCAGCTTCTCGGTCAGGCCGATGACGTCGTCCTGCTCGACGAAGCTCATCTCGATGTCGAGCTGGGTGAACTCCGGCTGCCGGTCGGCGCGGAAGTCCTCGTCGCGGTAGCAGCGCGCGATCTGGTAGTAGCGCTCCAGGCCGCCGACCATGAGCAGCTGCTTGAACAGCTGCGGCGACTGCGGCAGCGCGTACCAGGAGCCCGGACGCAGCCGCGCCGGCACCAGGAAGTCGCGCGCGCCCTCGGGCGTGGACCTGGTCAGGGTCGGGGTCTCGATCTCGACGAACTTCTCGCCGTGCAGCACCTCGCGGGCGATGCGGCTGACCTCGCTGCGCAGCCGGATGGCCTTGGCCGGGCCGCTGCGGCGCAGGTCGAGGTAGCGGTGCTTGAGACGCGCCTCCTCGCCGATCTCGCCCTCGCCCTCGACCTGGAACGGCAGCGGCGCGGCCTCGTTGAGCACCTCGAGGTCGGTGACGTAGACCTCGATGGCGCCGGTCGCCAGGTCCGGGTTCTCGCTGCCCTCCGGCCGCTTGCTCACGTCGCCGGTGACCTTGATGACGTACTCGCTGCGCAGCCGGTGCGCGCGCTCGGCCATCTCGCCCTCGCGGAAGACGACCTGGGCCACACCGGACGCGTCGCGCAGGTCGATGAAGATGACACCGCCGTGATCACGCCGGCGAGCGACCCACCCGGTCAGGGTGACGGACTGCCCGGCGTGCTCGGCCCGGAGTGATCCGGCCTCGTGCGTGCGCAACACGGTGGTGGCTCCTTGTAGACGAAGTCAGCTTTGCCGTCAAGGCTAGCTGGCGGCACCGACAGATTTTCAGGCAGGGCGGATGGCGGCCTTCGCCTCCGCCCACGCCCGTGGCCAGCCCGGGTCGACCTGCTCGGCGTTCTCGCCGTCGTCGGCGAGCCTGCCGATCATGTCCAGCAGCGCGGCCCGGTTCGCGGCGCCGAGCACCGGCATCACCTCGACGAGGAACGGCAGGACGGCCGTGGCCGCCGGGCACACGAACCCGCCCTCCTCGCAGACCGTCCGGTCGAGATCCTTTATTGCCTGTGCGACGACCTCAGGATCGTTGGACAGCAACGCTCTGAGGTGTCCAGGCGTGTCCAGCGCGGGACCGTACGCGTGGTCGATCTCGTGCCACGCAACGGAGTCCAGCCCTTCCAGCATGCGCGGGATCATAGTTCGCGCAGGGCTTCCCGCAGGTCTTCGTCCTGGTCGATCCCGCGCCAGCCGTCGCTGCTGTGAAAACGCCGGTCCGACGCCAGCGCCACCGCGGCCGCCTCCACCCGCACACCGGCCTCCGCCAGCGCCCGCGCCGCGTTGATCATCGCGGGCTCGAACCGCCCGGTGTCCACTCCGTCCAGCACCTCGGCGCACACCTCGACGAGATCACCCGGCTCACCGGTCATCTTCAGGTGCGCCCACCTGGTCTCGACGCGCATCGAAGTCCGTTCGACCTCCATCGGCAGCCGGTCGACCAGGTGCGCCGCGGCCGGCCCCAGACGCCGCAGCAGGTCCACGGACCGCCTGCGCAGCACGCCGTCCGCCGTCACGTCGGTCACGATCACATCGGCGGCCGCGGTGGGGTCGCCGCCGCACCGCCACCACGCCCACGCGGCGAGCGGGTCGGTGGGCGCGAGCTGGGGCACCGGTGTGCCGAGCCGGCCGAGCCGGCACAGCGCCGCAGCCCGGTGATCCGTGTCGAGCAGTGCCACCAGCTCCGCCACCTCAGGGCAGGCGCCGGGTGCCAACGACCACAGCGTTTCGTCCAGGGACGGGAGCGACATCGGCGATCTCAAGCGGTGCAGGAGATCCGGCACCCGTCGCCCGCACCGGGCCAGCGCCCACGCCGCCGCGTCACCGACCTTGTCGTCGAACACCGGTGACTCGTCGTCCAGCAGCACGGCGACGGCGTCGGCGTACTCCTCCGCCCGCAGGCACCCGAGCAGGCGTGCCGCCTCGTACCGGACGGAGGGCTCCGGGTCCTCCAGCCAGGACGCCGCGAGGGGCAGGAGTTCGGCCGCTGGAGACCGCCAGCGGCTCAGCAGCGTGCCCGCGTCGCGCAGCACGGCAAACCGCCGGTTCGGCGCCTTGCTGAGGCGGCGCAGCAACGCGGTGTGCTCCTCGGGACGTTCCGCGAACGCCTCGGTCAGTTTGCCGATCACAGCGCTCGGGAAGAACCCGAACGACGCGGTCTCCCGCCACACCGACATGTCGCCGGTGAACCCCGGCAGGAATTCCTCGACGCCCAGCCGCAACGCGTACGCGACCGCGTGCCGCAGCTGCGGATCGTCGTGCACCGGCAACCCGCGCAGCCACGCCGCGATCTCCTCGTCGGCCGCGAACTGCCCGGCCGCCACCACGATGTCGAGCCGCGACGGCAGGTCCGACCAGCACCGCCGCACGACCTCCAGCACACCGTCGGCCGATCCACGACCTTCGCCGAACGTGTGCCACGCATACCGGCGGACGGCCGGTTCGGCGTCGTCGGCCAATGCCGGCACGCGGAGCCGTTCCCGGTCCCAGACGCCACGCCACTCCGGATCTTCGGCGCCGTCGCCGGCCAGCCGGGACAACGTGATCAGGACGCAAATCCGCCACGGAGTGTCCACAGAGGACGCGAGGTCCACCAGGAACGGCAGTGCCGCGATCGCGGCCAGTTCACGCCTTCAGCGGCCCACAGCAGCTCGCCCAGGTCTCAGTCCGGCTTCGCCGAATACCGCCGGGCGCGCAGCAGGTGCGGAATCTCCTCCGCCGTCCCGTAGCTGTGTTCAAGCCGGTCCCACGCGATGTCCTCCAGTCCCTCCAGCACAGACGGGAGCATAGAAAGGGCCGCGACAGGTGTCGCGGCCCTTTCCGCCAGACCTAGCTCACGCGCGGGCCGCGCCCGCCGACGATGAAGGGCTCCTTACTGCACCTCAGGTGGATCTGGTGTTTTAACGTCAGGTGAGTTTCCTTAGCGGGCCGTCGTGTCAGCGGCGGCCCGTTTCTTGTTGTGTGTCTTGGGTTTGGGTG
>NZ_JBEXJN010000072.1:0-40844 GCF_040609115.1 Lentzea sp. NPDC004782
GAGTTCTTGGCGGAACCCGAAGATGATCAAGCGGTGGCCGTGCCCATGTCAAAGCCCAGGCGCCTCCTGGTTAAAACACCAGATCCACCTGAGGTCGATGAAGGCGCCCTTCATCCACGACGCGAGCGCTCCTGCCAGACACAACAAGATGGAAAGGCTCACCGCCAACTCAAGGTCCCGTCTCGGTCTTCTGGTCGAACATCGACTCGGTCGGTGTTCGACAAAGTTGTCGTTCCATTGACGGTCGTCACGAGTGTGCCTAACGTCGTGCGGGCTGCCGCGCCATCCCCCGACGCAAGGGACGGACGACTGTGAAGGCTGTTCGACGACTGCTCGTCGCGGTGATCACCTCGTTGACCGCGGTGGGACTGGCTCCCGCGGCGGCCCAGGCCGCACCGGCGACTCGGTACGACGGGGTGCTGCCGGACGGCGCGACCTGGATCGCTGACGTGCCGGCGAACTGGAACGGCACGCTGCTGCTCTACAGCCACGGCTACAACCCCACGCTTCCCAACCCGCCGGTCGACAGCCCTGACCCGGCCACCGCGGACGCCCTGCTGGCACGCGGTTACGCACTGGCCGGCTCGTCGTACTCCCGGCCGGGCTGAGCGGCCGGCACCGCGGCCCAGGACGGTCTCGACACGCTCCGGGCCGTCGCCGGTGTGATCGGCAAGCCGCGTCGCGCCATCGCGCTCGGCACGTCGTTCGGCGGCATGATCACCGGCCAGCTGGCCGGACGCGGCGGCCGGTGGCTCGACGGCGCCGTCGCGACCTGCGGCCTGATGGGTGGAGGGATCGACCTGCACAACTACCAGCTGGACGGGGCGCACGCGATCGCCCGGCTGCTGCTGGCGGGCGAGCAGGTCAAACTCGTCCGGTTCACCGATCCCGCCGAGGCCGCGGCCACGTCGAACCGGATGATCGCCGCGGTGGACCAGGCGCGCACCAGTCCGGCCGGTCGCGCCCGGCTCGCGCTGATCACGGCCCTGTACCAGGAGCCGTCGTGGGTTCCCGGGCAGCCGAAGCCGGCACCGGGCGACATCGACGCCCAGGCCGCGGGTCGGTACCAGAACCTGCGCGCGATCCTGCCGTTCATCGTGCTCGGCCGCTACGACATGGAGCAGAACGCGGGCGGCAACCCCACGTGGAACAAGGGCGTGAACTACTGGCGGCAACTGGCCGAGTCGGGACGTCTTGCCGAGGTGGCGCACCTGTACGGGATCGCCGGCGCGGACCTGCATGCCGACCTGGACCTGCTGACGCGCACGGCGAACGTGACGGCCGACCCCGCGGCGCTCGCCTGGATGCTCAGGACGTCCACGCTGACGGGACGACCGGACATGCCGGTCCTCACGTTGCACACCACCGACGACGGCCTCGTCCCGGCGCAGCACGAGGAGGAGTACGCCGAAGACGTCAGCGACGGCGGTGCCGCGCCATTGCTGCGGCAGGCGTACACCGAGCACGCGGGGCACTGCGCGTTCACGACCGCCGAGCTGGTCACGGCAGTGCTCACGATGGAGAAGCGCATCGAGACGCGTCGCTGGGCCGGGCTGGCCGATCCGCGCCGGTTGCAGGCTCGCGCCGAGTCGCTCGGGCTCGGCCCGGCCGCGTTCGTCGAGTTCCGGCCGGGGGAGTTCCTCGGCGACCGCCCGGCGCCGCCGCGTCACTGACGACCGCGCGGTTGTTCTCCGGCGACGAAGACGGGGTGATCAATGACGGCTCGAAGCCCTCCGGCGGTAGCTGACGAGGCCCGCGAACGTGGCCTCGAGGCCCAGTCGGCTGTCCTGCATCTGCCAATGTGCAGGGCTTGTTGACCGCCGCGGACACCACCTCCTGCGTTGACGAAACGTCGCCCAGCACAGTGTATGTCCACTGTGGACTGCGTACCGGCCGCCGCCGCCATGAGAACTCTCGCCCAGGACAAGGAGCTTCAGCATGGCACGAGCGTGGGTGTCGGCCGTGGTCGCGGCCGTCCTCGCTGCGGCCGGGGTGACGACCCCGGTTCCGGCGGCTGGTTCCACCACTCCGGTTCCGGACGTGAACGGCGTCGCCGCGGGCGACGCGGCGATCGCGTCGGTCGACCTGGCCGGCAGGTGGAACTTCACGCCCGCGGGCCGGGCGGCCACGACGATCACCGTGCCCGGTGGCGGTTGGTACAAACAGGGCTTCACCGACGTGTCCGAGGCGACGTACTCGCGGACCGTCACGGTGCCCGACTCGGGGCAGCCGCAGTCGGCGTGGATCGAGTTCGGCGCGGTGAACCACCAGGCGACCCTGTCGGTCGACGGGCGGGTCGTCGCCACCCAGACGACCGCGTACACCCCGTCCAACTTCGACATCACCGCTTTCGCGGCGCCCGGCACCACGCACACGGTCACCGTGAACGTGAAGGGCCGCAACGCGTTGAAGACATCGGCGGGCAAGTACCTGGTTCCCGACGCCGCCAACTGGTCGGAGGCGGTACCGCAGGGGATCTTCCGCTCGGCGTTCCTGCGGGTGTACCCGGCCGTGTACGTGAGCGACGCCTTCGTCCGCACGTCGGTGACCGACCAGAGCCTCACCTACGACGTGTCGGTCACCAACACCTCCGGCAGTGCCCGCGTCGTCACCCTCGGCGGCACGCTCGCCTCGGACAACGGCGAGACGTTCAGCTATCCCGCCCTGCCCAGCCGCACGGTCACCGTCGCGGCCCGTTCCACCGCGACGGTGACGGTCGGCCCGATCGCGTGGTCTCTCGGCGCCGCTTCGTACTGGTGGCCGAACGTGCCGTACCGCCAGGGCTATCGCGCGCAGCTGCACCGGCTGTCGGTGCACGCGTCCACCGACGACGGCCGCACCAGCGACGCCACCTACCGGTTCGGGTTCCGGGAAAGCACCCAGAACGGCGAGTACTACCGCCTCAACGGGGTGCGGCTGAACGTCCGCGGCGACAACCTGCAGGGCGCCGACTACGACCGCATCGACAACGGCGGCAAGGGCGACGCCTACGACACGTTGCCCGGCTTCCTCCCGCCGTCGACCGGCAACGGCGGCTGGCCCCAGGCGGTCGACAACTACCTGCGGCTCAACTTCAACGTCGTCCGGATCCACCAGGAGCCGGCCAGTCCGTACATGCTCGACACGGCGGACGAACTGGGCCTGATGATCATCGACGAGACCGCCATCCGCGGCGCCGGCAACGCGCAGGACTTCAACGCCGGTCGCGCCAACATGGTGGCCCACGCCCGTGCGCTGACCCTGCGCGACCGCAACCACCCGGCGGTCATCCGCTGGAGCCAGGTGAACGAGCCGAACCTCGCCGACACCGACTCCGAGCAGTTCCAGAAGGACCTGTACGCGACCGTGAACGGCACCGACGGCACCAGGCCGATCACCGCCGAGCTGGCCCCCGGCGGGGCGCCCAACCGGTATCCCGCCATGACGCAGGCCAACTTCAACCTCATCCCGCACTACCTCGACGGCACCGGCCGCTACGGCGAGCAGACCTGGTCCGTGGCCGGTCGGCCGGACGGCGAGGGTGAGTACATCTGGCCGGCGTGCAGCAGCAGGCAGGGCTTCGAGTGGTTCGCCACCGCGACCGCGGCCAAGCGCGGCAAGGACACCAGCGATCTGCGGCCCTACACGCTGTTGTCCGCCTGGGCGAGCGTCATCCCCGGTGTGCGCAGCACTGACTTCACGCCCGAGGAGGGTGGCCGTCCCGTCTACGGCGCGGACAACCTGCCGGACCCGTGGAGCAACGCTCAGATCCAGCGCGTCCAGGCCGGGTTCAACCCGGTCGCCGCGATCGACCTGCCCTACTGGTCGGCGTCCGGTGCGTCCGACGCGAGCGGCAGCTTCCCGCTGCCCTCGGCTGTTCCCGGCTTCGCCCGCAACAGCAGGGTCGACCGCACCGTCACCGTCTTCAACGACGGCTTCACCGGCACCGCCGTGGACTTCGCCTGGAGCGCCCGGCTCGACAGCCCGACCGGCGAGGTGATCGCCTCCGGCAGCACGACCCTCACCGTCCCGCTGGGTTCGCGCGTGAGCCAGCCCGTGTCCTTCACGACTCCCGCCAGTGGTGGCTCACGGGTGTATCTCGTCCTGTCCACGGCCAAGTCCGGCACCACCACGTTCACCGACACGGCCGAGTACTTCACCCTGGGCGGCGGCGGTCAGGGCCCAGCGCCGGGCAAGTACCGCGTCGTCAACCGCAACAGCGGCAAGCCGCTGGCCGTCGCCGGCAACTCCACCGCCGACGGTGCCAAAACCGTGCAGCAGAACGGAAACGCGACGTGGACCCTCAGCGCCGGCCAGAACGGCGCCTTCACCCTGCGCTACGACGCGACCGGCAAGGTGCTCGACGTCAACGGTTCCTCCTCCACCGTCGGCCTGCAGCTGCAGCAGTGGACCGCGAACGGCGGCACCAACCAGCAGTGGTTCCTGCGGCCCGCGGCCGACGGGTACTTCACCATCGTCAACGTCGGCAACGGTCTCGCCGCCGACGTGTACGGACAGTCCACCAGCGACGGTGCGCAGGTCGTGCAGTGGACCGCCACCGGTGGTGCCAACCAGCAATGGCAACTCCTGCCGCAGTCCTGAGAAGCGGTGATCTCAGGCCGTGAGGCCGGGCAGCGCCGCCCGCGCGATGGTGCGGGCGGCGCGCTGGAGCCTCGCGATGGCGCTGCCGGATACTGGTCGCGCCGGGCAACTCGAACTACGTCTTCCCGCACTGCCGACCGTCTCGGCCTCCTGCTGGGCCGACGGATCGACGTCAGCGGCTCAGGTGCGCGGTGACGGGGAACCGGCCGCGAGCGCGGGCGTTTCCGGCGCGGCAGGAGGTGGCTCCTCGGCGGGCCGCCTGTGGTGCAGGAAGGACAGCAAGGGCGCGGTCATGGCGGTGGTGACCAGGGCCATGATCACCATCAACGTGTAGAGCTGGTGGTTCAGCAGGCCCATCTGGGCTCCGACGCTCAGCACCACCAGTTCGGTCAGGCCCCTGGTGTTCATCAGCGTGCCCAGGACCGCCGCCTGGTGGGTGGGAGCGCCGCTCAGCCGGGCGGCGGTGAACGCTCCGAGGAACTTGCCGGCGACGGCGGCGGCGAGGATGAGTGCCAGCGCGCCCGGACCGTCCGCGCCGAGCGCGGTGAAGTCGATCGCGAGGCCCGCGACGATGAAGAAGATGGGGAGCAGCAGCACCGAGTTCAGCTCGGCGACGCGGTCGTGCACGAGTTGCCGGATGCCGTTGCGGGGCATGACGGTGCCGAAGAGGAACGCGCCGAAGATCAGGTGCAGACCGATCCACTCGGTCACCGCCGCCGACAGCAGCAGGCCACCCACCACGACGGCCAGGCTGCCGGCGGTCAGGGGCCGGTTCGCCGGCATGATCCTCGCCAGCAGCGGCCGCACCACCCACAGCATCACCGCCAGATAGGGCACCGACAGGGCCAACAGCCACTGGGAGGTGCCACCCCGGCCGCTCAGCGCCACCGCCACGGCGAGCAGGACCCAGGCGAGCACGTCGTTGATCGCCGCGGACACGAGGGCCAGCGCCCCGGTGGGCGTCCGGTGCATGCCCCTGTCCGTGAGGATGCGGGCGAGCACCGGGAACGCCGTGATCGCCATGGCCACCGCGAAGAACACGAGGAAACCAGAACGTGCCCCGGTGGGTGCGTGCCCGTCGGCGAGGACCAGCGCCACGAGCAGTCCCAGGCCGAAGGGGAGCGCGACCGACCCCACGGCCACCGACGTGGCCATCCGGCCGCCGCGCCGCACGACGGTGAGGTCGAGTTCCATCCCGACGACGAACATGAACAGCGCCACGCCGATGTTGGCCAGCACCGAGAGGTCCGCGCGAATGGCGGTGGGGAACAGGGCGGCGCCCGGCGCGGTGGTGACGATCAGTGGCAGCACGAGCACGCCCGCGAGCACTTCGCCGATCACGGAGGGCTGCCCCAGTCTCCGCGCCGCCGCTCCGAGCGTCCGGGCCAGCGCGATGATCAGCGCCAGGTCGACGAGCAGGACCACGATGTGCGACATCCGCGCGTTCCTCCGCTCATTTCCGCCAGGCGATGCCGGAAATTCCAGTACGCCGCAGTTCCGGAGCAGGTCGCGTGGTGCGGAATTCGTCGGCAAAGCACGCTGCCGGATCTGCATCCGCAGTATGGCGGAACTCGTTCGTGGGCCGTCAAGAACGACCGTTCGTGGTGGCCCGGGGTGGCGGAGGGGCGGGTGGACGGCTTGGTGCGAATTCATCCTCGTGAGGATCTCATTAGTGCTCCGCGTTCAAGCGGGGTGTGGGCCGTTCGCCGTACTGCGACTGCTCCGCCGGTTGTCGTGTCCTGTTGACGGGACGGGCCGGTGCTTGAAACTTTCGTGACACTGTCGAATGATTTGGGCGGAAAATGCCTGGGGGTGGATGATGAAGGTTGGTGTCGACCAGAGGCTCTGTCTTTCGTCCGGCCAGTGCGTGCTGGCCGCGGTCGATGTCTTCGACCAGCGTGATTACGACGGGGTGGTGATCCTCCGGGATCCCGACCCGCCGGAGAGCGCCGTCGCGGGCGTGCGTGCTGCGGCGGCCGGTTGCCCGGCGCTCGCGATCAGGATCGAGGAGTAACCGGGCCGTGTCGTGGAGTGCAGTGCTGCCGCCGTGCCGGACCGAGGTCCCGGTGGCGGAAGAAGCGAATGAACGTGCCCGATGCGAGTGGTGGCCGGGTCGCCCCCGTTCCGTGTACAGTCGCGCCTGGACGGGTTTTCTATTTGTTTCCCGCGCGATATCGAGCGTTGCGGGCGGCGTGTCGCCGTTGTGATTTCCTGTCGTGGGATTGGGGGGTCCCTGATGTGATCATGTGCGTTGTTCATTCTTGGCCGCGGAGTGAGGGGCACGCGGTCGGTGCGGATTCGGCACGCGTACTCACAGCGGACGCCTCCGCACAATTGCCGGACATCTGATTCGCACTCACTGACGCAGGGCTTGTGGAACCCGGGCCCGGTCGCGCGAGCGGTGTGCCCACGCCGCCTGGAGCAGCGCGACGGCCCTCCTCCGAAGCCCTGCCGGCTTCGTTTCCATGGGGGTTGGTGTGGTTGACGACGGCGCATTGATCGACGAACGAGTTCTGACGAGCGGCCACCCGCAGAACGACCTGCCGGCCGCGCCGGGCCGAGTTCTGATGACCGGGACCGGGTTGCGGATCCCGAAGGAGCTGGGGTTCGACGAGTGGGAACGCGCGGGCCGCCAGCTGGCCGGCATCGTCGACTCCTCGTCGTGGTGGCTCGGGGACTGGCTGGTGTACGGCAAGAAGCACTACGCGGACCGCTACCGCATCGCGATCCGCAGCGCCGGGCTGCGATACCAGACGCTGCGCAACTACGCCTGGGTCGCCAGACGCTTCGACCTGAGCAGACGCCGCGCGGCACTCACGTTCCAGCACCACGCCGAGGTCGCCTCCCGCCCGCCGCACGAGCAGGACCAGCTGCTCGACCAGGCGGAGCAGGAGAACTGGACCACCAAGCAACTGCGCGAGGCGACCAGGGGTTCCGTCGAACCCGTCGTGACGGCCTCCGTCGCCAGCGCACGCATCGAACTGCCGAACAACCGGGTCGGCGTGTGGCGCCGGGCCGCCGACGAGGCCAGGGTCGACTTCGACAAGTGGGTCATGACGATGCTCGACTGGGCAGCGGCCGAGGTGCTCGGCGACGAGCCACCTCCCAGCACCTCCTGACGTCGAGGACCTCGCCCGCAGGCTGGTGGCGGGTGCCTCACGCACCCGTGCTCAGTCTGCTCACCAGGTCGATGAACTGCCCGGCCGTCGAGTTCAGGTAGAACTCGCGCACCGACACCCTCGGCATCCGCCGCGAGCGCATGGTGATCAGCACGCGCTCGACCAGCAGCGAGTTGCCGCCGAGCTCGAAGAAGTTGTCCTCCCGGGTGACCTCGGTGTTGAGCACGTCCGACCACAGGGCGAGCACTTCGCTGCCCAGGTCGTCCGCGTCATCGGCCCGTTCCCGGCGCGCCCGGCCCGCGAGCACGGGCTCCGGCAGCGCCGTCAGGTCCGCCTTTCCGTTGGCCGTCAACGGGATCGCGGGGATCGGGGTGATCGTCGACGGCACCATGTAGTCAGGCAGCAGGCGGCGGACCGCGCCGAGCACCTCGTCGGCGTCCCGCCCGTCCGGCAGCACGACGAACGCGTCGATGCGAGCGCTGGCCGGGTCGTCCGCGGTGCCCAGACCTGTGGTGACGACGGCCGCCGCCACACCCACGTCGTTGACCAGGACGGACCGGATCTCGTCGAGCTCGATGCGGTAGCCGCGGATCTTCACCTGGTTGTCGACGCGCCCGAGGTGGTCGAGGCACCCGTCTGGCCGCAGCCGCCCGCGGTCCCCGCTGCGGTACCGGCGCTCGCCGTCCACCGGGTCCGTGACGAACCGCTCGGCGGTCAGCTCCGGCCTGCCGAGATACCCGCGTGCGACGCCGGCGCCGCCGACCCAGATCTCACCAGGCGCGCCGACCGGCAGCACGTGCCCGGCCTGGTCCCGCACCGACACCGACCAGCCCGGCAGCGCGCGACCGACCGACCGCGAGCCCGAGACGACCTCCGCCGGCCCGATGGTCTGCGCCGTCACGTGCACGGTCGTCTCGGTGATGCCGAACATGTTCACCACCCGGCAGCGGGAGTGCGGGTAGCGGGCGAACCAGGGCGCGGTGCCGCGCAGGTCCACCGGCTCCCCGCCGAGCACCACCAGCCGGACCGCGAGACCGTCCTGGGCCTCCTGGTCGGCGCGGATCAGCTGGGTGAACGCCGATGGCGTCTGGCTCAGCACCGTGACCCTCCTGCGTGCCAGCAGGGCGCGGAACGCCTCGGTGTCCCGTGCGGTCCAGTGCGACACCACGACCAGCGAACCGCCCGTCAGCAGGCACCCCCAGACCTCCCAGACGGAGAAGTCGAAAGCACTGGAGTGGAACATCGTCCACGTGTCGCTCGCACCCAGCGCGAACTCGTCACGCGTGGCGTTCATCAGCGCCACCACGTTGCGGTGCGGTACCAGGACCCCCTTCGGGCGGCCGGTCGAACCGGACGTGTAGATGACGTACGCGGTGTCCTCGTCGGATCCCGTCGCCTCGGGAAGCCCGTTCTCACCGCGCATCTCGACGTCCCGCAACGCCGTGACGGTGGTGCCGGGCAGCGGGGGCGGCGTGCCCACCACCCACCGAAGGCGGGCGTCCTCGGCGATGAACCGCAACCGGTCGGGCGGGTTGTGCGGTTCCAGCGGTACGTAGGTGCAACCGGCCTTGAGCACGCCGAGCAGCGCGACGACGAGGTCGGTGCCGCGGTCGAGGCACACGCCGACGAGATCACCCCGGCGCGCACCGAGTCCGCCCAGCCCAGCCGCCACGCGCGTCGCCCGTTCGTCGAGCTCCCGGTAGGTCAGCTCGGTCTCCTCGTCGGTGACCGCGATCGCGTCCGGTGTCGACCGGGCGACCTGCGCGACGATGTCGTCGACGCGTCCGGTGAGTCCAGTCCGGCCCGGGGTCCGCCCGAGCGCCAGCACGGCGGTTTCGGTGCCGGCGGGCAGGAAACGGCCGGACTCCCGGTCCGCCTGCGAGAGCCGCTCGGCCACGTGCTCGACGCAGCGGCTGAACGCCTCGGCGACGGCGGGTGCGAGCGTTCCCTCGTCGAACTGGCACCAGCCGGTGAACCGGCTCCCGTCGAACGCGCCGTGCAGGGTCATCGCGGGCGGTGGCGCGAGGAACGGCAGGTAGTCGCCGCCGCCCGAGACGACGATCCCGATTTCGGCGTGCTCACCGCCGGGCGCGATGTCGAACTCCGCGAGGCAGGACGAGTCGGGGACGCCCACGCGGTGCACGACCTCGTTGAGTCCGATGTGGACGGTTTGGCGGGCCGTGTAGGCGGACAGCGCCACGGCCGTGGCGGCCAAGAGCGTCTTCTCGTCGCCCACGACGGAGACGGGCAGCCGGTGCTGCCTGCCCGCGCGGGCCCGATCGCCCAGACCCCACTCCGGCACGTCGCCGGACCGGACGCGCGGTGCGCCGGACTCCGGTTCGGGACCGAGGGGTTCGCCGTCGACCACCGCCGACGCGAGCCGGCGCAGATCCCGTTCGCCCAGTGCCGCGCGGCGGGCGACCAGCACGAGGTGTGCCTGCTTCGCGCTGTGCACGAGCACCGCCCGTACCCCTGCGGCGACCGGACGGCCGGCTTCCCTGCGGATCCGCTCCGCCACCGAGTCGTCCGGCACCTCGCACGACCACAGCCGCAGCCCTTCGAGCAGCCGCCAGTGCCCGGCTGCCCGCGCCGTCCCGACCGCCAGCTCCTCCGGCCGGACCGGTGCGGGGGTCACCAGGCTGTGGCACTCCCGCCTGTCCTCGACGTCCGCGCTCGTCATCGTCGCTCCGCTCTCATCGGCTGCTGAACCCGCCGTCGACCGCCACCACGGACCCGGTCACCTGCCGGGACCCGTCGGCGGCGAGCCAGAGCGCGGCGTCGGCCACGTCGCCCGGCTCCATCAGCGCGTTCATCGGCTGGTCGCGCACGAACACCCGCTCGTGCTCCGCCGCCGGGACGTCCAGTGACCGCGCGATCTCCGCGAGCATCCGGCCCTCGACCAGCGGGTCGTCGCGCACCGAACCGGGGCACAGGGCGTTGGCGCGCACCTTGAACGGCGCGTAGTCCAGCGCGGCGGCCCTGGTGAGGCCGATCAGCCCGTGCTTGGCCGCCACGTACGCGCCGAAGCGGCGGTAGCCGACGAGGCCGGCGGTCGAGGAGATGTTGATGATGCTGCCGGTGCGCCGCGCGACCATCAGCGGCGCCACCGTCCTGATCATCCGCCAGGCACCGGTCAGGTCGATGTCGAGCATCAGCGCCCAGTCGGGTTCGGTGATCTCGTGCAAGTCGGCACCGGACGGCGCGGCGATGCCCGCGTTGTTCACGAGCACGTCGATGGCGTGGAACCGGTCCACCGCCGACCGGACCGCCTCCTCGACCAGCCCGAGGTCGCGCACGTCCACCGCGGCGGCGAGCACCGCGCCGCCCACCGCCCGGCACAGCTCCGCGGTGTGGTCGAGCTGGTCGCGGCCACCCATCGGGTAGCCCACACCGCCGATGTCCGCCGCCACGTCGAGCAGGACGAGGTCCGCGCCCTCCTCGGCGAAGCGCAGGGCGCATGCCCGGCCGATCCCGCGCGCGGCCCCGGTGATGATCGCGGTCTTGTTCTCCAGCCGCATCGCCGTCAGCTCCCGCCGATGGCGTCCAGCAGCGCCTCCGGGCCGTCGACGAGGTACATGTGCCCTCCCGGCAGCTCGACGTGGGCGAAGGTCTTCACCGTCGCCTCCTCCCAGCCGCGGACCTGCTCGGTGGTCACCAGGGTGTCGTCCCTGCCGCGCAGCGCCGTCACCGGGACGCGCAGCGGCTCCGTCGTCGACGGCCGGTAGTTCTCGTGCATCTCCACGTCGTTGCGCAGCGTGGGAAGCAGCAGCTCACGCAGGTCCGGGCTGTCGAGCGCACTGTGCCGGTACCCGGCGAACTCCCGCACCCGTGCCAGGAACGCCTCGTCGTCGAGGCCGGTCGCCCTGCTCTCGCGGACGTGGTTCGGGCCGGGGGAGCCGCTCACGTAGACGTGCTGCAGCGAGGTGTCGCCCGTGCGCGCCAGCTCCTGCGCGATCTCGTAGGCGAGCACCGCGCCGAGGCTGTGCCCGAAGAGCGCGAACCGTTGCCCGTCAACGGCTTTCAGCACGCGTGGGGCGAGCCACCGCGCGGCTTGCACGGCATCGATGAAAGGGCTTTCCAGGTACAGCTCCTCGCGCCCCGGCAGCTGGATCGGGACGATCCGCAGCGCGCCGGAGTCCAGGTGTCGCCAGGCGCGGTAGACCCCGGCACCGCTGCCCGCGAAGGGCAGACAGGCCAGAGGCAGTGCGGTAGATGCCATGCTCGTCTCCAGAGTTGCTCGCGCACCGGCTGCCGCAGCCCGTGCCTCGATGCCTTCGGACGCGGGGAAGACGGCGCCCGGGGACGGATTCCACGCCTGCCCGGATCGGGCGACCGCTCGCAACGTATTGCAGCGCCACACGGCCGGGCAACACCGGCGGGCCGGTCTTCGGCGCGACGGACAACGCCGCTGTCCCAACGGGTTTCGTCAAGCCGGATCGGTGTCCTGTCGACAGGACAACGCCGCCCGGCCCGGTGTGCTTGTGGCGTGCGAACGGTGTCCACGATGCTCGGTCCGTCGCTGCGCCGACGCCTGCCGGGTTTCCCGTCGTGGCGGGGAGAAGGACGCGGGCGGCCTCGTCGAGTCGTTCAGTTCCCGGGAGCAGGTGGTTGATGTGCACGAGCGGTCGCCGCACGGAGATCGGGGCCGGTCGGTTCCGGTGGTGCTCGCCGCGCGCACGGAGGACGCCCCGGACGCGCCCGCCGTGGTGGCCGGCGACGCCGTGCTGACCTACCGGGAGCTCGACGAGAGGTCGTCCCGGATCGCCGCGGCGCTCGTGGACCTCGGTGTCGGGCCGGAGACGCCGGTGGGCGTGGTGCTGCCGAGGTCGGCCGAGCTGGTGGCCGTGCTCCTCGGCGTGCTGAAGGCGGGTGGCACGTACCTGCCCGTCGACCTCGGGCACCCGGCCGCGCGCATCCGGCAGATGTTCGACGACGTCCGTCCCGCCGTCGTGGTGGTGGACGGGCGATCCGATGAGCTCACCGCGCTGCCCGGCTCGTACCGGCGGATCACGTTGGCAGAACTGGAGAACGCGGCGAGCCGGGCCGTGCCTCCCGCTCCGCTGCCCGACCAGCTCGCGTACGTCATCTTCACCTCGGGCTCGACCGGGAGGCCGAAGGGAATCGGCATCACCCACCGCGACGTCGTGGCGCTCGCGGACGACCGGCGGTGGCAAGGTGCCACGCAGGCGCGTGTGCTGCTGCACTCACCGCTGGTGTTCGACGCGTCGGTGTACGAGCTGTGGGTGCCGTTGCTGACGGGCGGCACCGTGGTCGTGTCGCCGGTGAGCGAGTTGGAGCCCGCGGTGCTCGCGGACCTCGTCGCACGGCACGAGCTCACGTCCGTCTTCCTCACCACCGCGCTGTTCGACCTCCTGGCCGAGGAGGACGCGCGGTGCATGTCCGGTGTCGCCGAAGTGTGGACCGGCGGCGACCGCGCGGCGCCCGCGTCGTTCCAGCGCGCCGTTCTCGCCTGCCCCGCAACGGTTTTCTCGAACGCCTACGGTCCCAGCGAGACCACGGTCTTCGCGACCAGCCGACTGGTCGACCCCGCCGTGCCGGTGGGGGAGAGCGTCCCCATCGGCCTGCCGTTCGACGCGCTTCGCGCGTACGTGCTCGACGAAACGCTCACGCCGGTCGCCGCGGGTGTGCCCGGTGAGCTCTACCTCAGCGGCACCCAGCTCGGCCGCGGGTACCCGGGTCGCGCGGCGCTCACCGCCGAGCGCTTCGTCGCCTGTCCGGACCGGCCCGGCGAGCGCATGTACCGCACCGGCGACGTGGTCGAGCCGACCGCGTCGGGGGAGCTGCTGTTCCGCGGCCGCACCGATCACCAGGTGAAGATCCGGGGATTCCGCGTCGAGGCGGGCGAGGTGGAGGCGGCGCTCGTCGCCCTGCCCGGTGTGGAGCGGGCGGTCGTGGCGGTGCGGGAGACACCCGGCGGCAGGCGGCTCGTCGGATACGTCGTACCCGCTTCCGGACAGCCGGCGGAGAACCCGCAGGCGGCGCTCCGTGAGCTTCTCCGGCGGCGGCTGCCGGACTTCATGATCCCCTCGGCGGTCGTGGTGGTGGACGGGTTCCCGATGACGCCGTCCGGCAAGATCGATCGGGAGCGGTTGCCGGAACCCCTGTGGGACAACGGTGGCGGACGTGCACCGCAGTCCGGTGTGGAGTCCGTGCTCGCCGATGTGGTCGGCGAGGTGCTCGGCCTCGGTGCCTTCGGCGCGGACGCGGACTTCTTCGCCGCGGGAGGCGACTCGATCCAGGCGATCCAGGTCGCGTCCCGGGCGCGGGACCAGGGCGTGGTCATCAACGCCCGTGACGTCTTCCGGGCGCGGACCGTCGCCGCGATGGCGGCGCTCGCCACGACGGGTGCGCCGCCGGTGGCCGTGGCTGCCGACGACGAGAGCGCGCGCGTTCCGCTGCCGCCGGTGGCACGGTGGATCAGCGAGCGCGGACCGGGGTTCGCCACCTTCCTCCAGGCCGTCGTCGTCGAGCTGCCGGAGGGCATCGACCACAGTGGACTGAACACCGTGCTCGGCGCGGTGCTGGACCGGCATTCGATGTTGCGCGCCCGGTTGCTGCCCGGCGACGAGGGGTGGGAGGTCACCGATGCGACCGCCCCCGCGCTGCGCCGCGTGGCTTTCGCGGACGGCTTCGACTCCCCGCGGTGGCGCACTGTCCTCTTGTCCGAACTGGACGGACTCGTGGACGTGGTCGACGCGGCGGCCGGTGCCGCGCTCGGGGCGGTGTGGTTCGACCCGCCGTCCGGCCGGGGGAGGCTGCTGCTCGGCGTGCACCACGGCGTCGTCGACGGCGTCTCGTGGCGCATCCTCACCCGCGACCTCGCGACCGCCTGGCGCGAGGTGAGTGCGGGCCGCCCGCCGGTGCTGCCGCCCGTTCCCACCAGGTTCGGCACCTGGGTGCGGGCGTTGACCGCGGCGGTGAGGTCCGTCGACGAGCCCGACCGTCCCGCGGCACGGCGCTGGCTCGACGAGCTGGTCCATTGGCGGTCCTTGGTCAGCGACCCGCAGCCCGTGCTCGGCGCACGCCTGCTCGACACGGCCGTGGACGTCCGTTCGACCGTGCGCCGGGTGCGCGTTGTGGTGCCGCCGGAGCAGGCGCGCGTCGTGCTCACGGATCTGCCCGCCGCGTACCGCTGCGGCGCTGCCGACGTCCTGCTGGCCGCGGTCCTCCTCGCGGTGCTGCACCGGCGGGCCGCGCTCGGGCAGCCCGCGGACGACCCGGTGCGGGTGCGGATGGAGGGCCACGGCCGCGAGGAGGACCTGCTCGGCGAGCCGCTCGACCTCTCCGCCACGGTGGGGTGGTTCACCAGCCTGTACCCCGTCCGGTTCGACGTCGCGGGCATCGATCCCGCGGCCGCCTCCGCAGGATCGGCCGACGTGGGCGCGTTGCTCGGGCTGGTGCGGAAGGCGCTGGCGGAGACCCCGGACCGCGGTGCCGGCTTCGGGGCGTTGCGCCATCTCAGCGACCGGGGCCGCGCGGAACTGGGCGGCCTGCACCTCGGCCAGGTCGGCTTCAACCACCTCGGCCGGGTCACCACCGGTGACCTGCCGGGACTGGAAGGGCTGGGTTTCGGGCTGTCGCGCGACATCGCCGACCTGCCCGAGCTCGCGGAGTTCGACACCGGCCACGACCCGGCGATGCCCGCGCTCAGTGAGCTCGACGTCAACTCGATGGTGGTCGACCTCCCGTCCGGGCCGGTGCTCAGCGCGGTGTTCACCGCGCCGTCCGGGGTGCTGGGACACGAGGAGCTCACCGCGTTCTCAGAGCACTGGCTCACCGCGCTGTCGGGGTTCGCCGCCCACGTGCCGGACCCGGCGGCGGGCGGGCTCCTGCCGTCCGACGTGCCGCTTGTCTCCGTGCGGCAGCACGAGATCGAGGCCTGGGAACGGCGCTACGGCGTCGGTACGACCGGGCGCGGTGTGGTCGACGTCTGGCCGTTGACGGCGCTTCAGGAAGGTCTGCTGTTCCAGTCGGCCGTCGCCGGTGAACCCGGCTCCGATCCGTACGTGGTGCAGTACGCGGTGCGGCTCGAGGGCGAGGCCGACGCCGGACGGCTGCGGGACGCCGTGAACCGGACCGTCGCCGCGCACCCCGCGCTGGGGTCGGCGTTCGTGCCCACCGGAACGGGGGAGATGGCGGCCGTCGTCGTGGCGGGCGCCGCCGTGCCGTGGCAGGAGGTCGAGGCGGGACCGGAGCACGCGGTGAGCGGGACGGTCCGCGACTGGGACGCCGCCGCGTTGCGCGCGGTGGGAGAGATCACCGTGACGGGCACGCCCCACCCCGGGAACGACGGGGCGGACGAGGTGCTGGCCGCGGTGCTGGAGCGCGACCGGGCGGCCGGGTTCGACGTCACCGAACCGCCGTTGCTGCGCGCGATGCTGGTCCGCACGGGCCGACGCGCGTCGCTGGTGCTCACCGCGCACCACGCGTTGTTCGACGGGTGGTCGCTCGCGTTGCTGCTGGCGGACGTGCTGCGGGTGTACGCGGGCGGCGTCCCGCGCCGCTCGCCCGCCTTCCGCGACTTCCTGGCGTGGTACCGCGGGCAGGACCGGGTCGCCGCGCTGCGTCGCTGGCGTGAGGAGCTGGCCGGGTTCGACGAACCCGCGCTCCTCGCGCCCGTGCTGTCCCGCCTGTCCGGGGACCGCGACGGCCAGACGGGCACCGGGGTCGTCGGCGCCGGGCTCGGTGCGGACACGACCAGGCAGCTCACCGGTCGTGCGGCCCAATGGGGCGTCACGGTCAACACGCTCGTGCAGGTCGCGTGGGCGTCCGTGCTGGCCACCACGACCGGGCTGCGCGACGTGGTGTTCGCGGCCGCCGTCTCCGGCCGCCCGGCCGAGCTGCCCGGTGTCGAGGGAATCGTGGGCTGCCTGCTGGGCAGCGTGCCCGTGCGGGTCCGCCGCGGGCCCGGTGCGAGCCTCCGCGACGTGGCACGGGACGTGCAGGACCGGCAGGCCGCGTTGCTGGACGTGCAGCACGTGCCGCTCGCGGACCTCCAGGCGGGGCGTGCGGGCCCGCTGTTCGACACGTACCTCGCGTTCGAGTCGTTCCCCGTGGACCGCGCCGCCATGGCGGCGTCCGGTGCCGCCGCCGGGATGGAGATCGCCGCCTTCCGGCCGCTGGTCTCCACCCACTACCCGGTGACGGTGCTGGCGTTCCTGGAGGAGGGCGGCGGGCTGCGGTTCGTCGTGCGGTACCGGCGGGACGTCGCGGGCCACGCGGTCGCCGCCGATCTCGTCGCCCGGCTGTGCCAGGTGGTCGAGGGGATCGCCGGCGGGACCGAGCCCGACCGCTTGCTGCCGGCCGAACGCGCGTCGCTGGCGGCGTTCACCCGGCCGCCCCGCGCACTCGGCGACAGCACGCTCCCGCGCCTGGTCGCCGCGCAGGTGGCCAGGACGCCGGACGCGACCGCGGTGGTCGTGGGGGAGCGGCCGCTCACCTACCGCGAGGTCGATGACCGCGCGGCCCGGATCGCGGCGGCCTTGCGCGCGCGGGGAGCCGGGCCCGGCACCCTCGTCGCCGTTGCCCTGCCTCGTTCGACGGACCTCGTGCCCGCGTTGCTTGGCGTGCTGAAGGCCGGCGCCGCCTACCTGCCCGTGGACCCGCGCTTTCCCAGCACGCGCCTGGACCTCGTCCTGCGCGACGCGGCCCCGCACGCCCTGCTCACCGCCCCCGAGGTGCTGCCGGCCGTGCCGTCGGCCGGGGTGCCCACCGTGTTCGTCGCGGACGCGCTGGCGGCCGATCCCCTCCCGGCCGACGTGCCCGTCCGGCCCGACGACCTCGCGTACGTGCTCTACACCTCCGGCTCGACCGGAGTGCCCAAGGGCGTGGCGATCACCCACCGCAACGTGTGCTCCTGCGTGCCGGGACTGGTCGCCGGTGCCGGGATCGGTGCGGGGGTGCGGGTCCTCGCGGGAGCGTCGGTCAGCTTCGACGTGTCGGTGTTCGAGCTGCTCGTCACGCTGTGCGCGGGTGGGGTGGCCGAGATCGTCGAGGACGTGTTCGCCCTGGAAAGCCGCGTGGAAGGCGTTCCGGCGGTGCTGAGCGGGGTGCCGTCCGTGCTGGGCTCCGTGCTGGCCGGCCGCCCTCGTGACGAGGGCGTCACCGGCGTCGTGTTCGCCGGTGAAGGCCTGCCCCGGACGCTCGTGGAACGGGTGCGCGAGGTCTTCCCCGCCGCGGACGTCGTGAACGCCTACGGGCAGAGCGAGACGTTCTACGTGTCGATGGGTGCGGTGGAGCCGGGTGGTTCCGGGTTCGCGCCCGTCGGCGTTCCCCTCGACGCCGTGCGCGTGCTGGTGCTCGACCCGTGGCTGGCCGAGGTGCCGCCGGGTGTCGTCGGCGAGGTGCACGTCGGGGGCCTGTCGGTGGCCCGCGGCTACTGGGGACGTCCAGGACTGACCGCGGACCGGTTCGTCGCCGATCCCACCGGAGGCGGCGGGCGGGTGTTCCGCACCGGTGACCTGGGGCGGATCGTCGACGGCGCGCTGGAGTTCGTCGGCAGGGCGGACGACCAGGTGAAGCTGCGCGGCGTCCGGATCGAGCCCGGCGAGGTCGAGTCGGTGCTCGCCGCGCATCCCGGGGTGGGCGCGGCGGCGGTGCGGGTGTCGGACGGGCGGCTCGTGGCCTACGTGACGTCTGGCGTCGCTGCGGCCGACCTGCGCGCGTTCGCCGGAGAACGGTTGCCGGAGTACATGGTGCCGTCCGTGTTCGTCGCGGTGGACGAGCTGCCGCTCACGCCCACCGGCAAGGTCGACCGCAGCGTGCTCCCCGAGCCGGCCTCCGCGCCGTCCACGACCTACCGCGCACCCCGCACCCGCGAGGAACGCGTGCTGTGCGCCCTGTTCGCCGAGGTGCTGGAGGTGGACGAGGTGGGGCTCGACGACGACTTCTTCCTGCTGGGCGGGCATTCGCTGCTCGCGACGAGGCTGGTGGGCCGGATCCGGGCCGAACTGGGCAGCGACGTCGCCGTGAGCGAGGTCTTCGACCACCCCGCGGCCGGTGCGCTGGCCGGGCGGCTGGTTCCGGCGAAGGTGGTGCGCCCGAGACTGCGGCGCCAGGTCCCCTCAGGTGGTGTGGCGTGATCCCGCTGTCGTTCGCCCAGCGCAGGCTGTGGACCCTCGACCTGGTCGAGGGCTCGTCGGCGCGGTACAACCTCCCGTTCCTGGTGGAGGCTCACGGCCGCCTCGACGTCGCCGCGCTGCGGGCCGCTGTGCGCGACGTCGTCGTGCGGCACCAGAGCCTGCGGACGCTGCTCGTCGCGGACGAGCGCGGTGTCCCGTGGCAGCACGTCGTTCCCGCCGACGAGCTCGTGCTCGACCTCCCCGTGATCGACCTGGTGGGCTCGGGGCGCACGGCGGAATCCGTGATCGCGGAGTGGTCGGCCCACCACTTCGACCTGGGTGGGGAGATCCCCGTTCACGCCGGTCTCGTGCGCGAGGGCGAGACGGAGTGGGTGCTCATGTTGATCGTGCACCACAGCGCGGCCGACGGTGAGTCGATGGGACCGCTGGCCGCAGACCTGTCGGCGGCCTACCGGGCCCGTGCGGAGGGCGTGGCCCCGGTGTGGGACGACCTCGCCGTGCAGTACGGCGACTTCGCCGTGTGGCAGGCGGAGCTGCTGGAGGAGGTCGCCGGGCGCCAGTCGGACTTCTGGCGGGAGGTGCTCGCCGGTGCCCCCGGTGTGGTGTCGCCGCCGGGTGACCGCGCGCGCGGCGCGATGGTGTCCGGCAGGGGAGGACGGGTCGAGTTCGAACTGGACGCCGCGCTGACCGGCGCGCTCACCGGCCTGGCCCGTGCGCACGGCATGTCACCGGCCATGGTGGCGCAGGCGGTGCTCGCGGTGCTGCTGTCCAGGGTCGGGGCGGGCAAGGACCTCGTGCTGGGGTCCACCGTCGCCGGTCGCGTGGAGCCGGAACTGGAGGAGCTGGTCGGCTTCTTCGTCAACACGTGGGTGCTGCGCGTGGACCTGCGCGACAACCCCGCGCTCGGTGAGGTGCTGAGCCGAGTGCGCGCCCACGCGCTGGCCGCCTACGACCACCAGGACCTGCCGTTCGAGCAGCTGGTGGAGACGCTGAACCCGGAACGCGCGGTGGCGGCGCACCCGCTGTTCCAGGTGATGCTCACCTGGCAGACGGCGGAGTCCGTACCGCTGGACCTGCCCGGTGTCACCGCGGACCTGCGGGCGGTGCCCAACGACACCGCGAAGTTCGACCTGGAGTTCAACTTCGCCCCACGCGGCGACGCGCTGCGCTGCACCCTCGAGTACTCGGCCGACCTGTACGACCACGCGACGATCGCGGCTCTCGCCGAGCGGTTCGTGCGCGTGGCCGAGCAGTTCACCGCGGGCGAGGACATCCGTGCTGCGGCGGTGAGCGTGCTGCTGCCGTACGAGCAGGCCGAGCTGGACCGCTTCAACGCCCCCGGCCGGTCGCCCGGCTCCGCCGCGACCGTGCCCGAGGTGGTCGCCCGCCAGGTGCGCCTGACTCCGGACGCCGTCGCGGTCGCGGCCGAGGGCGTCACCCTCACCTACGGCGAGCTCGACGACCTGAGCGCCCGTGTCGCGGCCGGTCTGCTCGCGGAGGGCGTGCGGCCGGAGTCGCTCGTCGCCGTCGCGATGTCGCGCTCGGTGGAGCTGGTGGCGGCGTTGCTCGGCGTCCTGCGCTGCGGCGCGGCCTACCTGCCCGTCGACCCGAGGTTCCCCAGCGACCGGCTGCGCCTCGCCGTCGCGGACTCCGGTGCCGTGCTCGCGCTCACCGACCCCGTGGCCCGCGACGAGCTTCCCGACCTCGGTGTGCCGTACGTCCTGTTCGGGGACGTGAGTGCCGCCGAGCCCGGCGCGGAACCGGTGGTGCACCACGGAAACGCCGCGTACGTGCTGCACACCTCCGGTTCGACCGGCGTGCCGAAGGGCGTCGCGATCACGCATCGCAACATCGTGAGCTGCCTGCCCGACCTGGCGGCGGTCGCCGGCATCGAGGCGGGCACGCGGGTGTTCGCCGGTGCGTCGATCGGGTTCGACGTGTCGGTGTTCGAGGTGCTCGCGACGCTCTCGGCCGGTGGCCGCGTCGAGCTCGTGCGCGACGTGCTGGAGCTGGCGGAGCGGGACGACTGGCTCTCCGGCGGCCCGGTCGTGCTGAGCGGTGTGCCATCGGTGCTGAACACGGTGCTGTCCGGCCTCACCGCCGAAGAAGCCCCGGTGACCGGTGTGGTGTTCGCCGGCGAGGGGTTGTCGTGGGCCGTCGCGGACGCGGTGCGTCACGACTTCCCCGGTGGGCGGGTGGTGAACGCCTACGGGCAGAGCGAGACCTACTACGCGTCGGCCGGCGTCGTCGAGGGCACCGGTGGTGTGGGGCTGGCGCCCGTCGGCGTACCGATCGGGGGCGTGCGGATCCACGTGCTGGACGAGACGCTCGCGCCGGTGCCGCCGGGCGTGGCCGGCGAGATCTACGTCGCCGGGGAGTCCGTCGGGCGCGGGTACCGCGGTCGGCCGGGGCTCACGGCTGAGCGGTTCGTCGCCGACGTGACCGGGTCTGGCGGAAGGATGTTCCGCACCGGTGACCTGGGGCGGATCGTCGACGGCGCGCTGGTGGTCGCGGGCAGGGCGGACGACCAGGTCAAGGTGCGCGGCATCCGGATCGAGCCCGCTGAGGTGGAGTCCGTGACCGGCGGGCACCCCGGTGTCGCCGCGGTCGCGGTGCGGGTCTGGGACGGGCGGCTCGTCGCGTACGTCGTGCCGGTCGAGGTCGGTGGCATCGGCACCGTCGCCGACCTGGTGGACGTGGACGTCGACCTCACGGCCGGTGTGTCCGCGGGCGAGCTGAGGGTGTTCGTCGCCGCACGCCTGCCCGAGTACATGGTCCCGTCGATCTTCGTCGTGGTGGACGAGCTGCCGCTGACACCGAGCGGCAAGGTCGACCGCGCCGCGCTGCCCGCGCCGGAGGTGGTGGCCGGTGCCTACCGCGCGCCCGCGGGCCACACCGAGGAGGTGCTCGCGGCCGTCTACGCCGAGGTGCTCGGGGTGGACCGGGTCGGCGTGGACGACGACTTCTTCGTCGTGGGCGGTGACAGCATCCGTTCCATCCAGGTCGTGTCCCGCGCCCGAGCCCGCGGTGTCGGGATCAGCCCGCGCGAGGTGTTCCGCCAGCGCACGGTCGCCGCGCTCGCCGAGCTGGTGGACGGCCGGGCCGGAGAGGCACCGGTGCTGGCCGAGCTGCCCGGCGGCGGCACGGGGTGGGCACCGCTGCTGCCGGTGGCGCGCTACCTGCTGGAACTGGGCGGCGGCCGGAACCGCTTCGCCATGTCGATGGTCGTCGACCTGCCGGAAGGTGTCGACGAGGCGGGACTGGCCGCGGCGCTCGACGCGGTCACCGACCGGCACGAGATGCTGCGGTCTCGCCTGGTCACCTCGGGCGACGAGCCGGGCCTGCTGGTGGCGCCGCGGGGATCCGTCAACGTCCGCGCGCTCGTGCACCGGGTGCCGTGGGACGGGCGGTGGGACGCGGCGTTCGCGGCGGCCGAGCTCGACGCCGCGGCCGGCGCGCTCGACCCCGAGGCGGGGATCGTCGCCCGCTACGTCTGGTTCGACGCGGGCACGGGCGCCGGACGGCTGCTGCTCGTGCTGCACCACTTCGTCGTGGACGGTGTGTCCTGGCGCGTCCTGCTGCCCGACCTGGCCACCGCGTGGGCCCGGATCCGCGTGGGCCTCCAGCCGGGACTCGCGGCGTCCGGGACGTCGGCGCGGCGCTGGGCGCACGCGCTCGCCGAGGAGGCGGCCCGGCCGGGGCGCGTCGCCGAGCTGCCGTTCTGGCAGTCCGTTGTGGACGGACCGGATCCGTTGCTGGGCAGTCGTCCGCTCGACCCGGCGGTCGACGTCGCCGGCACCGTCGAACACCACTGGACGTCCGTTCCTCCCGACGTCACCGAGGCGTTGCTGACCGAGCTGCCCGCGCGGTTCCACGGCGGTGTCAACGACGGCCTGGCCGCGGCACTCGCGCTCGCCGTGGTGCGCTGGCGGCGTGCCGGCGAGCCGTCCGTGCTGCTCAGGATGGAGGGGCACGGCCGGGAGGACGCCGTCGTGCCGGGTGCCGACCTCTCCCAGACGGTCGGCTGGTTCACCTCGATGTTCCCGGTGCGGCTGGACCTCTCCGGGATCGACGTCGACGACGCGCTGGCGGGAGGAGCGCAGGCCGGCGCCGCGGTGAAGGCGGTGAAGGAACAACTGCGCGCGGTGCCCGACCGGGGCATCGGCTTCGGCCTGCTGCGCTACCTGAACCCGGAGACCGCGCGGGTGCTCGACGGCGCGGGACTCGGCCAGATCGCCTTCAACTACCTCGGGCGCTACGCCGCCGCCGACATGCCGGAGAACCTGCGCGGCCTCGGCTGGATGCAGGCGGCCGACACCGTCGAGCTCACCCCCGCGCCCGACCACGACATGCCCGCGATGGCCGTGCTGGAGATCAACGCGATGGCGGTCGAGACCGGTGACGGGCTGTCCCTGCGCGCTCGCGTGAGCCATCCGCGTGGCGTGCTCGACGCGGCGTCGGCCGTCGAACTGGCCGACCTGTGGTGCACGGCGCTGCGCGGGCTCGCCGGCCACCTGGCCGACCCGTCCTCCGGCGGGCGCACGCCCTCGGACCTGCCGCTGGTGTCCTTGCGGCAGCAGGAGATCGACGAGTGGGAGTCGCGCTACTCCGGACTCGCGGACGTCTGGCCGCTGACCGGGCTGCAGTCGGGCCTGCTCTACCACGCCCTGCTCGCCGGGACCGGTACCGACGCCTACCACGTGCAGTTCGTCTTCCACCTGGCCGGGCAGACGGACCCGGAACGCCTGCGCCGCGCGGGCCAGGCGCTGCTGGACCGGCACGCACCGCTGCGGGCCGCCTTCGTCTCGAACGCGGCAGGCGACCCCGTCCAGGTGCTGCCCACCCGCGTGAAGCTGCCGTGGCGGCACCTCGACCTCACCGGCCAGGCCGCGGAGGTGCTGGAGGAGCACCTCGAACGGGACCGGCGCACCCCGTTCGACGTCACCCGGCCACCGCTGCTGCGCCTGACGCTCGTCACGCTCGGCCAAGACCGCGCGGAACTGGTGCTCACCGCGCACCACGTGCTGTTCGACGGCTGGTCGGTGCCGCTGCTGATGAGCGATCTGCTGCGGCTCTACGCCTCCGGAGGCGACGGCACGGCACTGCCCAGGGCGCGCGAGTACCGCGAGTTCCTGTGCTGGCTCGCGGACCAGGACCAGGACGCCGCGATCACCGCGTGGACGCGGGAGCTGGCGGGCGTCAGCGAGCCGACGCTGCTCGCGCGGAGCGTCGCGGGCAGTGCCGAGGTGGGCGACGTCGGCCAGGTCGACGTCGTGCTGCCGGGCGACCTCGCCCGCACGCTGGCCGGCCGCGCCGCCCGGCTCGGCGTCACCCTCAACACGCTCGTCCAGGCCGCGTGGGGCGTGTTGCTGGGCAAGCTCACGGGCCGCGACGACGTCGTGTTCGGCGCGACCGTGTCCGGCAGGCCCGCCGACGTGCCCGGTGTCGACGCGATGGTCGGGTTGTTCATCAACACCGTGCCCGTGCGGGTGACCGGCGAGCCGGGACGGCCGTTCGCCGAGGTCGCCGCCGACCTGCAGCGCAGGCAGGCCGACCTGCTCGACCACCACCACTGCGGTCTCGCCGGGATTCAGCGCGCCGTCGGCCTGCCCGAGTTGTTCGACACCGTGGTCGTGTTCGAGTCGTTCCCGGTCGACCGCGCGGAACTGGCGGAGGCCAACACCGCCGCGGGCGTCACCATCACCGGGTTGAGCCCGGTCAGCGGGTCGCACTACCCGTTCGCCCTCGTCGCCGACGCGGACCCGGTGCTGCGGCTCGCCCTGCAGTTCCGTCACGACGTCGTGGGCGCGGCGGAGGCGGAGGCGACCGCGGCCCGGTTCGGGCGGCTGCTGGACCAGATCGCGGCCGAGCCCGGTGTGGCCGTCGGCGACATCGACCTGCTGACGCCCGGCGAGCGCGCCACCGTCATCTCCACGTGGAACGACACGGACCACCCGGTCGCGGCGACGACGCTGCCCGCGCTGTTCTCCGCGCAGGTGGCGCGCACCCCCGAGGCTCCGGCGCTGACCTGCGAGGACCGCACCCTGACCTACGCGGAGCTGGACGCCGAGGTCGACGCGCTCGCCCGCGCGCTGGCAGGCCTCGGCGCCGGGCCGGAAACCGCGGTCGGTGTGCTGCTGCCGCGGTCGGTCGAGCTGCTCGTGGCGTTGCTGGCGGTGCATCGCGCAGGTGCGGCGTACCTGCCGCTCGACGCGAGCCACCCGGCCGCGCGCATCGGCCACGTCCTGCGCGAGGCACAGCCGATCATCACCCTCACCGGCCGTGACGAACCGCCGGTGGAGGTGCCGGGACGGCTGACCGTCGGCGACCCCTTGCCGCACCACCGGGCCGAACCGGTGCCACCGGCGCCCGGCAACGCCGCGTACGTGCTCTACACGTCCGGTTCCACCGGACGCCCGAAAGGCGTGCTGGTCGAGCACCTGGCGATCGTCAACCGGCTGCTGTGGATGCGCGACGAGTACGGCGTCGGCCCCGGCGACCGGGTGCTGCAGAAGACGCCCATCGGGTTCGACGTGTCGGTGTGGGAGCTGTTCCTGCCGTTGCTGTGCGGTGCGGAGCTGGTGCTGGCACGCCCGGACGGGCACCGCGACCCGGCGTACCTGGCCGAGACGATCCGCCGTGCGGGGGTGACGCTCGTGCACTTCGTCCCGACGATGCTGCGCGCGTTCCTCGCCGAGCCCGCGGCCGCCGGCTGCACCTCGTTGCGTGCGGTGATCTGCAGCGGTGAGCCGTTGCCGGGCGCGCTGCGCGACGAGTACCGGCAGGTGCTCGCCGCACCGCAGCACAACCTCTACGGCCCCACCGAGGCAGCCGTGGACGTCACCGCCGGAGCAGTCGCGGCGCAGGGCACCGTCACCATCGGCACGCCGGTGTGGAACACCAGGGTGTACGTCCTCGACCAGCGGCTGCGGCCGGTGCCGCCGGGCACCGCCGGCGAGCTGTACCTGGCGGGCGTCCAGCTCGCCAGGGGCTACCTGGGCAGGCCGGGGCTCACCGCGGACCGGTTCGTGGCCGACCCCTTCGGCGGGCGGGGGAGCAGGCTCTACCGCACCGGCGACGTCGTGCGCTGGGACGACCAGGGCGCGCTCGTGCACCTGGGCCGGGCGGACGGTCAGATCAAGGTGCGCGGCCAGCGGGTCGAGCTGGGCGAGATCGAGGCCGTGCTCACCGCTCATCCCGGCGTCGCCCAGGCCGTCGTCCTGCCGCACGAGACCGCGGCGGGGGAGCAGGCGCTCGCCGCCTACCTCGTCCCGTCCAGCACGACGGCGGGTCCGGTGGCCGCGCTGGCCGGGCTGCGCGTGGACGGTGATCTGCCCGACGCGGAGCTGCACGAACTGCCGGACGGCCTGAGCGTGTGGGCTCACAACCGGTCCGGTGTGGACTTCCTGCACCGGGAGATCTTCGACCGGGCCGAGTACGCGAACGCGGTCGAGGCACTGCCGGAGGGCGCCTGCGTGCTCGACGTCGGCGCCCACGTCGGCATGTTCTCGTTGCTGGTGGGCACGCAACGGCCCGACTGCCGTGTCGTCGCCGTGGAACCGGTGCCCGAGCTGGCCGCGATGCTGCGGGCCAACCTCGTGCTCAACGGCGTCCCCGCGACCGTGCTGGACTGCGGTCTCGGCAGCACGCCCGGCGAGGCGGTCTTCACCTACTACCCGGACATGTCGATGATGTCGGGCCGCTACGCCGACGAGGACGCCGACCGCGAGGTGCTCGCCAGGGTCGTGCGCAACCAGACCGGGGACGAGGGGACCGGGCTCGACGAGCTGCTGACCGACCGGTTGCGGTCCGTCCGGGTCGAGGTGCCGGTGCGCACGCTGTCGCAGGTGATCCGCGAGCTGGGGCTGACGTCGGTCGGCCTGCTCAAGCTCGACGTCGAGAAGTCCGAGCTGGACGTGCTGCGCGGAGTCGAACCCGGGCACTGGCCGATCATCGGCCAGGTCGTCGCTGAGGTGCACGACCTCGGCGGCAGGCTGGAGACAGTCGTAAACCTGTTGCGCGACAACGGGTTCGACGTCGTCGTCGAGGAGACCGGCGCCTTGGCGGGCACCGGCATGCACTCGGTGCACGCGACGCGACCGGGTTTGGTCCCGTCGCGTGTCGTGACGGCACGGGAGCGGCCGCGCTGGGCCGGGGAACGGGCGCTCGCCGCCGACGTCCGCGCGCACGCCGCGCGGCTGCTGCCCGAGCACATGGTTCCCGCCGGGCTGGTGTTCCTCGCCGAGATCCCGGCCACCGCCAACGGCAAGCTCGACCGCGCCGCCCTGCCGCAGCCCCGGTTCGGCGGTGAGACCGGGTTCCGCGCTGCCCGCACGCCGCGGGAAGCGTTGCTGTGCGGGCTGTTCGCCGAGCTGCTCGGGGTGGAGCAGGTCGGCGTCGACGACGACTTCTTCGCGCTGGGCGGGCATTCGGTGCTCGTCACGAAGCTCGTCAACCGGCTGCGCACCGAGCTGGCTGCCGACGTGCCGATCCGCACCGTGTTCGACGCGCCGACCGTCGCGCTGCTCGCGCCGCGCGTGACGGCGGGAGGCAGGAGCCGGCCGCCGCTGGAGCGGGCCGCGGTGCGTCCCGCGCGAGTTCCGCTGTCGGCGGCGCAGCGCAGGTTGTGGTTCATCGACCGGTTCGACGGGCCTTCGGCCGCGTACAACCTGCCGTTCGCGCTGCGGCTCACCGGACCGCTGGATGCCGCCGCACTGGGCTTGGCGCTCACGGACGTGATGGGCCGGCACGAAAGTCTGCGCACCCTCGTGCACACCGACGCCGACGGGGTACCGCACCAGGTCGTGCAGTCGTCCGCGATCGCCGAACTGTCCGTAGTGGACTCGAACGGGGCGGTGCCGGCGGTGCTGGCCGAGGCGGCCTCACACGTGTTCGACCTGGCGACCGACCTGCCGCTGCGCGCGACGCTCGTGCGTTGCGGCGAACGGGAACACGTGCTCTTGCTCCTGCTGCACCACATCGCGGGCGACGGCGAGTCGATGGCACCGCTGGTGCGCGATCTCGCCACGGCCTACGGGGCGCGGCTGCGCGGCGTGGCACCGTCGTGGCCGGAACCTCCCGTCCAGTACGTCGACCACACGCTGTGGCAGCAGGAACTCCTCGGGTCCGAGGACGACCCGGCCAGCCTCGCCGCCACCCAGATCGCCCACTGGCGAGGTGTGCTGGCCGACCCGCCGCCGCCGTTGTCACTGCCCGGTCGCGCGCGGCCTGCCGTGCCGAGCGGCCGTGGCGACATCGTCGAGTTCTCGCTGGACACCGCGCTGATGGCGGACGTGCGGGCGTTCGCGACGCGGCACGGTGCCACGCCGTCCATGGTCGTGCAGGCCGGGCTCGCCGTGCTGTTGCGCCGGTTCTGCGGCGATGACGTCCTCCTCGGCTCGCCGATCGCGAACCGAACCGACGACGCGCTCGCCGGTTCGGTCGGGTTCTTCCTCAACACCTGGGTGCTGAGGGTGCGGCTGGTGGGCGACCCGGCGTTCGCGGACGTGGTCGCGCAGGTGCGGGCGAGGTCGCTCGACGCCCACGACAACCAGGACGTGCCGTTCGACCGGCTCGTCGAGCTGCTCAACCCGGACCGCGCACCAGGCCGGCACCCGTTCTTCCAGGTGATGGTCGCCTGGCAGGCCGTGTCGGCCGGGGACTTCACGCTGCCGGGCCTGCGGGTGGACCTGGAACCGGTGCACACGCGCACCGCGAAGTTCGACCTGTGCTTCAACCTGACCGATCTGGGCGAGGAAGTGCTCTGCCACCTCGAGTACGCCACCGACGTCGTCGACCGCGCCGTGGTCGAGGACGTCGCGTCCGGGCTGCGGTCGTTGCTCACGGCGCTGGTCGCCGACCCGGAAACCCCGATCAGCGCGTTCGGGTCCGGCCGCGGCACGGTGGTGAACGGCTCGGTGGTCGATCTGGACGTCGTGGAGGCCGCGCTGGCCGCGCTTCCCGGTGTCGCCGACGTGGTGGTGACGGCGGGTGGTGACGGTCTCGTCGGCCACGTCGTGCTCCGGCGGAGCGACGGGCTGGACCTCGTCGACCGGGTGTCGCCGTCCGGGCTGCGCGCGGCCGCGGCCGCGGTGCTGCCCGATAACGCCGTTGCGTCGTTCGTCGTCGTGGAATCCCTTCCGCGGCTGGCGGACGGGAGCGTCGACCCCGTCGCGTTGCCGAAGCCGGTGGCGGGGCGCGCCGCCTACCGCGCGCCGGTCGGCGAGGCGCAGACGGTGCTGGCCGAGGTGGTCGCCGAGGTGCTCGGCCTCGACCGGGTCGGTGTCGACGACGACTACTTCCTCATCGGCGGCGACAGCATCCGTTCCATCCAGGTGGTGTCCAGGGCGCGGGCACGGGGCGTCGAGGTGACGCCGCGTCAGGTCTTCGAACGGCGGACGGTGGCCGGTCTCGCGGCCGCGGCCGCCGAAGTCCGCGGGGAACCCGCGCTCGCCGAACTGCCGGGCGGTGGGACGGGCCTGGTGCCGCTGCCGCCGATGGCCAGGTTCGTCGTCGGGCGCGGTGGCGGGCTGGACCGCTTCGCGATGCTGTCGGTGCTGCGGGTGCCGGCGGGACTGGACGAGTCCGTGCTGGTCACGGCACTGGGTGCGCTGGTGGACCGGCATGACGCGCTGCGGGCGCGATTGACCGGAGAAGGCTTGCTGGTCGGTCCGGTGGGGTCGGTCGACGCCGCCGGGCTGCTGATCCCGTCGCCCGGTGACGACCTGCGGGCGGCCGCCGACGCCGCGGTCGCCGACCTGAATCCCGCCGGGGGCGCCGTTCTGCGGTGCGTGCGCGTGGCCGACCGGCTCGTCATCGCGATCCACCACCTCGTCGTGGACGCGGTGTCGTGGCAGGTGCTGCTCTCCGACCTCGCGACCGCCTGCGCACGGTTGCGGGAGGGCCGTGCTCCCGGGCTGCCCGCCGTCGGCACGTCGTTGAGGCGCTGGATGCACGGCCTGCTCGACTCGACCCGGGACAGGGCCGCGGAACTGGGGTACTGGCGGTCGGTGCTCGCCGGCGGGGACGTGCTGCTCGGCTCGCGCGACCTCGACCCCGCGCGTGACGTGCGTTCGACCGTGCGTGGCCTCACCGTCGAGGTGCCGGCCGAGACGACCGCGGCGCTGCTGTCGGCCGTGCCCGCCGCGTTGCACTGCGGGGTCGAGGACGCGCTCCTCGCGGCGCTGGCCGTCGCAGTGGCGGCCGTGCGCGACTCGTCCGCCGGTTCGGTGCTGGTGCGGGTGGAGGGCCACGGCCGCGAGGAGGACCTCGTGCCCGGTGCCGACCTCAGCCGCACCGTCGGCTGGTTCACCAGCACGTTCCCCCTGCGCGTCGACGTGTCCGGGACGGCGTTGCCCGAGGTGTCCGGAGGTGGCGCGGCCGCGGGCGAGGTGGTCGCGCGGGTCCGCAGGGCGTTCGCCGAACTGCCGGTGCGCGGGGCCGGGTTCGGCGTCCTGCGCTGGCTGGACGAGAGCGGAGCCGACCTCGCGGACGCGCCGCTCGGCCAGGTCGGGTTCAACTACCTCGGCAGGCACGCCGGGGCGGACCTGCCGGACGCGGAGGGGTTCGCCCAGGACGTGGCCGCGGCGGCATCGGTGGAGGTCGGGTTCGACGCCGACATGCCCGCGCTGGCCGTGCTCGACGTCAACGCGTTCGTCGCCGACACCGCGGACGGTCCTCGGCTGACGGCCCGATTCGACTTCGCCTCGCAGGTGCTGCCGGCGGACGTGGCCGGGCGCGTGGTGGACGCCTGGCTGGCGGCGCTGTCCGGCATCGCCCGGCACGCCGCGGACCGGGGCCCGCGCGCCCTCACCACGAGCCTGGTCAGGTTGAGCGAGCGCGAGATCGACGTGATCTCCTCCCGCCACCCCGATGCCACCGACGTGTGGCCGGTGACGCCGCTGCAGTCGGGACTGCTGTTCGAGTCGTCCGTCGCGGAAGGCGCGGACGTCTACCAGATGCAGCTGGTGGCGCACGTGGAGGGAGAGGTCGACGCGGTCCGCCTCCGCGCCGCCGCCGAGGCGCTGCTGGCCCGGCACGAGAACCTGAGGGTCGCGTTCGCCAGGGCCACGTCGGGCGAACAGCTGCAGGTCGTGTGCGAGGACGTCCCTCTGCCGTGGCGTGAGCTCGACCTGCGCCGCGCACCCGACCCGGAGGACCGGCTGGCCGGCTTCCTGGCCGAGGACGCCCGGCACCGCCTCGACCCCGCCACCCCGCCGTTGCTGCGCTTCACCCTGGCGCGGCTGAGCGACGTCAGCGCACGCCTCGTCCTCACCGTGCACCACGTGCTGCTGGACGGCTGGTCGGTGCCGCTCCTCATGCGCGACCTCCTCGCGCTGTACCGGGGCGACGCGCTCGCACCACCGCCCGCGTACCGCGATCACCTCGCGTGGCTGGCCGCCCAGGACCGCACGGCAGGGGTGGCCGCGTGGGCCGAGGCGCTCGACGGGGTGGACGAGCCGACGCTGCTGACGGCGGGCCGGCGCGAGCCCGCGGCCGGTCACGACGAGCCGGCGGACGAAGCCCGGGCTCCCCGCGCGACCTCGTCCCGGCGGGGCGACCCCGCCCTGGCCCGCGAGCTCGAAGTACCCCTGTCCCCGGACGTGCGAGCCGCCCTCACCACACGAGCCGCGGAGCTCGGCGTCACGCTCAACACCGTGGTCCAGGCCGCCTGGGGTCTGGTCCTCTCGGTGCTGACCGGCAAGGACGACGTCGTGTTCGGCGCCACCGTGTCCGGCAGGAACGCCGCGGTGCCCGGCGTGGACGAGATGGTCGGGTTGTTCATCAACACCGTTCCCGTCCGCGTGAGGTACCGGCCGTGGGACACACTCGCCGGACTGCTCACCGCCGTCCAGGCGCAGCAGGCCGCGCTGTTCGACCACCACCACACGGGTCTGCCCGACGTGCAGCGGGCGCTCGGGCTGCCCGCGTTGTTCGACACCACCACGGTCTTCGAGTCGTTCCCGGTCGGCCAGGCGCCGGAGCGGGTGCCGGGCGGGGTCGTGATCACCGCGGTCACCGCGGACACCGGCACGCACTACGGGATGGGCGTGTCGGCAAGCGCGGACCCGTTGCTGCGCCTGGTGTTGCGCTACCAGAGCGACCTGTTCGGCGACGGCTGCGCGGAGGCCGTGCTGGAGCGGCTCGGCACCGTGCTCCGGCTGGTCGCCACTGCGCCCGAGACGGTGATCGGCGCCGTCGGCCTCACGGACCCGGTGGACCACGCCGCCGTGCTGGCGCGGATGGACGGCTCGGTGAGGGCACCCGTCGAGGAGACGGTGCCGGTGCTGTTCGGCAAGCAGGCCGCCGCGACCCCCGAGGCCGGGGCCGTGGTGTTCGGCGACCGGGTGCTCACCTACCGCGAGCTGGACGAACGGTCCGCCGCGCTGGCTCGTGAGCTGGTACGGCGGGGCGTCCGCCCGGAGTCCGTCGTCGCGGCGGGACTCAGCCGCTCGCCCGAGATGGTGGTGGCGTTGCTCGCGGTGATGCGTGCCGGGGCCGCCTACCTGCCGATCGATTACGCGCTGCCGCCCGACCGGATCCGGTACATGACCGAGGACGCCGGTGCACGGCTCGTGCTGGTCGACGGGACGACCGCGGCAGGTCTCGCTTTCCTGCCGGTTGCCGCGCTGCGCGTGGATGTCGCCGGTCGGGACGAAGGTGCCGATGTGGTGGAACCGGCCGTACACCTGGACACGACCGCGTACGTGATCTACACGTCCGGTTCCACCGGCAGGCCCAAAGGGGTCGCGGTGCCGCACCGGGGCATCGCCGCGCTGGCGGCGGGACATGTGGAACGGATGCGCGTCACCGGCGAGAGCCGCATGCTCCAGTTCGCCTCGGCCAGTTTCGACGTCTCGCTGTGCGAGCTGTTCACCGCGCTGCTCAGCGGTGCGGCGATCGTGCTGGCGGACCGCGAGGCGCTCGCCGCCGGAGAACGGCTCGCGCGCACCATCGACGCCCACCGCGTCACGCACGCGATGATCCCGCCCGCCGTGCTCGCCACGCTGCCGGCCGATGCGCTGTCCACTGTGGAGTCGCTGGTGGTCGGCGGTGAGGTGACGCCGCCGGAGCTGGTGGCGAGGTGGGCGCCGGGGCGCCGGGTCACCAACGTCTACGGTCCGACCGAGACCACCGCCTGCGCCACCATGAGCCTGCCGCTCGTCGCCGGCGCGGGGGACCTGCCGATCGGCCTCGCCGTTCCCGGCACCCGTCTGCACGTGCTCGACCGCGCGTTGCGGCCGGTGCCCGCCGGGGTGGCGGGTGAGCTGTACGTGACGGGCAGCGGTGTCGCCCGCGGCTACGTCGGCCGTCCTGGCATGACGTCCGAACGGTTCGTGGCCAGCCCGTACGGCGCACCGGGGGAGCGCATGTACCGCACGGGCGACGTCGTCTCGCTCGCCGAGGACGGCCAGCTGGTGTTCCTCGGTCGCGTCGACCAGCAGGTGAAGCTGCGCGGCTTCCGGGTCGAGCTCGCCGAGATCGAGGCCGTGCTGCTGACGCACGACGACGTGCGGAGGGTGGCCGTGGTCGTCGACACCTCGGCGGGTGACCGGCGCCTGGTCGCCTACGTCGTCCCGTCCGGGACGGCCGCACCGGGGCTCGCCGCCAGGCTGCGCGACCACCTGCGCGGCAGCCTGCCCGACTACATGGTCGTGTCCGCTGTGGTGCTGCTGAAGGCGATCCCGCTGACGTCGAGCTCCAAAGTGGACCGTCGCAGGCTGCCGGCACCGGACTACGCCGCGCAGAGCACAGGGCGCCCGCCGCGCACCGTGCGGGAGGAGATCCTCGTCGGGTTGTTCGCCGAGGTGCTCGGACTGGACGAGGTCGGTGTCGACGACGACTTCTTCGCGCTCGGCGGGCACTCGCTGCTCGCCACCCGGCTCGCCGACCGGGTCTGCGCGGTCCTCGGTGTGGACGTGCCGATCAAGGACGTCTTCGCCGCCTCGACCGCGGCTGACCTCGCGGCGCTGCTCGAACCGGGCGCGGCCGCCGGGACGCCGCACGACCCGTTCGGACCGGTGCTGGTGATCAAGGGCGACGGCGACCGCGAACCGCTGTGGTGGGTGCACCCCGGCGGCGGGATCTGCTGGCCCTACCTGGGGCTCGCCGGGAGGCTGCCCGCCGACCGGCCCGTGTACGGCATCCAGGCCAAGGGGTTCGACGGTGTGACCCCGTTGCCGGTCTCCATCGAGGAGATGGTCGCCGACTACGCCGACGAGGTGCTCGCAGTGCAGCCGCGGGGCCCGTTCCACCTGGCGGGCCTGTCCGTGGGCGGCACGCTCGCCCACGCCGTGGCGTGCGAGCTGCGGCGCCGCGGCCACGAGATCGGCCTGCTCGCCGTGCTGGACAGCGCCCCCGCTCGCTACCTCACCGGAGAGTCCGCGCCCACCCCGCAGCAGGTCCGCGAGTGGTTCGCCGAGCACGTCACCGCGACCGGCGGTCACGAGTCCTTCGTGGACAACGCGGTGGCGGTGATCGGCAACCACGTCCGGCTCATGCCGGACTTCACGTCCCCGGTCCACGACGGCGACGTCGTGTTCTTCAACGCGGTGCCGAACACCCACGGGTCCTACGGTCCACTGTGGAGCCCTTACGTCACAGGGGAGATCCGCGAGCACGACATCACCAGTGCGCACGGCGAGATGTACCGGCCCCGGCCGGCAGCCGAGATCTGCCAGGTCCTGTCCGAGGAACTTGGCCAGTGAGGAGGGAAGTTCCGTGACCAGCGAACCCTACGACGTGGTCGGGATCGGCTTCGGCCCGTCGAACCTGAGCCTCGCGATCGCGCTGGAGGAGACCGGCGTGCTCACCGCGGCCTTCTTCGAGAAGCAGGACTCGCTTCGCTGGCACAGCGGCATGCTCGTGCCCGGGGCGAAGATGCAGGTGTCCTTCCTCAAGGACCTCGCGACGCCGCGCAACCCGGTGTCGTCCTACGGCTTCGTGTCCTACCTGCACGACCGGGGCAGGTTCGCGCGGTTCGTGAACAACAGCGACTTCTTCCCCACCCGGCGGGAGTTCCAGGACTACCTGCACTGGGCCGAGGCGCGGCTGTCCCAGCGCGTGCACTACCGGTCGGAGGTCGTGTCCGTGCGCCGGACGGAAGGCCTGCTGCGGGTGCACGTGCGCGACACCGGGACCGGGGCGGGGCGCACGGTGGACGCGCGCAACGTCGTGATCTCCACCGGGCTGGTGCCGAGGATGCCGGTCGGGCTGGAAGCCGGTGACTCGGTCTGGCACAGCTCGCAGTTCCTGCACCGCTTCCACGCGCTCGGCGATCGCGAGGTGCGCAGGGTCGCGGTGGTCGGTGCCGGGCAGAGCGCGGCCGAGATCGTTCGGTTCCTGCACGAAAGCCTTCCCGCGGCGCAGGTCTACGCGGTGCTGCCCAGCTACGGCTACGCGATCGCGGACAACACCCCGTTCGCCAACGAGGTGTTCGACCCCGCCGCCGTCGACTTCTTCTACGAGGCGTCCGACGAGGCGAAGGCGGCGATCTGGCGCTACCACCGCAACACCAACTACTCGGTGGTCGACGACGAGGTGATCCGCGACCTGTACCAGCGGGCCTACGACGACGAGGTGCGCGGCGAGACGCGGCTGCGGTTCCTGCCGCTCACCAGGGTCGTCGGCGCGAAGCAGGAACGTGACGGGATCACCCTGCAGACCCACTCGACCGCCGACGACCAGCCGCGCGACCTCCCGCTCGACCTCGTGGTCTGCGCGACCGGGTACGACCCGATGGACCCCGGCGAGCTGCTCGCCGGTCTCGGCTGCCCCGTCGCCTATGACGAGCTGGGGCGCCACCTGGTCGGCCGCGACCACCTCCTGGTCACCGAGCAGGACCAGGACTGCGGCATCTACCTGCAGGGCGGCACCGAGCACACGCACGGCCTGACCTCGTCCCTGTTGTCCAACATCGCCGTGCGCGGCGGCGAGATCACGCAGTCGATCCTGCGTCGCCGCACGAAGCAGAGGAATGGAGCATCCGCATGAGCACCAACCCGTTCGACGACGAGAACGGCGAGTTCTACGTGCTGATCAACGACGAGGAGCAGCACTCGCTGTGGCCGACGTTCGCCCCCGTGCCCGACGGCTGGCGCGTGGTCTTCGGCGCGAGCACCCGCCAGGAGTGCGTCGACCACGTCGAGCAGAACTGGACGGACATGCGCCCGAAGAGCCTGCGCGACGCCATGGAACGCGACGAGCGGGCCGCCGGGGTCACGGGCTGAGCGGGAGACGGGAATGACGATCGCGCAGAAGTGGAAGATCCACCCGGAGCACGGCTGGTTGCACGGCGCCCGGCCGGAGGACCCGGTCGTCCAGGACCCGGACTCGGGGATCTGGAACGTGTACGGGTACCGGGAGGCGGTCGCCGTGCTCGGCGATCCGGCCACGTACTCCTCCAGGACGGCGCAGCTGTTCGCCGAGGACGGCGGCGAGGTCATCGCGGACGGCGACCTGCTGCAGACCGATCCGCCGGACCACCGCCGGCAGCGCGACCTCGTCCGGTACGCGTTCACCCCGCGACTGCTCGCCGGCGTGGAACCGAGGATCACCGAACTGGTGGACGAGCTGCTGCGCGCCGTCGCCGACCCCGGCGACTTCGACCTGGTGGACGCGCTGTGCTCGCCGCTGCCCATTCTGGTCGTCGGCGAGATGATCGGACTGCCCCGTTCCGACGTGCCGAAGCTCGAGCGGTGGATGCGGGAGATGGCGGCGAGCTTCGGCGACCTGTCACCCGCCGCGGACCAGGCCGAGCAGGAGCGGGTCTTCGCGGTGACCGCCGGACTGATGGAACAGGTGGTGGAGTACCTGCGCGAGCACGTCCGGACGCGTACCGGCGCAGCGGGTGAAGGGCTGCTCGACCGGCTGGTGACGGCCGAGATCGACGGCGAACGGCTCAGCGAGGACTACGTCGTGGCCTTCGTGAAGAGCATGATCGTGGCGGGGCACTCGACCACCTCGATGATGCTCGCCAACACCGTGCTGTGCCTCGACGGTGACCCCGAGCTGGACCGGAGGGTTCGGGCCGACCGGTCTCTGATCGCGGGACTGGTGGAGGAGTCCATGCGGTTCCTCAGCCCGATCGCCGCCACCTACCGCGTCACGACCCGGGCCACGACGCTCGGCGGCCGGGAGCTGGGCGCGGGCAGCATCGTGATGGTGTGGATGGCCGCGGCCAACCGCGATCCCCGGCAGTTCCCCGATCCCGACGTGTTCGACCTGAGTCGCAGTCCCAACTCGCAGCTCGGGTTCGGGCACGGCATCCACTTCTGCCTCGGGGCGCCGCTCGCGCGGATGGAGGCGCGGATCGCGCTCAACGCCCTGTTCGACCGCTTCCCGAGCCTGCGGGTGCGGGAGGGCGCCACCCCGAAGGCGCACCCCGCGTTCGACACGACAGGTCTGGCCACGCTGCCCGTCGTGGCGCAATGATGGCGCCACGGGTGTGCCGGCGCGTTCGGCGGCGGGGTGAAGGTCTCGGCAGAGGTGGGATGTCGGCACGTTTTCGCAGGTGAGAGTGTTGATTCTGTTGTTGCACCGCGGTTCGGTGGTACGCCCGGTTGATCGTGGGGCGACACGAGAAGTGTCAACCCAGGTTGTCATGGCGCCATGACTGTGCCAGAATGGCGCCATGGACCTGGAACACTACGCCGACGAGCTGCGGCAGCAGTTCCTGCTCGCCGCCGAGGCGCATGGTGACGAGGCGCGCGGTGTCGCCGAGCGCCTCGTCGGCTTGCTCGACTCCGCGGTCCAGGTGGCGATGCTCGGCCTGCTGTCGGAGGCCGCCGACGAGCTGACCCGCGACCTCGCTCCGGACACGGTGGAACTGCGCCTGCGCGGCATGGCGCCGTCGTTCGCGGTGACGAGGGCGGAGAGCGCGGGCGGAAACGGCGGTCAGGTGTTCGGCGTGCCGGACTCCGGGCCGCCCGCGGAGGCCGCGGGCGAGGACAACACCCCGGCGCGCATCAACTTCCGCCCGCCGGAGCACCTCAAGGTCCGCGTCGAGGAGGCCGCACAGCGCGAAGGGCTGTCTGTCAACGCGTGGCTGGTCCGCGTCACGGCAGCCGCCCTGTCAGGACAGTCGGAGCGCGGTGCCGTCATGAGCAACCGCTTCCGGGGATGGGTTCGCTGAACCGCCGTGCAGATCCGCGAACCCGACACCACCCTGGAGTTCCCATGACCGCGTTCTCGACACCGGAACCGATCTTCCTGTCCGTCCAGCTCCCCGCGGGGGAGATCCACCTCGTCGCCGGTGCGGTCGGCGAGACCACCGTCGTCGTCGGTCCGGCCGACGCCGGCAGCGCGGCGGACGTCGCCGCCGCCGAGCGCGTCAAGGTCGAGCACACGCCGGGCAAGGTGGTGGTGCGTGCTCCCGGCTCGATCAAGGGCAGGCGTGGCCCGTCCGACGGCAGTGTCGCCGTGCAGGTGACGCTGCCGGAGGACTCGCACGTCCGGCTGGGTTCCGCGTGGGCCAACCTTCGCGCGGAGGGCCGGCTCGGCGTGTGCCGCATGGACACCGTCACGAGCGCCATTCAGCTCGACCGCACCGGGATGCTCCAGGTGACGGCCGTGCGGGTCGAGCTCACCGTCGGCAGGGTCATCGGCCAGGTCAAGCTCGCGTCCCGCTCGGGATCGCTGTGGTTCGACGAGATCGACGGTTCCGCGGTGATCAAGAACGACCACGGCGAGTGCACGATCGGCAAGGTCACCGGCCCACTGCGGCTGCTCGGCGCCAACGGGGAGTTCACCGTGGACGCCGCGGAGGCCGAGGTGCGCAGCAAGACCGCGTACGGAGCCGTGCGCATCGGCGAGCTGATGGGCGGCACGGCCATGCTCGCGTCAGCCTCCGGCGAGCTGGAGATCGGCATTCCCGAGGGCACCGCCGCCCGCCTGGATGTCAGCACCGTGCGCGGAATCATCTACAACGGGCTCACTGAGGTCGACCGGCCCGGCGGCGACGACCGCACGGTCGACGTGCACGCCCACACCTTCGACGGCGACATCGTCATCCGGCGCACCAGACCGCGATGAACCAGGCGCGCCAACAGACACGACACGAACAACACGACGGGAGGGGGACCGCGATGACGGGGAACGACGGACTGGCGCTGGACGTCGAGGGCCTGCGGATGCGCTACGGCACCACCGATGTCCTGAAGGACGTCACGCTGCGGGTGCGACGCGGTGAGGTGGTGTGCCTGCTCGGTCCGAACGGGGCGGGCAAGACCACGACGATCGAGATCCTCGAGGGTTTCCGGATGCGGTCGGCGGGCAGGGTCGCCGTGCTCGGCGTCGACCCGGCGAACGGCGACGAGGCGTGGCGGGCGCGGGTGGGGGTCGTCCTGCAGTCCTGGCGCGACCACGCGCGCTGGCGGATCAGGGAGCTGCTCCAGCACCAGGGTTCGTACTACGCGCCGTACTCCGACGCGCACGTGCAGCGGCCGTGGGACGCCGACGAACTGATCGCGGCGGTCGGGCTCACCGAGCACGCGCACAAGAAGCTGCGCATGCTCTCCGGCGGCCAGCGCCGCCGGGTGGACGTCGCGATCGGCATGGTCGGAAAGCCCGAGCTGATCTTCCTCGACGAGCCGACGGCGGGCCTCGACCCCGAGGCGCGCCGGGAGTTCCACGCGCTGATCGCCGAGGTCTCCCGCCAGGGCCACACCACGATCGTGCTCACCACGCACGACCTGGCGGAGGCGGAGAAGCTGGCCACCCGCATCATGATCCTCGACGGCGGCCGCATCGTCGCCGACGGCACCGCGGCCGAGCTGCGCGACAGCATCGCGGGCGAGGACCAGGTCAGCTGGACGCTCGACGGCGAGCACCACACGGAGTCCACTCCGGACGCGACGAAGTTCGTCTTCGACCTGTTCAAGGAGCACGGTGACGCGATCACCGACCTGGACATCAAGAAGGCGTCCCTGGAGGACACCTACCTGACCATCGTCAGCCGCGCGGAGCAGCGTGGCCAGATCGAGACCACCGGGGGAGCGGCATGACGAGCACGAAGTCGGCGGCGGTCCGAGCGGGGTTCGCCCGCGGCTGGATCGAGTTCCGCCAATCCTTCACCAACGGCGCGGACCTGTGGTCGCACTTCTTCTGGCCGCTGCTGATGCTGGTCGTGATCTACTTCGTCCGGGACGTGTCCTTCGGCAACAGCGGGTTCTTCCTCGGCACCCTCGCGTTGCCGAGCATCCTGGGCATGAACGCGGCGTTCGGCATGATCTCGATGAGCCAGCAGCTCACCGTCGACCGCGAGGACGGCACCCTGCTGCGCGCCAAGGCGACGCCGAACGGCATGGTCGGCTATCTCATCGGCAAGATCGTGTCGGTGGCCGGCAGCCTCGTCGTCGACCTCGCGATCTTCCTGATCCCCGGCATGATCCTGGTCCCCGGCCTCACGATCAGCGAGGCGTCCGCGTGGCTCACGCTGATCTGGGTGCTGCTGCTCGGGATGATCGCGACGCTGCCGATCGGCGCCGTGCTGGGCTCGGCGTTCGCGAGTGCCCGCGCCCAGCAGTTGCTGATGCTGCCGATCATCACGCTGATCGGCATCTCGGGCATCTTCTACCCGCTGGCCGCGTTCCCGGTGTGGCTGCAGTGGATCGCGCAGATCTTCCCGGTCTACTGGATGGGTCTGGGCATGCGGTCGGCGCTGCTGCCGGCCGGCGCGGAGCAGGTCGAGATCGGTGAGTCGTGGCGCCACCTGGAAACCGTGGCGGTGCTGGGTGTCTGGGCCGTGGTCGGCCTGGTGCTGGCGCCGATCCTGTTGCGCCGCATGGCTCGCCGCGAGTCGGGTTCGAGCATCGCCGAGCGTCGTGAGAAGGCGTTGCAGCGGGTGGGCTGACTTCCCCGGGGAGCGCCGGGTCCCGCGACACCCCCCACGCCGGGCCGGCGTGCACAAAACCAGTGGCGGCGGGTTGCTCCGGGCTCGCGGCCCCGGGCGCCCCCCCCCCGGGTGACCCGGGGGGGCGCCGGCGCCGGGGGTTGGGGGGGGGGGGGGGGGGCGGCAAGTGCCGGGGCGGGTGCGGGCAGAGCT
>NZ_JBEXJN010000073.1:0-39744 GCF_040609115.1 Lentzea sp. NPDC004782
ACCTGAGGTCGATGAAGGCGCCCTTCATCGACAACGGGGCGTCATCCGGAGCAGGTGCCTGCTGTGCAGCACGAGGCCGAGGTCGGCGATGACCTTGCCGACCTGGCCGGTGCGGTGGTTCTGCCTCCTGCTGGGCTGGGCTCGTTCGAGATGCGCTCGCCAGGTCTGCCGATCGGCGCGCCAGGCGTGCACGTACTCCTCGCACAGCTCGGGTTTGATGTACTGGGAACGTCCGCACGCCGCCTTGAGCGAGTCGAGCATCCTGTGTCGCCGCTCGGGGTTTCCTCCCATGCGCCGCACCATGTTCATGGTTTCCATGATGAAGCTCTGCCGCTTCGCCAGGTAGTGACGCCAGTAGGCCGCGTTGGCGTCCCGGAGCGAGCGTCCTTCGTCGAGCAGCCAGAAGAGTCCTTCCGCGAGGACGTCGCCGAGCTCCTCCATCCGGGCACGCTCGTCGCGGGCGAACGGGTCGTACTCCTTCTGCCGCGCGACTCCGGTCACGGCCGTCGGCTGGAGTTGTTCGCCGTCGAGCAGGAAGAACCAGTCCTCGTTGTAGATGTTGGGGAAGAACGAGGTAGTCGACCTGGTGTCGACTACGAGCGCGCCGCCCCCGACGAACACGTCCTGTGCCCCACCGGCCTCGCGGTAGGCGTGGCACACCACCGAGTTGTCCGGGTACCCGTGGATGTTCAGGCCGACCCCGGCGAACTGTTCGGTGAGCGCGGCCGCTCTGCGGAGGTCGAACGGTTCCGGGATCTCGATGTCGTCGTCGAGGAAGACGATCCGCTGCCAGCCCGCCATGCGCGCGATCAGCAGCCCGAGGTTGCGCTTCTGGCTGGTGTCCGTCTTGCGGTGGAACCTCGTGTTCGCCAGCAGGCGCGAGGTCCTGAACGCTGGAAGCAGGCCTTGGAGGGAGCTGCTCACGTCGACGGCGAGCAGTTCCACGTCCGCTGTGGCCGCGCGTGCGGCGACGTCGTCGGCTGAGGAGTACTTGCTGCACAACGTGACCAGTGTGCACCCGAGCTTCATCGCCAGGCTGATGGCGTGGTCCAGTGCCAGCGGGTTGCGGGCGGTGGGAACGATGATCGCGTCCACCCCGGCCTCGGGTGAGTCCCTGGGCGCGGTGTACAGCAGACCGCGGTGTGAACCGTGGTGGTGCTGGGAACGGATCGGGGCGGCTGCCTTCACGTGGTGGTCACAGGCCATTCGTGCAGTAGGAACTCGGGACTCGTCCAGTCGGGCGTGACGACGCTGCCCACCAAAACCTGCACGCGGCTGATGATGCTGAACGTGTCGTGACCGGCGAAGCGCTCCAGCACGTACGCGTTGTTGCGGTCGCGGAACCGGGCGTCGGTCAGGGCGCGGACCGCGCCGAGCGTCCCGCGCGAGTACATGCCGTTGCAGATGGAGACGGTGCGCTTGCGGTTGAACGGGTTGGGCGATCGGTAGAAATGTGCGACGTCCTCCTCGAGGATCCATCGCTCTTCGGTCTTGCGAAGCGTGGGCCGGAAGATCTCGCGAGCTCCGCGCTGGACGACCTCGAACCCGCCCGTGTCGTTGTCGTTCTGTCGTTTGTGCTGCTGGATCGGCAGGTCGATCCGGTGCAGCACCTCGGCGGTGACCTGGTTCCAGTCGACACCGCCCAGCAGCACGAGATGGCTGGTGTACTCGTCCGGCGTGAGCCGCAGCGATCCGGTGCGCACGTGGACGTTGTTGCCGGGGTTGAGCGCGCGGATGTGGCCGTGCAGTTCCAGCAGCGCGTCCAGGTCCGAGTACCGGGACAGCTCCACGTAGTCGGGATCTTCCGGGTGGGTGAAGGGAAGCGGGTCGAGCAGTCGCCGCGGCAGTTCGGAGCAGACGATCGTGATGTCCTGGTTGGGGGGAAACCGCCAGAGGTTGTCGGTGGCTGGGGCGGGGTCACCGGCCGGAGCTCCGTCCAGCGCCTGGTTTCGCAGCTTGACGAGTTCGGCGAGCAACGTGTCCTTGCTCGCCTGCTCGGCCTCCGTCAGCTGGTCGACGAGCCGGAACGGTCGCCGGTCGACGGAACGGGGCGTGGCGAAGAAGGTCGCGTAGGCGTCCAGGCGGTGCTCGGGAGGCAACACCGGATCGCTCTGCCGTTCCCACGACGAGATCAGCGGAACGCTGACGTCGAAGGCCTGGGCCAGCTGCTCCTGGGTGATGCGCGTGCCCGGCCAGCACTGCTTGCGCAGCGACCGCAGTCGCCGCGCCAGTTCCTGGGCCGGTCCCTCAGCGGAGGTCACGTCATCACGTCCTTCAGCTGAAATTCAGTGAAAGGTACCGCAACGCTGGTTCGTCGCCGCTCGCCACGCCAGCGTTACAGCGGACTTCAGTCACTCGCCGGCGTTCCTGTGGCAACTCGTCAAGCCTATTGCTAGGAACCTCACACGAGCTTTACTCTGAACTATAGACCTGAAGCTAGATCAACTGAAGTTTTCTGAAGGTCCCGTACCTGCCGGCTCATGAGGTCAGGAGGCGGGGAGCATGAATGCCCTGTCGTCGGTTCAACCGATCTACCCGGTTCCGCGCGTGATCGTCATGGCGGCCATCCAGGTGCCCGCGGCCTGCAGCAACTCGGTGCGAGCCCAGCTGCGCTGGGACACCTACCAGCTGTTCGAGCGGGCCCTGCTGCACAGCGAGAGCACGACGGATCTCCGCGACCGGCACGTCGACCGGGTCGACGGGCTGATGACCCTGATCCACGTCACGGACCGCTTCCCCAAGACCTGGTTGCTGACCAGGTTCGCGCCGAGGCTGCGGGAGTTGCTCGACGAGCGCAACGAGGATCAGTGCGATCCGTTGCGGCTCAGGATCGCCATCCACGCCGGGGACGTGGCCTGCGACGACGCGGGATGGTTCGGTGAGGAGATCGAGATCGCCAACCGGCTGCTCGCGGCCCCCGCTCTGCGGACCCGCCTTCAGCAGACCCCGTCGCCCCTCGTTCTCGTGGTGTCCGAACAGATCCACCGCTCGGTCGTCAGGCACGGTTACGACGGCATCGACCCGCAGGCGTTCACCCCGTTGATCAAGCTCCAGGTGGCCGGTCTCGAATGCCGCGGCTGGGTGCACGTGCCCGGCGGTCCGGCGGGGGACTTCACCGGACCGCAGGCCCGGTGAAGCTCCCGCCGGCGTCAGCTCAGCTGAGGCCGAACTTCCAGATCCCGCGACCGTGCGTCGCGACGTACACGGCGTTGTCGGACTTCGAGTACTCGGCGTCGAGCACCGCGGTGGTGGGCAGCCCACCGCCCATGCGCTGCCACTGGGTCGACCCGGCCGGGCGGTACAGCGTGGCCAGGTCGGTGGCGAGCACCAGGGCTCCGGTGGAGAGCACCTTCACCGCGTTGGCGGGCACGTCGGGCAGGTTCGCCGAGACGTCCTTCCACGTGGCGCCCTGGTCGGTCGTCTCGAAGACGTGGCCGACGCCCGCGCCGGGACCCTCGGTCCAGCGGCGGCTGAACCCGTTGAACGCCACGAACGCGTGGTTCGGGTTGGCGGGGTCGACGCCGAAGCCGGCGACGTACCGGTTGGGCAGCACGCCGTCGGCGGGCAGGTTCAGCTGGTGGAAGCTCTTCGCGTCACCGAGCTTGCCGACCGCGATGCCGCGGGTGAAGCCCTGGTTGTTGCACGGGCCGCACCAGCCGACGTAGGCGACGCCCTGGGACAGGCTCACCGCGGTGGCGAGGTGGCCCGCGCCGAGGTCGAACGCGTTCTGCCAGTCCTTGCCGTTCTTGATGCCGAATCCCTTGGTGTTCAACCAGATGTGCTGGCCGCCCGCGATCCAGTTGTTCACGTTGTGGTCGTCGGCGGCGAACGGGGCGATGAAGCGCGCGGGCTCGTCACCGGGGCTCGACGTGTACGGCTGGATGTCCACCGAGGTGGAGGCCGAGGAGTCCGGGTTGGTGTTGGCGTTGCAGTTCTGCGTGGCCCGCATGGCCAGGTTGGTGTACTCCTGCACCTGCCGGCACGCGTTGTCCGGGTCGGCGAGGGAGTCGCCGCCGTCGCCGCCGAACGGTGAGCCCATGGTGGTCTCGCCCGCGCGCAGCATCGAGGCGCCGTTGTCCTGCAGGCCACCGCTCACGCCCACACCGGACTTGCCGTTGTAGGTGTCCTTGCCGACCGACACCGAGTAGTACTGCAGGGCGTCGATGGTGCCGTCGTTGAGGTTCTGCCAGTCCGTGGCGTGGCCGTCGCGGTCGGCCGACCCCTGCACCGGGCGGCGGTAGAGGCCGCCGTCGTTGCCCACGAAGACGTACGGCTTGCCCTGGTAGGACCCGATCGCGACGGAGTGCTGGTCGGAGTGCGTCGTCTTCTGGCAGGTGTTCAAGCTGTCGTCGGGGTTCCAGCAGGCGAAGCTGAAGTTCCAGTACGGGCCGACGACCTTCCAGTTCGAGCCGCCGTCGGTGGTCTCGTTGACCTCTTCGAGGCCCGCGTAGACGTGGTCGGGGTTGGCCGGGTCGACCGCGAGGAACTGGTTGTACCAGGCCTGGATGCCGGGGCCGTAGCCCTTGCCGCCGACGGACTGCTTGAGCGCGGAGCCGGAGTTGGCGAGCTTGGTGGAGTCGGCGATCTTGTTCCACGGCCCGGAAGGCGAACCGGTGTTGGAGACGTAGATGCCGTCCAGGTAGCTGTTCACGGTGCCGACGGTCTTGTTGTAGAGCGTCGGCGACTGGTTGATCACGTACAGCTTCGAGCCGTCCGCGGCGAACGCGAACGTCGCGAAACCGATGTCGTTGGGCTGGATGGCACCGCCGGGGTTGACCTTCGTCCAGCCGCCCGCGGTGTAGTCGGCGGTCTCGTAGAAGCCGTTGTAGGTGTCACCGCCGCGCCAGGCGATGGCCGCGACCACGTGCTTGGGGTTGCGCGGGTCGACGGCGACGTCGTTGACGATGTTCTTGTAGGCCGCGCTCGGGTCGCCGGCCTTCGAGCCACCGGGCAGGTAGTCGGGGTTCGGGGCGTACTCGAGGTGCCACGCGCCGGTCGTGCTCGCGGCGTCGTGGGTGAACAGGCCGCGGTTGGTCGCCGCCCACACCTTCCCGCCCGCGAAGCGGACCTTCTGGATGACGCTGCTCTCCAGCTCGGGCCCGCCCACGCGCATCTCCGGCGTGAACTGACCACTCCGCGGGTCGGCCAGGCGGTAGACGCCCGAACCGACGTAGCTGGTGGCGCCCGTGTTGGCCTCACCGGTCGCGTACCAGAGCGAACCGTCGGCGGCCAGGGCCAGGTCGCCGGTGGACAGGCTCGGCAGCTGGTCGGCGATGGGCGTCCAGTTGCCGCCGCCCGTGCTGGAACGCCAGACGCCACCGTTCGCACCCGCCGCGTAGACGTAGCCGGCGTTGTCGGCCGCGAGACCGGTGATCCGGCCGGTCACGTTGCCCGAACCGCCGCTGGAGTTCGACGCGTAGTCGCGGTAACGGGGATCGTCGCTGTTGTACGGGACCTTCGTGATCTCCGACCATTGTCCCGGTGTGGCGGAAAGCCCTTTCAGCTCGGTGAAGGCCGCACCGTACGCGCCGGGTGCGACGATTCCGGGAGCGGAGCGCGCCTGCGCGAACTGGCCGACCGCGGTGGAGTACTCGAAGGCTTCCTCACCGGCCTCCTGAGACTCACCCATCATCGCCTCGAGCATTTCTCGCGGCTGATGCGGCAGCCCTTCGCCCGGTTCGTCGGCGAGGCCCAGCACCTCCTGGAACTCGTGGTTCGTGCCGACTACGACCAGACCTGCGACCAGCGCGGCCGCGGCGCTGAGTGCGATTGTCCGTTTTCTGCTCAAAACGGCCATTTTCGGCCCTCCTTGGTGCGACGGTGGCCAAAGGCAACCTGAGCGCCTCGGTCAAATCCAGGAGGTGGGAATAACGATATGACCGTACTAATTAACATTCTATTCGCTGTGAATGCATTCACTCGGACGACGGTGTCAAGTCGGGGCGGCGTTACGGATGTAACATCTGGGTGTGACGGATGGTGCGGACTGGTTGCTGATCAGCGTCTCCACCGCCGGAGGAGCGGCGACGCTGCGCGTGCACGTGTGGCGCAAGCTGCGGTCGCTGGGCGCGCTGTACCTGCAGCAGTCGGTGTGCCTGCTGCCCGCCCGGCCGGAGGTCGTGAAGGAGGTCCGGCGGCTGGCGGATCGCGTCCGCCATCAGGGCGGCACCGCGCGCGTCCTGCGGATGACGTTCACCGACCCCGCCGAGGAACAGTCGGTGATCGCCGAGTTCAGCACCGCCCGTGACGCCGAGTACGCCGAGGTCCTCGAACGCCTGCCGGAACTGCGCGACGAGCTGGCGAGCGAACAGGCCCGCGGCAACGCCACCTACGCCGAGGTCGAGGAGTCCGAGGCCGACCTCGAACGCTTCCGCACCTGGCTGGCCAAGATCGCCGCCCGCGACTACTTCGACGCGCCCGGCGGTGCGGCCGCTCGCGAGGCCGTCGGCCAGGCCGCCGCCGAACTCGCCGCCTTCGAGGAAGCCGCACTGCGCGCCGAAGCGCCGGAGGCACCCCGCGAGGTGCGACCGTGACCGGCTCGTTCTGGTGGGACCTGCTCATCGGCATCGGCGCCGCGCTGCTGCTGAGCTGGATCGCCCTGGTCGCCGCACTGCTCGTCGCCCGCCCGCGCGGCGGCCTGCTGCGCGAAGCCCTCCGCCTGCTGCCCGACGTGCTGCGCCTGGTCCGCCGCCTCGCCGCCGACAACTCGCTGCCCCGCGGTGTCCGCATCCGGCTCGGGCTGCTGACGGTCTACCTCGCGCTCCCGATCGACCTGATCCCCGACTTCATCCCCGTCCTCGGCTACGCGGACGACGCGATCATCGTCACCGCCGTCCTGCGCGGCGTCGTGCGCCGGGCCGGACTCGACGCGGTGCGCGCGCACTGGCCCGGTACGGACGACGGGTTCGCGGCGGTGGTCCGCCTCACCGGCCTGGACCGCCGGTGACCGGGCCGGGTCTCGGCGAGCACGCCCTTCCGCTCGGACAGGATTTGTGGCGCCGTCGGACGTACGGATGTCCTCCGCCGCGCCGTCTCCTGAGGCCGGGGAACGGTTTCGCGCACCGCAAGCCGGCGCTTCGCAGGGACGCGCGGTCGGTTCGGTTCGAGGACCGCCCGGCCGGCCGCTGACCAGCCGGGCGGTCAACGCCGAGCTACGAGGCGAGCGGGATGTCCCCGCCGACGCCCCACTGGGTGGTGCTGATGCCGCGCACGTACCAATTGCCTTCCCACGGACGCCACACGGCGAGGTCGGTCACCCCGTCACCGTTGTAGTCACCGGGAACCGGGATGTCCCCGCCGACACCCCACTGAGTGGTGCTGATACCGCGCACGTACCAGTTGCCCTCAGAAGGCCGCCACACGGCGAGATCCGCGACGGCGTCGCCGTTGTAGTCACCGACGACAGGAACGTCACCGGCGACGCCCCACTGGGTGGTGCTGATGCCGCGCACGTACCAGTTGCCCTCGGAAGGCCGCCACACGGCGAGGTCGGTGATGCCGTCGCCGTTGTAGTCACCCGGAACGGGGATGTCGCCGGCCATGCCCCACTGGGTCGTGTTCATCCCGAACACGTACCAGTTGCCCTCAGAAGGCCGCCACACGGCGAGATCGGTGATGCCGTCGCCGTTGTAGTCGCCGGGAACCGGGATGTCGCCGGCGACGCCCCACTGGGTGGTGCTGATGCCGCGCACGTACCAGTTGCCTTCGGAGGGGCGCCACACGGCGAGGTCGGTGATGCCGTCGCCGTTGTAGTCACCGGGAACCGGGATGTCACCGCCCACGCCCCACTGGGTGAGGCCGATGTCGTGCACGTACCAGTTGCCCTCCCTCGGCCGCCAGACCGTCAGGTCCGTCGTCCCGTCGCCGTTGTAGTCGCCTTCCGGGCCCCACTGGGTGAAGAGCGAGTGCAGCAACCGGTTCGGCGATCCCGGGCCGGGATCGCCGACCAGGCCGGCCGTCGCCATGCGGACGACGGCGTCGTGCACTCGCTCGGCCGGGGCCGCCGGGTGCCGCTGGAGGTACAGCGCCGCCACGCCGGCCACGTGCGGCGTGGCCATCGAGGTGCCGCTGATCGAGTTGGTCGCCGTGTCGCTGGTGTTCCACGACGAAGTGATGCCCACACCGGGTGCGTAGAGATCGGTGCAGGTGCCGAAGTTCGAGAACGACGCCCTGGCGTCGTTGGTGCCCGCGGCGTTCACCGTCAGCGCCTGGGCGACCCTGGCCGGAGAGGTGGAACACGCGTCGGTGTTGGAGTTGCCCGACGCCACGGCGTAGGTGACGCCCGACGCGATCGAGTTGCGGACCGCGGTGTCCAGCGGGTCGAACGCGCCACCGCCCAGGCTCATGTTCGCGACCGCCGGCCTGACCGCGTTGGCGGTCACCCAGTCCACTCCGCTGATCACGCCGGCGTAGCTGCCGCTGCCGCCGCAGCTCAGCACCTTGACGGCGACCAGGCGCACCGCCTTCGCCACGCCGTACTCCGCGCCACCGATCGTGCCCGCCACGTGCGTGCCGTGGCCGTTGCAGTCGGTGTCGTTGCCGTCTCCCGTGGTGTTGGTGCCCCAGCTCGCGCGTCCGCCGAACGTCGAGTGCGTCACGCGGATGCCGGTGTCGATCACGTACGCGTGCACGTTCTGCGCCGTGGGGCCGTAGTTGTAGCGCTGGTCCAGCGGCAGGTTCCGCTGGTCGATCCGGTCCAGGCCCCACGAGGGCGGATTGACCTGAACCGAGTCCGCCTCGACCACGGAGTCCTGGTACACCGCCGCCACGCGGGGGTCACGGGCGAGCGCCCTGGCGTTCGCCGCCTTGGTGCCGACCGCGAAGCCCTGCAGCGCGTGCTGCCAGCTCGCGATCACCTTTCCCCTGTACTGCTTGGCGAGTGAGCTCGCGCTCGCCGTCGCCACGCCGTTGCGGAGCACGACCACGTACTGGTCCGCGATCGCCTTCCCCGCCGGTGCGGCGATGACGTCCCCTTCTGCGGCCGAGGCCGTCGCAACGCCGGTGGACAGCCCGGTCGCGGTCACCACAATCCCTATGAGCGCGCGCCATGAGGCGCGTCTGCCCGAGGTTTTCACAACTGCCCCTCTCGTCCAGGCGCACGGACCGCGATCGGCCGATCACGGAAAGGATCCAGTGCACCTGTAAGGAACGTCGTGGCAGCCGAACGTTCGTAACCGAAAAACAGGGGTTTCGGCCCAAATGACTCCGTCGGGACCACCCGGCTACGCGAGGTGTCCGGCGCGTCCCCGCGCAGACAGCAGCCGGTGATCTGGTCCTTTCGCGCCGCGGCCTCCTCCCGCGGGCAGCGGATTCCCAGAGCTTGCCCAGCGGCGTGGGACAGAGTCGGCCCACACGCATTCGAGGTAGGGGAGGAACCTGATGCGATCAGCAGTTCTGGCCGCCGCGGTGCTCGCCGCCGCCCTCGCGGTCCCGGCGACACCGGCGTACGCGGCCGCCACCTGCAACGGACTACCGGTCACGATCTCCGGGACCGCGGGCAACGACTCGATCATCGGCACGCCCGGCAACGACGTCATCGCGGCCGGTGCGGGCAACGACGTGGTGCTGGGGCTCGACGGCAACGACACGGTCTGCCTCGGCCCCGGTGACGACCTGTTCGACGGCGGCGCGGGCGACGACACGATGGTCGCCGACGCGACCCCCGACGGCGCCGACACCTTCGTCGGGAACTCCGGTTCCGACACGGTCACCTATGCCGCGCGCACCACGGCGGTCACCGTCACGCTCGACGGCACCGCCAACGACGGCGCGGCCGGTGAGCGCGACAACATCGCGGCCGACGTCAGGCAGATCATCGGCGGGGCGGGCAACGACGTGATCGACGCCGGCGCGGGCACGCAGCAGACGAACGTGTCCGGCGGGCCCGGCAACGACACGCTGACCACCAACACGAATGCCGACGGTGGCGCGGGTGACGACACGCTCAAGCTGGTCAACAGCGGCAGCGGGCAGCTGTTCGGCAACGACGGCAACGACACGCTCTTCGGCGGTCCCGTCCGGGACGACCTCGTCGGGGGCAACGGCAACGACAGGCTGTTCGGGGGAGGTGGCGACGACTCGCTCTTCGGCGGTCCGGGCAACGACCTCCTCGCCGGGGAGGCGGGCAACGACGACCTGTTCGGCCAGGAAGGCGACGACGAGCTCATCGGCGGTCTCGGCAACGACATCGTGAGCGGTGGCGACGGCAACGACGTCTCCGACTCGCTGGTCTCCCTGGACGGCAGCGACTTGTTCTTCGGCGGCGACGGCGTCGACACCGCCAACTACAGCCCCCGCCAGTTCGGCGCCGGCAAGACGTTCACCATCAGCCTGGACGGGGTGGCCGACGACGGCGAGCCCGGTGAGGGCGACAACAACTCGACCGACGTCGAGAACGTCAACGGCGCTGTGGGGCCCAACGTCATCACCGGCAACAGCAGCGCGAACGTGTTGCGCGGCGGGCAGTCGAACGACGTGATCCGCGCGGTCGACGGCATCTCCGGCAACGACACGGTCATCGGCGGCATCGGCACCGACCTCTGCACCGCCGACCCCGGTGACACGAAGGACTGCGAGCTCTGAGGGGAGAAAACACATGCGCAGAAGCAAGTTCTCACGCGGGCTGACGGTGGCGGGCGCGACCGCGGCACTGCTCGTCGGCCTCACGGCTCCGGCCGGTGCCGCGACGCTCGACGAGGTGAGCGGCAACGGCCACGGCACGATCTTCCGTTCCGCGGGCAGCAACTTCGGGGTCCCGCTGCTGGCCCGCTTCCAGTACCACTTCACCGGCGGCGACCACCACATCCGGCAGGTCTCGGCAATGCCGTTGCCGCAACAGATCGCGGTGGAGGTGGCGTTCGCCGACGAGAACGGCGACGACGACTACGGCTACCGCGTCTCCACCGAACACGTCGACGCGACCGGCGTCGTGCAGGCCTCGTTCCACGGCACCTGCGTCGGCCAGTGCTCGGTGTTCCTCTTCACCCGCCCGGCCGCGGACGTCGTCTTCGTGCTCGAGGGTTTCCGGGTCACCTTCGACAACGGCGACCACCACCTGGACAAGATCGGCGTGCAGGAGGACAACGGCGTTCTGACGACGGCGTTCCGGGACAACAACGGCGACGACCCGTTCACCTACGACGTCAGCTACGCCTGGGTGCCGCGCAGCCGGTTCGGCACCCTCGCCGAGTCGTCGAACGTGGTGCACGCCGGCGGTCTGGCGACCCCGGCGGCGTTCGCCGGTGAGAAGGTCATCCGCGGTTTCTCCGTGGACAACGTGAACACCGGCGACAGCGGTGACAACCACATCCGCGACCTCGGCGTCGTGGCCAACTTCGGCAACTTCGAAATCCGCTACGGCGACGACAACCCGGGCAACTCCGCCGACTGGCGTTACCTGGTGCGGTACGGCGTCCTGGTCTGATCGTGTATCTGCGGCGGGCACGGCGGCACTTCACGAGGAGAGTGCTTCTTCCTCGTGCGGAGGCTCGCCGTGCCCGTCCAGTTCAGGATCCTCGGACCGCTGGAGGTGCTGGTCGACGGCCGGGCGCTGGCGCTGGGCGGGCCGCAGCAACGGGCACTGCTCGGATTGTTGTTGCTGGCAGCCAACAGGGTGGTCTCGCAGCAACGGCTGATGACCGACCTCTGGGGCGACAGTCCACCTGCGACGGTGAAGAACCTGTTGCACGGCTGCGTTTCCGGTCTGCGGCGCGTGCTGCCGCCGGGCCGGCTCGTCACGCGGTCGCCCGGCTATCTCGTGCGGGTGTCGCGCGGCGAGCTGGACGCGGACGAGTTCGAACGGCTGGCGGCGGACGACTCGGTGGCGGCCGCGCTGGAGCTGTGGCGCGGGCCGGCGTTGCACGACCTGGAACTGGACGCCTGCCGGGTCGCGGCGGCGCGGCTGGACGAGCGGCGGCTCGCCGTGCTGGAACGGCGGATCGACCTGGACCTCGACCGCGGCCGGTTCACCGGCCTCTCCGCCGAACTGGCGGCGCTGGTGCGCGAACACCCGTTGCGCGAACGGTTCTGGGCGCAGCTGATGGTCGCGCTGTCCGGTACGGGCCGGCAGAGCGAGGCGCTGGCGGCGTTCCGGCAGCTGCGCGCCGCGCTGGTCGACCAGCTGGGCATCGAGCCGAGCGCGGTGCCCAGGCGGGTGGAACGGGCGGTCCTCGCGGGCGAGGACGCGCTGGCCGCGTATCGGGAGCACGAACCCCTGTCGCCGGCACCGGACCGCCCGGTGCCGGCTCAGCTTCCGGCGGCGATCGCGGCCTTCACCGGGCGGGCGGCTGACCTGGACCGGCTTGACGCCCTCGTCGGCGGGGCCGGGTCCGGCGATCTCGATGCGCGTGGCGCCGGTGAGCCGCCGCATCCGTCCATCGCGATCGTGGCGGGTGCGGCCGGGGTCGGCAAGACCACGCTCGCCGTGCACTGGGCGCACCGCGTGCGCGACCGTTTCACCGACGGCCAGCTCTACGTGAACCTGCGCGGACACGCCCCGACGCCACCGGTGCAGCCCGCGGGCGCCCTGACCGGATTCCTCGCGGCACTGGGACTTCCGGCCGCGCAGATCCCGTTGGACCTCGACCGGGCCGCCGATCTCTACCGCACGATGCTCGCCGACCGGCGGATGCTCGTGCTGCTCGACGACGCCCGCGGTGTCGACCAGATCCGCCCGCTGCTGCCCGGCGGCCCTGGTTGTGCCGTGGTGGTGACGAGCAGGTACGGACTCGGCGGTCTGGTCGCCAGGGACGGCGCGGCCCATCTCGCGCTCGACGTGCTGTCACCGTCCGAGGCCGTCGCGCTGCTGCGCCACACGCTCGGCGCGCGGGTCGACGCCGAGCCCGAGGAGACCGCGGAACTCGCGCGGCTGTGCGGGTTTCTGCCTCTCGCACTGCGCATCGCCGCCGCCAACCTGACGTTGCGGCCAGGCCGGACCATCGCCGCGCACGTCGCCGGCCTCGCGGCCGACGACCGGCTCGACCGGCTCGCCGTGGTCGGTGACGACGAGACCGCTGTGCGCGTCGCGTTCGACCACTCGTACGCGGCCCTGCCCGAGGAGGCCGCCCGGCTGTTCCGGCTGCTGGGGCTCGTGCCGGGACCGGATTTCTCCGTCGCCGCCGCGACGGCGTTGCTCGGCGCCGAGGCCGGGCCGGGGCTGGACCTGCTCGCCGACGCCCACCTGCTCCTCCAGCCGGTACCGGGCCGCTACGCGTTCCACGACCTGCTGCGCCTGTACGCGGCCGAGCGGGCCGCGGGTGACGACGACCGCGACGAGGCGCTCGGGCGGCTGGTCGACTGGTACCGGCACGGTGTCGACGCCGCCGTCCGCACCCTCGACCCGGAGGCGGTCCGGCTCCCGCCGGCGACGGCGGAACCCCTTGCCACGTCAGCGGAAGCGCTCGCCTGGCTCGACGCGGAACTGCCGGGGCTGGTCGCCGTCGCCCGGCTCGCCGCCGACCGCGGACCAGCCGAGATCGCCTGGCAGCTCACCACCTCGCTGCGGCCCCACTTCTGGCGCCGCATGTGCACGGTCGAGTGGCTGGCGGTCGCCACGGCAGGCCTCGACGCCGCCACCGCCGCGGGCGACCTCACCGGACAGGCCGCGGCGACCCTGTGCCTCGCTGACCTGCACCGGCTGTACGGCCGCTACCGGGTCGCGATCGACCACTACACGCGTGCCGCCGCACTGGCGCGGTCCGGCGGCTGGCTCGACGGTGCGGCGGTGGCGTTGAGCAACGTCGGCACCGCCCACTTCTGGCTGGGCGACCTGGCGCAGGCCGCGGAGCACTACCGGCAGGGCCTCGACGTGGCGGTCAGCACCGGTCGCGAGGCGGGGGAGGCGAACACGCTCGGCAACCTCGGGCTCGTGTACGAGCTGCAGGGCGAGCTCGGCCGGGCCGTCGAGCACCACCGCCGCGCGCTCGCTCTGCACCGGCGGCTCGGGGCGCGGCAGAAGGAGGCGGTGAACCTCGCGAACCTCGCCGACACCTACCACCAGCTCGGCCGGCTCGACGTGGCGTACGACCACATCACGCAGGCGCTGAACCTGCACCGCGAGGTGGGTGACCGGGGTGCCGAGGCCGAGTCGCTGCGCGTCCTCGCGGGCATCTGGCTGGACCAGGGCAAGCACGACCGGGCGCTGGACCGCGCCGTCGAGGCGGTCGCGCTCGCCACCGAGACCGGTCATCTCCCGATCAAGACGAACGCCCTGAACACGCTCGGCACGGTGCGGCTGCGCCGAGGCCAGGCCGAGGCGCGCGACGAGCACGAGCACGCACTTCGGCTCGCCCGCGCCGCGGGCACGCTCTACGCGGAGGTCGTCGCCCTCACCGGGCTCGCCGCGTGCCTTCTGCACGACGACCCGGACCGCGCCCGCACGCTGGCCGAGCACGCGCTCGCCGAGACCGACCGGGTCGCGTTCCGCATCGCCGCCGCCGAGGCCCTCACCGTGCTGCTGGAGATCCACCTCCACACCGGCGACCACGAACGGGCGGCGGCGTACGGGCACCACGCGCTCGCCCTGCACCGGACCACCGGTCACCGTCTCGGTGAGGCCCGCACGGCGTTGCTCCTCGGCCACGTGCTCGAACCCGCGGCGGCCCGGGCGGCCTGGCGCCGGGCGGCGGCGTTGTTCGCCGACGTCGGGGTGCCGGAAGCGGCGGAGGCGCGGGCGCTGCTCAGCTGACGCGGACGAGCATCTTGCCGGTGTTGTCACCGCGCAGCACGCCGAGGAACGCCTCGACGACGTTGCCGAACCCGTCGACGACGGTCTCGTCGACGCGCACCGAGCCGTTCTGCAGGTGCGGAACCAGGAAGCGCTCGAACGGTTCCCGTGCGTCGAGGTGCTCGCGGACCAGGTACCCCTCGACGCGCAGGGACTTGAACATCACGTCGGCCAGGTTGCGCGGCGCGGCGGGCGGAGCCGAGCTGTACTGGGCGATCGCGCCGCACCAGGCCACCCGGCCGTGCTCGCGCAACGCGCCGATGGCCGCCTCCAGGTGATCGCCGCCGACGTTGTCGAGGTAGACGTCGATGCCTCGCGGAGCGGCCTGGGCGAGCTGCTCGCCGACCGGGCCGTCGCGGTGGTTGAACGCCGCGTCGAACCCGATCTCCTTCAGGTGCGCCACCTTCGCCGCGGACCCGGCGCTGCCGATGATCCGCCCGGCGCCCATCAGCCGCGCGATCTGCCCGGCCGCGCTGCCCACGCCACCCGCCGCGGCCGACACGAACAGGTCCTCGCCGGGCCGCAGCCGCGCGATCCTGGTCAGCCCGACGAACGCGGTCAGCCCCGTCCCGCCCAGCACCCCGAGGTACGCGCTCAGCGGCACGCCGCCGGCCGGGTCGACCCGCCGCAGGTCCGCGGCGCCGACCGCGGCGTGCGTCGTCCACCCGCCGCGGTGGAACACGGTCGTGCCGACCGGGAGCCCGGCCGACCGCGACTCGACGACCCGTCCGATCGCCCGGCCTTCCCGCCCGGCCTCGCCGGTGTTCATCAGCTGCCGCATGTACGGGTCGACCGACAGGTAGACGTTCTCCACCAGCACCTGCCCGTCGGCGAGGACGGGCAGCGGCTCGGTGACGAAGGTGAAGTCCTCCGCGCTGGGAGTCCCCTGCGGGCGGCGGACCTGGCGGACGGCGAGGAATGTGCTCATGCCGCCAACGTAGGAACCGGCGGCGCGGCGGAGCAGAGCGCGGAATCGATCGATCCCGCCCTTCCATGAACGGCGCTCATGGATAGTGGCAGCGTGGACCTGAGCCCCTCCGAACTGCGCCTGCTCATCGCCGTGGACCGCACCGGCAGCTTCACCGCCGCGGGCCGCGAGGTGGGCCTGTCGCAGTCCGCCGTGTCGCACGCAGTGCGGGAATGCGAACGCCGCGTGGGCGCCGTGCTGTTCGAGCGGGGCCGTCACGGCGCACGCCCCACACCGGCCGGCGAACGAGCACTCGTGCACGCCCGTCAGATCCTGCGCCAGCTGGAGCTCCTGCGCACCGAGGCCCGCGGCGCGGCCGCCGGGTCGATCACCGGCCCGGTGCGCGTCGCCGCGTTCCGCACCGCCGCCGCCCACCTGCTGCCACCCGCGCTCGACCGCCTCACCAACCGCTTTCCCGGCCTGAAACCGCAGGTCCTCGTCGTGCCGGAGCTGGGACGCGGCACCGCGGGCGAGGTGGCGGACGGCCGTGCGGATCTCGCCATTGCCACGCTCGACGACAACGCCGAGCTGCCCGGTCTGCGGCACGGCGACCTGCTCACCGAGCCGTACCTGCTCGTGCACCCGGCCGGTCACCCGGACCCGCGCACGCTGCCGTTGCTCGACTGGCCGGAGAACTGCTCCTCCTACACCCGGCGCTGGTGGGCGACCCAGGACTGGCTGCCGCCGCGCAGGCTGGACGTGGCCGACGACAGCGTCGTGCTGTCGATGGTGGCGCAGGGCATCGGCCTGGCGGTCCTGCCGCAGCTGACCGTGCTGACCCCTCCGCCGGGCGTGGAGATCGTCGACCTCGGGCCCGACCGGCCGACCCGCAGGCTGGTCCACGTGACCACCGCCGCGGCGCGGCACTCGCTGGCGGTGCGCGAACTGGTCCGCGAGCTGCTCGCCGTGACGAAAGCGGTCCGCTAAGTCCGATTGATCGGTATTCACCATCCATTGTGGAGGCGCGAAACCGTGAAATGATGCGCCCATGGGGGTTGAGTTCGAAGTGCTCGGTGAGATCCGGGCACGCGTCGACGGCGTGGTGATCGACCTCGGGACGGCACGGCAACGCGCGGTCCTGGCGGCGCTGGTGACGGAACCCGGCCGGCCCGTGCCGCTCGACCGGCTGGTCGACCGCGTCTGGGGCGACCACGCGCCCGGCACGGTGCTCACGAGCGTGCGCAGCTACGTGTCGAAGCTGCGCGGCCTGCTGCCCGGTGTGGACATCGTCGGACGGGCGGGCACGTACACCGTCGACCACGACCCGGCGGACCTCGACGCCCACCGGTTCACCGCGCTGCTCGCTCACGCCAGGCAGGCCGCGGACGACGCGGCCGCCGCCGAGGCCTACCTGGCCGCGCTGGCGTTGTGGCGCGGAGAGCCGTTCGCCGGGCTGGACACCCCGTGGTTCAGGGCCCGCCGGCACGCCCTCGTCGAGGCACGGCACGCCGCCCTGCTCGACCACCTCGACCTCCGGTTGCGCCGCGGCGCGCACGCCGAGGTGCTGCCGGAACTGGTCGAGCTCGCCGCGAAGCACCGGGACGACGAACGGGTCGCGGGCCAGCTGATGCTCGCGCTCTACCACAACGGCAGGCAGGCCGAGGCGCTCGAACAGTTCGACCGCACCCGCCGCTTCCTCGCCGACGAGCTCGGCGCCGATCCCGGTCCGGAGCTCGCCCGCCTGCACGAACGCGTCCTGCGCGCGGACCTCCCGGCCGCCGTCTCGGCCGTGCCGCGGCAGCTGCCCGCCCGGCCGCAGGTGTTCGCCGGGCGGTCGCGGGAGCTGGACGCGCTGGGCGGCGTGCTCGACACCCGGTCGGCGGTGGTGATCTCCGCGATCGGCGGCGCCGGCGGTGTCGGCAAGACGTGGCTCGCCCTGCACTGGGCGCACCAGCGGCTCGACGCGTTCCCCGACGGCCAGCTCTACGCGAACCTGCGCGGCTTCGACCCGCGCACCGAGCCGGTCGGGCCCGAGGTGGTGCTGCGGGCGTTCCTCGAAGCTCTCGGCATCGAACCGGACGCGCTCCCGGTGGGCCTCGACGCGCAGGCCGCGTTGTTCCGCAGCGAGCTGGCCCGCCGCCGGATGCTGATCGTGCTGGACAACGCCCGTGACGCCGCGCAGGTCGTGCCGCTGCTGCCCGGTACGGGCCCGAGCCGGGTCGTGGTGACGAGCCGCAACCGCCTGGCCGCGCTGGTGTCCGGGCACGGCGCCCACCCGTTGACGCTCGACGTGCTCGACCGCGACGACGCGCGCGCCGTGCTGATCGGGCATCTCGGCGAGCAACGGGTGCACGCCGAGCCGGACGCCGTCGACGCCGTGCTCGACTACTGCGCGGGTCTGCCGCTGGCGCTGGGTGTCGTGGCCGCACGGGCGCTGGTGCAGGCCGAGCTGTCGCTGACCGCGCTGGCCGCGCAGCTGCGGCAGGCCCGGCTGGACGCGGTCGACACCGGCGACACCGACGTGAACCTGCGCGCGGTCCTGTCGTGGTCGCTGCGGGCGCTGCCGCCCGGTGCGCGCGACCTGTTCGCGTTGCTCGGGCTCGTGCCCGGTGCGGACATCGCCGTGCCCGCCGTGACGTCGTTGTTCGGCGCGCCCGCCCAGGACCTGCTCGACGAGCTGGAGCAGGCACATCTCGTCACGCAGCACGTGCCGGGCCGCTACCGGATGCACGACCTGGTCAAGCTGTACGCCGCCGAGCAGCCGTCGTCCGGTGACGTCGCCCTCGGCCGGCTCGTGGACCACTACCTGCAGACGGCCTATTCGGCCGAACGCGTCCTGTTTCCCGCCCGGACGGACGTGAAGCTGCCCGACGCGGCCTCGGGCACCGTCGTCGAGGCGATCCCGGACACGACGGCCGCCGTGACGTGGTTCGACGCCGAGGAGGCGAACCTGCTGGCGCTGCGGAAGATCGTGGGCGAGCGGGCCTGGAGTCTCGCCTGGTGCATGACGACCTACCAGGTGCGCAGGAACAAGTACGCCGACCGGCTGGAGCTGTGGCTCGCCGCACTGCCGCACGCGGAGAAGTGGAACGTGTGGGAGCTGACGCTCGCGCACCGCTCGGTCGCGGACGCCTACGCGCACCTCGGCAGGCACGACGAGGCGATGCACCACCTGCGGCTCGCGCTGGCCGCGGCCGAGAAGTCGGGCAACCCCGTGACGCACGGCAACGTCCACTACGGAATCGGCGCCGCCTACGAGGAGCGAGGGGACTACGAGTCGGCGGTGGAGCACTCGACCCAGGCGCTGCGGCTGTACCAGAAGGGCACGAACCGGACGATGATCGCGCAGGGCCACGCGGCGGTGGCGTGGCACAGCGCGCTGGCGGAGCGCTACGACGATGCCCGCGAGCACGGCGAACGCGCGCGCGAGTTGTTCATCGAGCTCAACGCGGTGAACAGCCTGGCGTGCGCGGTGGACACCCTCGCGCTCGTGGCGAACAAGACCGGCGACCACGCCAGAGCGGTCGAACTGTTCCGGGAGGCGCTGGAGCTGTTCCAGGAGGACGGCGACCTCGCGCACGTGGCCGACGCGACGCTGCACCTCGGTGAGGCGCTCGTCGCGACCGGAGATGAGCGGGCAGGACGTGCCGCACTGGTGCGGGCACACGAGCTGTTCGTGAGCCAGGGGCGCACGGCGGAGGCGGAGCGCGTCGCCAAGCTGCTCTGACCTGCGGTCCAAGGTTTCTCCAACTCTCCCTGCGCAGGATCGGTTCGTTCCGTCTCCGGGGTGACGGATCCTTCGGGTCTGGGGGAAGAAGGATGAGAACGCGTGGGCTTTGCGCTGCCTTCGTGGCAGTGCTGCTGGTCTTCGGTCTGGCCTCGTCGTCGGTGCCGGTGCTGCCGCCGCTGCCGTTCGGTGCCACCGCCTCGGCGCCGCCGCAGCGCAGTGGTTCGGCGGACGGACTCGATCCGCACAGCAGGTCCGGTGACACGGCGACGGCGCTGGCGGCACCCGCGCACGACCAGCCACGTCCACCGGGCGCGGTCGCCGACACCGCCGAGGGACCCGCCGCCGGTCCGCAGCCGGACATCTCCGTGCAACGGCACGAAAAGCCTGCCGTTACCCAGAAATCCGACCAGCCGTCCATCGACGACCACGCGAAGGAACGACCGCAGGACCGCACCGCCGACACCGAGACGTTCGACAACCCGGACGGCACCCGCACCCTGCGCGTCCACACAGGACAGTCCAACGTGCGGCGCCAGGACGGCTCGTGGGTTCCGATCGACCTCACTCTCACCGAGCGCGACCACCGCTGGCAGCCGAAGGACTCGCCGCACGCCACCAGTTTCGGCCGCACCGCCCGTGACCCCGAGCTGACGCGCATCGCGTTCGACGACCGCCACGGCCTGTCCTACCGGCTCACCGACGCCGCCGACGCTCCCGGCACGGCGGACCACGCGACCGTCACCTACCCCGCCGCGTTCCCCGGCGTGGACCTCACCCTCACCGCCACCCGCGACGGCGTGAAGGAGAACCTGGTCCTCGCCTCGGCGCAGGCCAGGTCCGTGTTCGGCTTCACGCTCTCACCGCGCAACACCACCCCGCGTCTCGTGGACGGCGCGATCCGGCTCCTCGACGGCGACGAGGTGATCGCGGTGATGCCGCGCGGTTTCGCGGTGGACGCCAAGCAGCAGCGCGTCGACACCGGCTACGAGCTGACCGGGAACGCCGACGGCACCTGGACGCTGCGGCTCGTGCTCGACCAGGCCTGGTTGCGCGACCCCGCTCGTGCGTTCCCCGTCGTCGTCGACCCGACCACGAACTCCTACATCGCCGACGACGGCACGTTCGTGGCGCCGGGCCTGAACGGCAAGTCCGCGGGTGACCTGCGGACCGGCTGGGTCGAGGGCAAGCTGTCGCGCTCCTACCTGCACTTCGGCAACAACGCGCTGAACAGCGTGCGCAACCAGTTCGTCACGGGCGCCGCGCTCGTGGTCGAGGCCGCGGAGAGCAGCACCTGCGCCCCGCGGTCGGTCTCGGTCTTCGAGGTCACGCAGCCGTGGGACGCGGCCAGCATGCAGTGGCCGGGCGCCGCCGTGGGCAGATCCTTGTCCAGCAAGGCGTTCGCGCACGCCGGCCCGACGTGTCCCGGCGCGGCGTGGGAGAAGCTCAACCTCGGCTACGAGGTGATGACCCGCTGGACGCACGGCCAGGCGCTGCAGCACGGCCTCGCGTTGCGCGCGTCGGACGAGACCGACCGCAACGGCATGCGCTTCGGTTCGGTGAACTCGGGGAACAAGCCGTACCTGGAGATCCGGTACGTCCCCGAGGGCGTCGGGTTCGAGGTCACCGACGTGACGCTGCCGTCGGCCAGCCGGGCGGGCAACCTCAAGGTCAACGTCACCAACCTCGGCTCCTCGACGTGGACCAGCGGCGGTGGCTGGAAGTTCGGCTACATCATCGACCAGGGCAGCACCAAGATCCGCACCGCGTGCTGCTGGACGCAGAACGCCGCGCCGGGCGCCACGACGACCTTCGACGTGCCGATCGACCCGATCAACCCCGGCGAGTACCAGGTCTACCTGACCATGTTCAACCCGCAGAACCTCGACTTCTCCGTCGCCTACGAGGTGCCCTACGGCCGGTTCGACATCAAGGTCCAGAACACCCCGCCCACGACGAACCTGCAGCAGCCCGGCGGCGGCGCGGTCGTTCCCACGACGACCCCGACGCTGTACGCGGAGGGCGTCGACGACGACCGCTGGCCCGGCAAGGGCCTGACCTACAAGTTCCGCGTCTGCACCGACGCCGACCTCACCCTGGGCTGCCAGGAGTCGCCGTGGACCGGGCAGTCGTGGGCGCCGGCCGCGTTGTTCTGGAACCGCACGTACTTCTGGGGTGTCAAGGTCTACGACACCGTCGACGCCACGCCGTTCTGGGTCACGGCCAAGGACAACGTCCGGCTGATGTTCACGCCGCGCGTGCAGCAGCCGGAGATCACCTCGCACCTCGCCGGCAGCCCGAGCACCACGATCGGCCCCGGCCTCGACCCGCAGATCGGCAACTACTCGGCGGTCGTCACCGACGCCGACGTCGACACCGTCGGCCCCGACCTGACCGTCGGCCGCACCTACAACAGCCTGGATCCCCGCCGCGACACCGCGTTCGGCGCCGGCTGGTCGTCCAGAGTGGACATGCGGCTGGCGAAGGACCAGGACGGCAGCGACAACGTCGTGATCACCTATCCGACCGGGCGGCAGGCGCGGTTCGGGCGCAACCCCGACGGCGGTTTCGCCTCGCCGTCCGGGCAGAGCTCCGACCTGGTCTACAGCTCGGCCACCGGCCAGTACGCGCTGCGCGACTCGACCGGCAGCCGGTGGACGTTCGACGTGCTCGGCCGGCTCGTCACGATCACCGACCCGGCCGGGCTCACCGAGACGCTGACGTACGACACCAACGACCACGTCACCACGATCACCAACGACACCAGCGGCCGGAGCCTGCAGCTGACCTGGCAGGGCAGGCACGTCTCGTCGGTGTCGGCCGCCGCCCCCGACCCCGGCGGCCAGCCGCTCACCTGGTCCTACACCTACGACGGCGACAAGCTCACGAAGTCCTGCACGCCCGGCCAGGAGTGCACGACGCTGAGCTACCGCGCCGGTTCGCACTACCGCAGCTCGGTGCTCGACGACACCCCGTACGGGTACTGGCGGCTCGGCGAGGCCAGCGGTGACGCGTTCGCCAACACCGCCGCCCGCACGCCGGGCGCGGACGCCGGAGCTCAGCACGGCGTGCTGCTCGGCGGCGACGGTGCCCTGCAGGGCAGCTCCGACAAGGCGGGCACGTTCGACGGCGCCAGCAGCTACGTGACGCTGCCGGACAACCTGACGAACCAGACCATGTCGCTCTCGGTCGAGCTGTGGTTCAAGACCACCGCGCAGGGCACGTTGCTGAGCTACGCCGACCAGAGCTTCCCGGCCGCGGCGGGGAAGTCGACGCCCATCCTCTACGTCGGCACGGACGGCCTGCTCTACGGCGGTTTCGCGCGCCAGAACGCGTCCGGCCCGCGCCAGATCGTGACGAGCAGGCAGGTCGACGACGGCCAGTGGCACCACGCGGTGCTGTCGGCGGCGATCAACACCCAGACGCTCTACCTCGACGGTGCCGCGGCCGGGACGCTCGCCGGGTTCGTCGACCACGCCCAGCAGGGCAGGCTCACGCTCGGCGGCGGCAGCGGCAAGGACTGGCCGGCGAGCAACAACGCCGACTTCTACTTCAGCGGGTCCATCGACGAGGTCGCCGTCTACCAGCACACGCTCGGCGCGCTCGCGGTCAGCCAGCACTACGCGGCGGCCAAGCCGTCCGACGAGCTGAGCGGACACGTGCTGCCGCAGGACGACCGCAAGTACGCCACCCTCACCTACGACGACGTCAACGACCGCGTCCGCGGTCTCGTCGACCACGAGGGCCGCACGTGGACCCTCGACACCCCGGACCGCAACGGCTCGGTCCGCACCGCGAAGCTGCACGGCCCCACCGGGTACGGCGACTGGACCTACACCTTCGACGCCGACAACGGCGGCCGGCTCGTCAGCCGCACGCACGACAACGCCACCGCGCGGATCGAGTACAACACCGCCGGTTTCCCGTCCGCGTCGATCGACGAGAACAACCACCGCACCGAGTTCACCACCGACGAACGCGGCAACGTGCTGAGCACGAAGAGGTGCCGCACCGCCACCTCGTGCAACACGAGCTACGCCACGTACCTCAAGCCGACCGGCCCGCTCGACCCGAGGGCCGACCGGTTGGAGTCCACTTCGGACGCTCGCTCGTCCGGACCGGCCGACACCCGGTTCCGCACCACCTACAGCTACGACGCTCTCGGCCGCCCGACCGGTGTGAGGTACCCGACCCCGGACGGCCTGACCACCGCACCCGGCGAGACCACGACGTACTCGACCGGAGCCGAGGACGCGTCCGGCGGCGGCAAGGTGCCCGCGGGCCTGCTGATCCGCAGCACCGGCCGGCGCGACCAGGTCACCACCCGGCGCTACAACGCCAAGGGCGACCTCGTCGAGCTGACCGACCCCGCCGGGCTGACCCTGCGCTACACCTACGACCAGCTGGGCCGGCAGAAGACGGTCGCCGAGGTCAACTCCGGCGGCGCGACGCTGGGCACCACGACCTTCGAGTACACCCCGCGCGGGCTGATCTCGAAGATCACCTCGCCCGCGGTCGTCAACGCGGTCACCGGCGTGGCGCACACCGAGGTGACGACCTACAAGTACGACGCCAACGGCAACACGACCGAGGCGACGCTCTCCGACGCCACACCGGGTGAGACCGCCCGCACCACGAAGTACGGCTACGACGCCAGCGACCGCCTGGTGCGCACCGACTTCCCGGACCAGGGCGTGGAAACGCGGTCGTACGCCGACAACGGGCTCACCGAGTCGGTGACCGACGTCCGCGGCACCACGTGGATCACCCGGTTCAACGAGTTCGACAAGCCGCTCAACCGCGTCGCTTCCGGCCCCGGGGTGCACCCCGAGGACCCGGCCGCGACCTCGCTGACGCTGGAGTCGCGCTCCTACGACCCGGCCGGGCGACTGGCGTTCGTCACCGACGCCATGGGCAGGCTGACCAAGTACGGCTACTACGACGACGACCTCCTCGCCACCACCCAGGTCGCGAACGTCGTGGTGGACCAGCGTTCCTACGACCCGGCCGGTCACCTCGCCGAGCAGGTCGCCGCCGGTGGCGCCAAGACCGTCTACGCCTACGACCCCGCGGGCAACGCCGTCACCACCACGTTCGACCCGTCCGGGCTGAAGCGGTCGACGTCGGTGCAGTACGACGCCGACGGCAACGCCGTGACCGTCGAACGCCGTGGCGCGGCGGACCCGAACCGGGTCGAGAAGTCCGTCTACACCTACGACCTCGCGAACCACCCGACCCGCGAGGACGCCTACGTCGACGCCACCACCGTGTTGTCGTCGTCCACCGCCTACGACGAACGCGGCCTCGTGGTCGAGAAGGGCGACCGGCGCGGGCTGCGGACGACCTTCGAGTACGACGCGACCGGAGCGCTCTTCCGCACCACGGCACCGGCCACCGACGCCTGGGTCGGCGGAGTCCGCACCACCGGGTTCAAGCGCACGGACACGTTGGGCTACAACGCGTTCGGCGAGATCACGCACTCCCGTGACGGCGCGGGCAACGTCACGACCACCGAACGGGACGTGCTCGGCCGCGCGGTCACCGGTGTGCTGCCGGACTACACGCCGCCGGGCGGTACGACGATCAAGGGCGCGACCACCCGCACCGAGTACGACCGCGCGGGCAACCCGGTGAAGACCACAGACCCGTTGCAGCGCGTCACGCAACGCACCTACGACCCGTACGGCCGGGTGCTGACGGTGACGCTGCCTCAGGTCGGTGACACGCCGAGCGTGCTCACCCGGAACTACGACAAGGCCGGTGAGCTGCTCACGCAGACCGAACCGGGTGGCGTGGAGAACAGGTACACCTACGACGACCTCGGCCGCCGGGTCACCAGCACGCAGGTCGACCGCTCGTCCGGCCGGGCCGCCTACTTCACCACGACCACCGGCTACGACGACGCGGGCAACCCGCTCACCGTCACCAGCCCGCTCAACCACATCACGTCCTCGGCCTACAACGCGGCCGGCGAGGTGACGTCCACGAAGGACGCCACCAACCGCGCCACCGCGTTCGGCTACGACATCGCCGGGCGGAGGGCGTCGGTCACCGACCCCGCGGGCATCACCACCACGACCACCTACGACCTGGCCGGACGGGCGGTGCGCACCGCCACGGTCGTCGGCGGACAGGAGAAGCGCGCCGCGAGCTCGGTCCACGACCCGGCGGGCAACGTCGTCCAGACGACCAGCGCGCAGGGCCGCGTCGTGACCTACGGCTACGACGAGCTGAGCCGCGTCGTGCAGCAGGTCGAGAAGGTCGACGCGACCCACTCGATCACCACCTCGACCGGCTACGACAAGCTCGGCAACCGCAGCCGGTACGTCGACGGCAACGGGCACGTCACCACGTTCACCTACACGCCGTGGGGCCGCCCCGAGTCGGTGATCGACCCGCTCGACACGACGTTCACCACGTCCTACGACGCGGCCGGGCAGGCGGTCGGCACCAGCAAGCCCGGTGGCGTCACGACGACCAGCTACTACGACGCCCGGGGCAGGCTGACCCGCCAGACCGGCGCCGGCACCGCCGCCACCACGACGGACCGCACGTTCGGCTACGACGCGGCGGGCAGGGTGAACCGCGCGGGCGGCCCGAACGGCGACAGCACCTACCGCTACGACGACCGCGGCAACCTGCTGGAGACCCACGGCGCGGCCGGCGAGTCGGCGTACACCTACGACGCCGACGGGATGCTGGTCTCGCGCACCGACGCGAGCGGCGCCACGACGTTCGGCTACGACGCGGCGGGCCGCCTCGCCACCGTGCAGGACGCGCTGACGGGCCGCACCGCCGACTACGGCTACGACCAGGCCGGCCGGCTGGCCTCGGTGGCCGACCGCGCGGTGGCGGCCAAGACGTCCCGCGTCCTCACCTACGACGACCTCGGCCGTCCCGCCACGGACCGCGTGGTGCAGTCCATCGACGCCGGCGTGCCACCGCGCACGTTGATCGGCACCGACTACGGCTACGACCTCGACAACAAGACGACGTCCAAGAACGGCAACACCTACGCCTACGACGGCGCGGGCCGCCTGACGTCGTGGACCAACGGCACCTCCACGACCACCTACGGCTGGGACGACGCCGGCAACCGGACCTCGGTGGGCGCCAAGACGTTCGTCTACGACGAGCGCAACCGCCTCAAGTCCGGCGACGGCGCGACCTACGGCTACTCCGCCCGCGGCACGCTGCAGACGACGACCCGTGACGGCAACACCGTCACGACCAGGCACGACGCGTTCGACCGGATGACCTCCTCCGGCGCGGCGACCTACGCCTACGACAGCCTCGACCGGGTCAGCGACCGCAACGGCACCAGGTTCCAGTACGCGGGCCTGACCAACGAGGCGATCTCCGACGGCAGCCGCACCATCAGCCGGCTGCCGGACGGAAGTCCCTTCGCGGACAGGGGTTCCGGCGTCGCGCGGATGGTGTACGCCGACCAGCACGGCGACGTGACCGGCCGGTACCTGAGCAACACCGTCGACGGGACGCGGGCGTTCGACCCGTTCGGCGCGGTGACGGCGTCGTCCGGTGACGCGGCTTCCCTGGGCTTCCAAGGGGACTGGACCGACGCCTCGACCGGTGCGGTGAACATGTCCGCGCGCTGGTACCAGCCGGGGACGGGCACGTTCGTCAGCCGCGACGACTGGAACGTGACGCCGGACCCGTCCGGTTCGGCGAACCGGTACGCCTACGGCGCGGGCAACCCCGTGAACAACGCCGACCCCAGCGGCCACGAACCGCAGCCGTACGAGCCGCGGCACGCGTCCAAGTGTGACAACTGGGTCACCGTGATGAAGATCCGCGGACCCGGCCTCTGGAAGTTCGACATCGCGGAGCTCCGGTGCACCGAGGCGACCAAGCACCTGCCCGACCGGATCCAGCCGACCGGCTCCGGCCGCGAGGAGAACCCGGTCGCCGGCAACTGCCGGTACTTCGTGCACGGGTGCGGCGGTGGCTGGAACCCGCCGCCCACGCCTCCGCACTCGAAACCAGGGCCTGGTGGCCGGGGCGGTGGCAAGGGGGTTCCGCCGCACAGCAAGCCGAAGCCGCCGCCACCCCCGCCGTGGGTGGTCAACGTCTACAAGCCGTTGCCCCATCCGCCGGCAGGCTCCGGCTTCCTCCCGGTCCCGACGAACGTCGACCCCACCGGCCCGCTCACCAAGATCCTCGACCTGACCGGCAAGTACCTCGAACAGGTCACCCACGTGACCGGTGTGCTGGTCGAGGTGGCGCAGACGATCTACGACGTCGTCCAGGACCTCGGCGACGTGATGTCGGACCCGGCCGACGACAAGGGCGTCACGGGTACCGACAGCGAAGAGGACTGCTTCGAGTCCACACAGGACACGGCCGTCAACGACCCGGCGCAGCAGATCAACTTCACCGGGCCGGGCGCCTACCCCGGCAAGCGGCTCGGCTGGCCCGCGGAGCGCGCGACCGGTGGCACCGCGTGTCTCGGCAGCCTCAACCGCGACAAGCGCAAGCGGCCGCAGACCCCGGTCGGCTACGTCTCGGGCCAGCACGACCGCAGCCACCTGATCGGCCACCAGTTCGGCGGCAGCAACAAGCGGATCAACATCGTGCCGCTGGACAAGGAGGTGAACGAAACGGACATGCTCGGCGTCGAGAACGAGATCGCGAAGGCGATCCAGAACGGCAACCGCGTGTACTACCGGGTCGTCGCCAACTACGCCAACGCGAACGACGCCGTGCCGAGCTCGGTCACCATCCACGCCCGCGGCAGCAACGGCTTCCAGTGCGACGTGATCATCTTCAACCCGCACCCGCCGGCCGGTTACCCAGGAGGGAAGAACAATGGCACCCGTCCGAGCTGTTGACGAGCTCGCCGAGCTCACGGGGTGGGCCGGTCGCGGCACCGGATCCGCCTGGCACACCGTGGAGTCCGCGTTCGGGGTGACGCTGCCCGCGGACGTGAAGGAGCTGTCGCGGCGGTTCCCGACCGGGCTCTTCTGCTCCCTCGTCGAGATCTACGCGCCGGGGGAGGCGTTCGTCGCGGAACTGGGCGACGCGCTGGAGCTGCTGGAGGAGCAGGAGAACCTCCCGTACCCGGTGCACCCGCGGGTCGGCGGGCTGCTGCCGTGGGGCGGGACGACGGAGGGCCACACGCTGTGCTGGCTCACCGCCGGTGACGACCCGGACCGCTGGCCCGTCGTGTTCTTCGACGACGGGTTCGAGCGCTGGGGCGAGCACCCCGGCGGCGCCGTCGCGTTCCTGCGCGACCTGATGTCCGGGCGGTTCCGCCACGACCTGTTCGACGAGCACCTGCAGGGGTGCGATCCCGTGTTCGACCCGATCGAGGAGATGGACGGCAGATGAGAACACCGCCCGGAGTGTGGGGACGTGCGGTCGTGCTGGCCGCCGGGATCGCGCTCGCCGCGTCCGGTGCCGTGACGCCCGCGGGCGCCGCGGCCAAGCCGGCGCCGCCGGCGCACCAGGGGGAGGAGGTCGCGAAGGACAAGCGCGGCCGCGTCCTGCTGGAGGTGAGCGGCAGCCGGCTGAAGGAGGCGGCCGCGGTGCTCGGCGGCGAGGTGACCGTGCAGCGGGGTGACCGCGCGCAGCTCGCCGTGCCGGAGAGCCGGATCGGGGACCTGCTCAAGAACAAGTCCGTTGTGGACGTCCGGCGGCCGGAACGCGCGGTGCCGATGGCGGTGACGTCCGAAGGCGTCGACGCGTCCGGCGCCCGGCAGTGGATCACCGCGGGCAAGACCGGTGACGGAGTGAAGATCGGCGTGATCGACGTCGGCTACGCCCGGCTGGACGAGGCGCAGGGCGAGGGCGACCTGCCGGCGGACGTCCAGGTCGACAACAGCGGCTGCCACGACGCCACCAGGACGTCCGACCACGGCACCGCGGTCGCCGAGGTCGTGCACGACATGGCACCCGGCGCGAAGCTGTTCCTCGCGTGCATCGACGGCCCGCTCGACTTCGGTCCCGCCACGGACTGGCTGCGCCGGCAGGGCGTGCAGGTGATCACGGCGGCGATCGGCTTCCTGACGTCGGGCCGCGGTGACGGCACCGGCGAGCCGGGCAGCCCCGCCGACGTCGTGCGGCAGGCGCGCCAGGCCGGTGTGCTGTGGTCGGTCGCGGCCGGCAACCTCGGCCTGAACCACTTCAGCGGCACCGCCACCGACGCCAACGGCGACGGGTTCGTCGAGTACAGCGGCACCGCGCAGAACAACGGGTTCAACCTCGGCGGCGGCAAGACCGCCACGGTCGGCCTGCGCTGGGACGCGTGGCCGAGGTCCGCCGAGGACCTCGACCTCTACGTCATGAAGGGCGCCCAGGCACCGACCGGGCCGTCCGACCCGCAGATCATCGCCTCGTCGCTCAACAACCAGCGCGACGTCGCCGGGGGAGGCAGGCCGACCGAGGAGGTGACCTTCACCAACCCGACGACCAGCACCCAGCCGTACTGGCTCTACGTCAAGAACAACACCGCGAAGTTCACCACGCGGTTCGACCTGTTCGCCGCCGTGCCGGACGAGAACCCGTTGCAGTTCAACACCCCCGCCGGCAGCGTGACCGAACCGGCGACCTCGCCGTACGTGATCGCGGCCGGCTCGACCAAGCCGGGCAGCGGGGTCGTCCCCGGCTACTCCGGCCGCGGCCCGACCATCGACGGCCGGGTGAAGCCGGACATCACCGGCTTCGACAAGGTCACCACCACGATGTACGGCTCGGAGGGCTTCGCCGGCACCTCCGCCGCGGCGGCCCACGTCGCGGGCGCGGCGGCGGTGCTCAAGAGCGCCAACCCCGGCCTCGACGCGGCGCAGATCCAGACCGAGCTGCAGGCGCGGGCGAACCCGCACAAGAACGACAACGCCTGGGGCAGCGGTGTGCTCGCCCTCGGCACCCCGGACAACGTGCCCGCGGTGACCGGCTCGGCCTACAACCCGCTGCCCACGCCGGTGCAGATCCAGGGCAGGACCTACGCGCCCAACGAGATCTTCACCCTCCCGGTCCCGAACATCACCAACGACGCCACGGCCGTGGCGTTCAACCTGGCCGTGCGCACCGACCCGTCGGGCGGCGCGGAGGTCGACAGCGGGATCGACGTGTTCCCCGGCGACCCCGCGACGTCGACCTCGAAGGCCGCGACCGTGCGGGTGCGTCCCGGCGGCGGCTTCGTCTCCACGATGGTCGTCGCGAAGCTCGGCGCCGACCGCGCGATCCGGTTCCGCGCCGGTCCGGGCACGGTGGTCGTCCAGGCCGACATGCTCGGCTACTTCAGCCCGACCGCGAGCTCGACGTACGTGGCGAGCCCGTCGCCGATCCGGGTGCTCGACACCCGCGGCTACAACGGCAGCCCGCGCAGGGCGCCGCTCGGCTCCGGCGAGGTCTACAACGTGAAGGCCCGCGGTGCCAACGGAATCCCGGACAACGCCACCGCGGTCGTGGTGAACCTGACCGGCGCCGAGTCGACCACCGGCACCGGCTTCGGCCTCTACGCCCAGGACAACGCGGGCACGTCGCTGAACGTGAACCGCAACGAACGCCGGTCCAACACCTCGATCGTGACCATCGGCGCGGACGGCAACTTCCGGCTCCGCAACGGCATCGGCCAGGTGCACGCCATGGTCGACGTCCTCGGCTGGTTCGTCAGCGGCGGCGGGGGAGCGCGCTACGTCCCGCTGCCCGAGGCGACGAGGATCGCCGACACCACCACGGGAACCGGCGGCCGCACCACCCCGCTCGGCCAGGGCGAGACCACCCAGTTCCAGGTGACCGGTGCCGCCGGCATCCCGGCCAGTGCCACCTCGGTCGTGCTGATGCCGTCGGTGCGGGACGACCTCCTCGGCACCGAGCTGTCCGTCTCTCCCGCGGAGATCGGCACCTCGCCCGGCACCGTCGTGTCGACCAAACAGCGGGAACGCCTGTCCACCACGACGTTCACGCCGCTGGGCGCGAGCGGCAGGGTGGCCGTGCGCAACGAACGCGGCAGCGCGACCACGGCGCTGGACGCCGAGGGCTACTTCATCGGCGGCGCCCAGGTCGGCGCGGGCACCTGCGCCGCGGCGGTCGACGAACCCGGCTACACCGCGGCGTTCGACGGCAGGCTGGAGTCGAACCTGGCGGGCTGGCGCGTCGCGGGCACCACGCCGGTGCAGGTCAACGGCTGCGAGATCACCACGACCACCAGCCGGGACGTCACCTGGTACGCCGCCCGCACGATGGGCATGGACTACACCGTCAAGCTGGACTGGCAGGCCACCGCCGCGTCGTCGGACTCAGGCATCTACCTGCTGTTCAACGACCCCGGTACGTCGGCGACCCTGCCCGGCACCAACGGCGTGCAGGTCCAGATCTCCCCGTTGTCCACCGGCGCGATCGAACCCGGCAGGAAGGCCGACGTCGCCGCCGCCAAACCGGTGGGGCAGTGGAACACCTACGAGATCACCGTGGCGTTCAACACCGTCACCGTGGTGCTCAACGGCCAGCAGGTGAACCGCTACACGATCACCGACCTGAACCGCGTGCACAACGACGGGTTCATCGGCCTGCAGAACAGCGGCACGTCGGCACCGGTGAAGTTCCGCAACATCCGCGTGAAGCGCAACACGTCGGTGCGCAACGGCGAGGTCGTCGGCGTCAACAACCGGTGCCTCGACATCCCCGGCTACGACCCCGGCGCGGTCCAGCTGCAGATGTGGGACTGCAACAACTTCCCCAACCAGCGCTGGACGTTCCTCGGTGACGGCCGCATCACCAACCTGGGCCGCTGCCTGGGCCTGGAGAACGGCGGCACCGCCTCGGGCACCGCGGTGACGTTGCAGGGCTGCACGACGGAGAACCCGCAGCAGTGGGTGGTCCGCCCGGACGGCGCCATCGTCAGCGTCCGGTCCGGCAAGTGCCTCACGCCCGCGAGCACCGACCGCGGCGCCCCGCTCAAGGCGGTGGACTGCACCGGTGCGGCGACGCAGGTGTGGCGCATCCCGGACCAGCACGGCCAATGGGGTGCCTTCTACGGTCCCGGCAGCAAGTGCCTCGACATCTACAACAACGACGCCCGCAACAAGAAGGTGTCGGCGTGGTCCTGCAACGGCGGCGCCGCCCAGTGGTGGTCGATCACCGGCGACGGCCGCATCACCTCCTCCGGCCGCTGCCTCGACGTGGCGGGCACGGCGGCGGGCAGCGCGGTGTCGCTGGCCGACTGCTCGACCGCCAGGACCCAGCAGTGGACCGCCCGCCCGGACGGAACCGTGGTGAGCGGCGCGTCCGGCCGTTGTCTCACCGCGGCCTCGGCCACGGACGGCGGAGTGTTCACCGTCCAGGACTGCGCCGGCACCCAGCTGCAGCAGTGGAGGTACAGCGCGACGACGCTGTGGACCGGCATCCTGGAAGGCATCGGCGGCAGGTGCGCGGATGTCAAGGGCGAGGACCCGGCGAACGGCGTCATCTGGCTGTGGGGCTGTTTCGGCCCGCCCGGTGAGACCTACACCGGTCTGAGCGACGGCACGATCCGCACCATGGGCACCTGCGTGGACATCGGTGCCGTTGCCGCGGGCACCGCGATCGGGGTCTACAACTGCCACAACGGCCTGAGCCAGCAGTGGTCGATCCGCCCGGACGCGACGATCGTGAACATCCAGTCCGACCGCTGCGCGGACGTCCAGGCGGGCAACACGGCGGACGGCACGAAGATCCAGCTGTGGGACTGCGTCGGCACCCCGCAGCAACGGTGGTCGGTGCCGCTGAGCGCCGGCTGACCGTGACACGACACCGCGCCCGGGCACCGATTCCGGTGTCCAGGCGCGGTTTCTCCAACCTTCAGTCACCGAAGGCGGAGTTGACCGACCTGGTCAGCTCGCCGACCGTCTCGACCAGCGGGGCGACGGGCTTCACCAGGGCGGTGAGCCGTTCGAGCATCCGCGCGATCCGGCCGCGGTCGGGCTCGGCCGAGTCGAGCTCATCCCGCAGTTCTCCGGCGGTTTCGCCGGCGGTGCCGGGCAGTTCGGCGCGGTGGCGTTCGAGCAACGTCATGAGCTCGGTCATCAGCGCGCTGGTGTCCGGCGCGGCGGTGAAGCTCAGGCCGTGGCTGACGGCACGGGCGTGCGGGCCGACGGCCTGGTTGCCGACGTTGCTCACGCCGCCGGACTGGTGGATGCCGTAGTTCGGCGAGCTTTCCGGCACGGTCTTCCTTCCTCTCACGCGGGTCTTCCGGCGGCGGAGCCGGGTGCGGGGAACTGCACCGTCGCCGTGGCCTCGCTGCCGACGGCCTGGTTGCCGACGTTGCTGACGCCGCCGGTCTGGATGATGCCCTGGTTGAGGATCGTCATCTGGCGGTTGCGGAACTCGGTGGTGTCCACGCCGCGGGCGTCGAGGAAGTCCAGCAGCGCGGCCAGGACGTGCCGTTCGACGACCTTGAGGTGCTTGGTGGCGTCCGTCTTCTGGAAGTAGTTGTGGTACTTGGCGTCCGTGGCCTGCTCGCGGACGCTGAACCGGGCGCCGTAGCCGTGGCCGAGGTCCTGCCGGGCGATCGCCCGCTCCACGACGCGGTGCCGTTCCGTGCGCCACCGGAAGGTGAGGTCGCGCAGCACCCGGACCGGAGCACGCGGTACCGCGCCGGCCACCCCGCTCGCCGCCCTGGCCAGTAGACGGCCGATCGCACCGGCGGTGAGCACCGGGCTGATCCGGTCCACGTCGTGGTACTGCCGCCACAACGGCCCCAGCACGGTGCGGTCGCACTGCAGGTAGAGCAGCCGTCCGTCGGTGGAGAAGTGCAGGAACGTGCTGGCCACGACCTCGCCCCCCCACGACGGGACCTGCGCGCAGAGGTAGTGCCTGGCCGAGCTGTGCGGGCGCGCGGCGAGCCGGGCCAGGTCCTCATCGGGCAGGTGCTGCAGGGGTTCCAGCTCGCGTTCGGGCAGCAGCGCCGGGTGCATGGTGAGCGCGTTGCCGCTGACGAAGGCCCGTTCGGCGAGGGACAGCCCGGGCAGCTCGTCGGGCTCCACGCCGATGCCGGCCAGCCGCTCCCGGACGTGGCCGACCAGCTCGCCGGTGTCGAGCGGCACCACGCTCCCGGGGTCGCGGTCGGTGTCACGCCGCAGGGACGGCAGGGCGAACGACCACGTCGACACGAGCGAGCCGTGGCCGATGAACGGGGTGAAACCGTCGTAGATCGTCACGTTGCCGCGCTCGGCCTCGTCGATCGCCGCCAGCCGGTCGGACAACCACGCCTGGCCGGGCGGCAGCGGCGGCGCCGCCTCGGTGCTGAACGCGGCGCGGGTGAGCTCGCTCAGCAACGTCAGCCGGATCCGCCACTCGCTCCACACCAGCAGCGCGTACATCCCGAGAGCGGTCAACAGCGCGAGCCACGGCAGGCCGAACAGCCACTCGGGGACGGCAGGCTCCGGAGCGGAACGTCCGCGCGCCGGCGTGGCGGCGGTGTCGAGCGCGGACACCATGGTGACGAACACCAACAGCAAGATCGCCAACGAGATCAGGGCGAACACGATGTCGCGCAGCCTGCGCGACTCTCCCGCGCGGTGGGCGAGGTTCGCGCCGACCGGCAGCACCACCACCAGGAACATAACCGTCCACAGTGGAGAGACAACCAGCGCGAGCGCGGTCGCCGCGAGCAGGCACCAGTCCCGCAGCTGCCGTTGCCGCACACCGGCCAGCGCGTGCAGCAGCACCGGCCGCAGGGAGAACCCGACCGATGGCGCCACCGCGTGCAGGTCCTCGGTCAGCAACGCCTTGATGATCCGCTCGGCGAAGCGTTCGTCCGTCCTGGCCGCGACGCACAGGTAGCGAGTCGTGTCGTCGGGGGAGAACGCGGTCGGCTGGCTCATCGATCCCCTTTCACCACAACGACCTCGGCACGTCGGCCGGGCGTTCGCCGCGCGCGGGTGCGCGGCGTTGCATCGCCACGACGGCACCGAGCACCAGGCCGAGCAGCACGCCGAACGAGGCCGACGCGGTCAGCTGGCCGAGGAAGAACTCCGCCGGCCGGCCGGCATCGACGAACGGCAACTGCCCCCGCGGGTCCAGCAAGGCCACCGCGACCGCTCCGGAAGTCAGCCCGGCGGCCACCGCGCTGAGTGCCGTCACTCCCACGGTGACGACGAACAGGCCCGTGGCCGCGGTGGCCCAGCGCGACACCCTGGTCAGCCCCGTGACCGCGAACGCCACGAACAGCACGGTCCGCAGGTTCGCGAACCAGAACAGGAACACCCCGACGCGGTCGGCGTTCACGTGCCAGCTCGGATAGGAGAACATGAGAGCGCCGAGGCGGAAGCCCGGCTCGCCGCTCGACAACGCGAGGATGAGATCCCGGTTCAACCAGGGGTTCCCGACCAGCAGGACGAAGCCGAGCAGCACGGCCACGCCCGGTGTGAACAGGCGCGGAGCATGAGCTTCCCCCTGTCCCGGCACACCAGCAACCTAGATCTCCCAACGGTTGCGCGGCGACGGCCGATCGGCGTAGGAGCCGCGGGTGGCGCAGTCGCGTGATGTGAGAACGCCGTCGATGACCCTTCAGGTGGAACAACCGGCCGCCGCGACATCGATGAAGGGCTCCTTCATCCACCTGACGTCGATGAAGGCGCCCTTCATCGAGCACCAAGGCCTGGGTGGGTTCGGGCATCGGAGGTAGTGGATCCGGGTCGGGACCGGGCGGCCGAGGATATCTGACTCCAGGAGGAGTTCGCAGCCGCGGTGATCAGGTGCCTCGTGGAGACCGAGATCTCGGATCCGCATCTCGGTGCGGCAGCTGCACCGGTTGTTCGAGGACGAGGACACCGCTGTCGGCGAGATGGTGAGAACGCCGCGGCTGGCCGGGGGCCGGCGTGATCTGGCCGACCCGGCCCTGAGCCATCTGTCCATCGGTGCGGTCGCCGCCCGGTGGGGAATTCTCGACTCCGCGAAGTTCGGCCGGATCTTCCGCGCCGCGCACGGCCTTTCGCCGCGGGAGTACCGGGCGAGACGGGGCCACTGCGGCGCGCATCGGCGAAATTGCGTGCGCTGATTTCCGGAATGGCCACTCCGTCGGCGTGACGGGTGGCTCCCGCCCGTGCTCAGGCCAGGCCGCGCCACCTGAGCACGGCCTCGGTCTGCCGTCGCCCGCGCAGCTTGGTGAAGATCCTGGTCAGGTTGTTGCGAACGGTCTTCGGCGACAGGAGAAGCCGGCGGGAGATCTCCGCGACGTCCTTTCCCGCCGCCGGCAACGACATGATCGCCTCCTCACGGCCGGTGAGAGGTTCGGTGGCCGACGGCGGCGAGGGCCTGGGCTCCCCGGACCGCAGAAGGGTGCGCAGCACCTCGGGATGCAGGGCGCACTGGCCCTGGCCGACCAGCCTGAGCAGGTCGGCCGGGACGGATCGGCCCGCGCCTTCCAGGCTGTAGCTCACCGGTCGATCTCGGGTGCGATCACCACCACCGGCGGCACCCTTCCGCCGATCGGCCGCGCGGTGGCCGGAGCGGCCGCGATCGGGCCCGTGCGTTCGATTTCGGAGACGTGCGAGATCGGATGGGCGGGCACCTCCGGCGGGGCGTGGTGGGAGGTCAGGACGGCGATCCTGGGCGTCGCCGGTGCGACCTGGGAATCGGCTCGATTTCGGTGGAGGCCATGGTTGCGCTTTCTGGCCGCGGCGGAGGTTTCGAGTACATCACTCGATGCGTGATGTCTGCGTCATCCGTTGCGCACCAACGGTGAACGACGATACATGGGAGAACGAAGTGTCCTTTGTGGATGGAATTGAACCGAGTCGAAATCGAGCTGGTCTGATCGGGTGAAGAACCTCGGGTTCGACTGCGGGCCCTCGTCCGGGCGTGCTGATACTGACCGGCTCACGCAGGGGGCGTGAGAGCGACGAACAGGGGTGAAGTCGTGCGTTTTCAACGAATTCTGGCCGGAACGGCCGCTGTCGGGTTCGCACTCGGGGCAATGCAGGCGCCGGCGAACGCCGAGGTCGCGGTGCCCGCACCGGCTCCGGTGGAGACGGCGGGGGACCAGTCGGCCGTCGTGGGGCCTGACGCGGTCTGCGTCTTCTACACCAACGGCGACTACGTGCACGTGTCGTCGACTCCGCCGGCGTCGGCCTCCGGGCACGGCTGGTGGACGAACGGCAACTGCAACGCCACGCTGGCGGTCGTCACCGTGCAGTTGCAGCAGTACTACAGCGACGGGAAGTGGCGCAACATCGGCTCGGCCGGCAAGGCGACCGTGCGTTCCGGCGGCGGCGCGGGCAACCGGGCGACCGGACGTGTGACGTGCTCCAACCGCGAGGTCACCGGGTGGCGTAGCGTGATCGACGTGGACCTCGTCGGTCTGGCCGACGACCCGAGCAAGCTCACGACGGCAACCCGGAACATCACCTGCAGGCGGTAGGTTCTTGGCACTCGATCGAACCATGGTCGCGGCGTTGCGCGGCTCGCTGGATCGTCATCCGCGAGCCGGGTCCGCGGACGCGTTCAGCCTGTTCGTCTCCCGGTCCTCCGCGATGGGATGGCTCTCCTCGCACGGGCCGGGAGGCTGCTGGGGCATGAACGACGCGGGTTCCGACTCGACCGGCGCGTGGTTCCAGGTGTCGCTCACCGGAGAATCCGTGCCGGTGCAGGCTTTTCTCGCCTGCGCGGGTGACGTGGTGGCCCGGCTGGGGCAGTTCCGCCTGGAGTCGGTGGAGCTCACCGTGCCGATGCCGGGCGCCGACTCGATGATGAGCCTCCTGCAGGACGCCGGCTGGTTCGCCGACCTCGACCCGCACCTGGTCACCGGGGTGCGGGTCGAGGTCGACCCGTTCGTGCCCGGCATCGTCGGGTGGATGCGGGAGTTCAAGCAGGACGTGGCCTTGTTCTCCTCGCTCGGCGAGGTGATGCTCGCCGAGTGGTCGCCGGCCGCGCTGGGATGGCTCGCGGCCTTCCTCGCCGAAGCGAGCGCGCGGCACGGCGTCACCACCCCGCTGACGATCACCGCCACTCGCGCCTGATCGGTTGTGCGCAGAACGCTCTGAAATGCCGGAACGACCGGAAATGCTGCCGTGACGACACCGGCGGCGCATTCGGTGTGAATGACGTCCGGACGACCTCCGATTGACGATTCCGTCCCCGGTCGCTGCTCACCGGAGCTAAAGAATTTCCATCTGTTTTAGCGTTCTGCAATTCGTCGAAGGCTCAGTCGAAACGGTTTCGACGTCTTGACCGCAAAGAGATCGTCCCTCACAGTTTGTTCGTTCAAAGGACGCGTGACAGGCCACTTCGTGCAGGTGGCCGGTCGAACGCTGCCCTGCCGCGCCCACACCTCGACGAAGAGGAGCACGACCATGACCGGATCAGGCCATCACCCGCCCGTCACCGCGACACGAGGCCGCAGGCGTCGAATGGCCGGAGTCAGCGCCGCCGTCGCAGTGCTGCTCGGTGGGCTGGTGACGGCGTTCACCGCGGCGCCCGTGGCGGGGGCGGCGGTCGGACCCAGCGCCTGTCAGCTGCCGTCGAGCTACCGCTGGTCGTCGACGGGCCCGCTGGCGACCCCGAAGTCGGGCTGGGTGTCGCTCAAGGACTTCACCCACGTCATGTACAACGGCAAGCACCTGGTCTACGCGACGACGCACGACACGCGGACGAGCTGGGGCTCGATGAACTTCGGGACCTTCACCAACTGGTCCGACATGGCGTCCGCGCCGCAGAACGGGATGAGCAGCGGCACCGTCGCGCCGACGCTGTTCTACTTCGCCCCGAAGAACATCTGGGTGCTCACCTACCAGTGGGGCGGTGCGGCCTTCAGCTACCGCACCTCCAACGACCCCACCAACGCCAACGGGTGGTCGGCGCCCAAGACGCTCTTCAGCGGAAGCATCCCCAACTCCGGCACGGGTCCCATCGACCAGACGATCATCGGTGACAGCCAGAACATGTACCTGTTCTTCGCCGGTGACAACGGCAAGATCTACCGCGCCAGCATGCCGATCGGGAACTTCCCCGGCAGCTTCGGCTCGAACTACACGACGATCATGAGCGACACGCAGGCCAACCTGTTCGAGGCGGTCGAGGTCTACAAGGTCCAGGACCAGAACCAGTACCTCATGATCGTCGAGGCGATGGGGGCCAGGGGCCGCTACTTCCGGTCGTTCACCGCCACGAGCCTCAACGGTTCGTGGACGCCGCAGGCCGCCACCGAGAGCAACCCGTTCGCCGGCAAGGCCAACAGCGGCGCCACCTGGACCAACGACATCAGCCACGGCGACCTGATCCGCACCAACCCCGACCAGACCAAGACCATCGACCCCTGCAACCTCCAGCTCCTCTACCAGGGGCGCAACCCCAACTCCAACGGCGTCGACTACGGCCTCCTGCCCTACCGGCCGGGCGTGCTCACGCTGCAACGCTGATCGCCTGACCCGGCCTCGGCGTGGCGCGCAG
>NZ_JBEXJN010000074.1:0-37753 GCF_040609115.1 Lentzea sp. NPDC004782
CGCCCTTCCTATCTGGAAAGAACTAAGCAGGCAGCCAGAAGTCATGTTCGCAACTCGCCGTCCGGTGAGGTGGATGAAGGGCTCCTTCCTCCACCTGGTGTGGATGAAGGAGCCCTTCATCCACGTAACTGCCCGGCAGACGGGTTGCGGACAAGACCTCGGGCAAGGCGCTTAGACACCACTCCCCCGCAAGACACACGAGAGGCAGGCGTTCATGCCCGCGACCCCGACCACCGTCCAGCACGACTCGGTCGGCGCGATGCCAGAAGGCGTCGAGCTGCCGCTGCCACCGCAGAACCTGAGCATCGACGAGGAGCGCCAGGTCCGCAAACAGGAACTCGCCGCGGCCTTCCGCCTGTTCGCCCGCTTCGGCTTCTCCGAGGGCGTCGCCGGACACATCACCGCACGCGACCCCGAGAACCCCTCAGCCTTCTGGGTCAACCCGTTCGGGATGTCCTTCAGCCAGATCCGGGTCTCCGACCTCATCCTCGTCGACCACGACGGCACGTTGCTGGAGGGCAGGCGCCCGGTCAACAACGCCGCCTTCTGCATCCACTCGGAGGTGCACAGGGCCCGTCCCGACGTCGTCGCGGCCGCACATACCCATTCCCTGCACGGCAAGGCGTTCTCCAGCCTCGGCATTCCCCTGGACCCCATCACCCAGGACGCCTGCGCGTTCTACGAGGACCACGGCCTCTACACCGACTACCGCGGCGTCGTGAACGACACCGAGGAGGGTCGCCGGATCGGCGTCGCCCTCGCCAACGGCAAGGCCGTCGTACTGCGCAACCACGGACTGCTCACCGTTGGAGCCTCCGTAGCCGAGGCCGCCTGGTACTTCATCACCATGGAGCGTTCCTGCCAGGCCCAGCTGCTGGCCATGGCCGCCGGGAAGCCCACGCTCATCGACCCCGACACCGCGCGGATGGTGCGCGACCAGATCTCCGGTCCGCTGGCAGGCTGGTTCCAGTTCCGCCCTCTCTGGGACCAGATCACGCGGCAGGAGCCGGATCTGTTCGAGTGATTCAGTCCTTTGTGGATGCCTGTGCGGTGCTGAGGGACACGAGGTGCTCGCCGACGAGAGCGAGCACCTCGCGGCTCTGTTCGCTGTCGTGGTCGGTCAGCCAGGTCATCGTGAGCCCGTCCAGCACGGAGTTCAGGTAACGGGCGAGCACCGGAACGGGCACCGTCCACTGTGCACCGGTCTTCTCGGCGGCCTCCCTCAGCAGCTCCTCGTGCACCTCGAGGTAGTGCCGGTACTGCTGACGCGCCAGCTTCTCCATCCCCGCCTGCCGCAGGGCGTAGTGGGCGAGCTCGTAACTGACCAGATGCATGCCGGGGCCCGACTCCACCCCCTCCCAGTAGGCGCGCAGGCTCTTGACGACCATCGAGCTCAAGTCGGCCTCATCAGCGAACGCCCGCCGCGCGGCGGCACCGATGCGGTCGGTGATGCGAGCGATCACCTCGTCCAGCAGGTGCTCACGCGAGTCGAAGCAGTAGTGGAAGACCCCCAGCGTCATGCCCGCCTCGCTGACGACCGCACGCGTCGTGGTCTTGACGACCCCGTCACGCATCATCACCCGGATCGCCGCCTCGATCAGCTCTTCTCGCCGATCCTTCAACGCCATGCGAGCCATGTGGCCGCCCCACCTCCCGATCACCCAGCTCCTGTGTCACCAAGTTAGCACGGCGTCTTGGACGGTTGACCAGAACTGAAAACCCCAGGTCGGTCATGTGACGGAAGGCGCGAACAGCTCGCACACCCGGACGGTGCCGATCTCCAGCTCCTTGCGAAGCACCTCGGCCAGAATCGGCCGCAGGTGCGACGCCCAGTACCGCGCACGTCCTGCAGAACCCCTGAATGCGAGCCCGTGACGGGCCCGAGACATCCCTGGAATCAACGGATCGTGTGAACCGCAATCGTTCCGTGCAGCTCACACGAAATGGTGTCGTCGACACCTGCACCCCCAGTCCGATGAGACGGGGACGGTTGAGGTCCGTCCGAGCGGGCATCCGGAGGCAGACGTCGCACCTGAGATCCGGGTGCCGGGGAAGGACACATGGGCACCGACGACAAGCTCGACGCCAAGGCCGACGAGCTCAAGGGCAAGGTCAAGGAAGGCGTCGGCGACGCGACCGACGACAAGGGCTTGGAAACCGAGGGCAAGGTCGACCAGGCGAAGGGTCACCTGAGTGAGTCGGCAGAGAAGGTCAAGGACGCCTTCAAGAAGGACTGAACGGCTCACCGCTCTCCCCAGGAGCGCGCACCGCGGCGGTGCGCGCTCCTGGGTGTCGTGAGCGCTTCATCCCGGCTCCGAGCAGCTACAGTGAAGGCACAGGGCCGTTGATCGGCTCGTCCACTCGCTTCGTCACCTCCGCGGTCTGTGAGCCCGCCCGCCGTGGCTCCGCAGCGATCTGAGGAAGGCGGGTCCGCATGGCAGTGACCGCACCCATCGGTGATGATCGGGTCCTGCGCGGCCGGAACGCCACGTCCGAGGGCACGTACCTGCTGGCAGGCGCCCTGGAGCGGTATGTGGGAAAGGTGGCCGAGGCTCTCGGCGTGCCGCGCGACGGCATCAGCTTCGAGGTCACCGACACCGCGACGGCCTACATCGCGCTCGGCTGCCGTGCGGTGGCTCACCCGGATCGTGACGTCATGCTCGTCTGGAGCGCGACGCAGGGCTGGGCGGTGTCGATCGAGACCGATCCCACCGAGCCTCGGATCGTGCTGGCCCGCTCGACCGGGGACATCGTGCAGGCGCCGGAGGCCGTGGCACGTCTGGTGGCCGAGTCCATGGGACGCGTCGGTGCCCGGGAGGCACCGGTGGCAGGCCCGCCGCTGATGGGGTGGTCGGACCTCGCCGAGTGCATGGAACGTTACGCAACCTGAAGTGGTCGACGCCGTTTCGGTCGATCAGGCCGGAAAGCGTGTAGTGTCGGTTGTGCCGAGAGCATCTCGCACCTGAGCAGTCAAGCTCACGTCGCACTCGGCGAAACCTGAACCGGTCCTTTTTCAGGGCCGGAGACGGGAGTCCCGGCATGACGTCGGCTCCTCACCATTCCATGGCCCCTCCGGCTGTCACGGCCAACGAGCAGCCTCGGTATCCGCTGCGATTGCGGTTGCGGCCGAAGGCGCTCACCACGGGGTATGTCGACGGTGCCTGGTGGCCGCGTTCCCGGGACCTCGCCGCCGAACTGCCCGCACTGCTCGCGGTGCTGGCAGTTCGGCTGGGCGAGATCCCGCGGGTGAGCTACAACCTGACCGAGTGGGAGACCGCGCCACGCCAGATCGCCGCCGACGGTGTCCGGGTCCGGCTCAGCGGGTTCTGGTCGAGGCCGCCGCACACCGTGGACGTCGTCGCCGGCGACCGGCGCCGCCTCACCCTGCTCCTCGTTCCGCCTGACACCAGCCCTTCCTCCGCCCACCACACCATGACCCGCGCCGCCCGGCGCGAAAACACCGACACCGTCGAAGTTCTGCTGCACGACAGCAAAGCCGACGAGTCCGTTGTGGACGCCTTCGGCGTCGGCAGCGCCTGCACACCCGAACAAACCACTCAAGGACTTGAATGACGACATCGACCCACACATCCGCGTATGAGCGCAGGCTCAAGATGGTGGAGGACGTGCTGACCAGCCGAACCGAACTCGACGGCAAGGCCGCACGGGACCTCGCGGTGCACGTGTTGCGCGCGCTGGACCACATCCCCGAGCGGGTGCGTTGAACTCGCGCCACTACGGCACTGGCGCGACGCGACTGACGTGGGGCACCCGACTGCTCCGCGTCGGTTGTGCGTTCACCTACCGCGCCGAGGTGCCCACGCCGGCGGTGTTCCTCGTGCGTCCACTGTGGAGCGCGGACGTGCGGCTGAGCCACGAGCACCTGGACGTGAAGCCGGACGTCTCGATGCGGCATCACCTCGACCTGTACGGCAACCGCAGCACCCGAGTGGTGCTGCCTCCTGGTCTGTCCACAGTGCACTACAGCGCGTGGGTCGACGTCCCGGACAAGACCGAGGACGTGGACGACACGGTGCCTGAGACGCTGCCCGACGGTCTTCCGGACGACGTGCTGCTGTACACGCTGCCCAGCAGGTACTGCGTGTCGGACGTGCTGGGCGACGAGGCGTGGTCGAGGTTCGGCGCTCATCCGCCCGGTTACGGCCGGGTGCGCGAGATCTGCCGGCACGTCCACGAGTCGCTGAGCTTCGGCTACGGCACCTCCACCGCGTTGTCCACCGCTGCCGACGTCAACGCCGCGGGTTTCGGTGTCTGCCGTGACTTCGCCCATCTGGCGATCTCGTTCTGCCGCGCCCTCAACATCCCGGCCCGGTACGTCTTCGGCTACCTGCCGGATCTGGACGTGCCGCCCGACGGTGCCCCGATGGACTTCGCGGCGTGGATGGAGGTCTGGCTGGGCGACCGCTGGTGGACCTTCGACCCGCGCAACAACGTGCCCCGCAAGGGACGCGTCGTCATCGGCAGAGGCCGCGACGCCGCCGACGTCGCCATGGTCACCACGTTCGGCGGCCCGGTGCTCGAGTCGATGGTCGTTCAGGCGGAAGAGGACCTGGCCCCGTCATGGCGCTGAGCGGGTTCTGCCCGCAGCGGAGTACGGTGGGGACTACCGAGGGCACGTCGTGCAGCAGCGCTCGAGCTGGTGCCGCCTTGGGCGCATCAGGAAGCCCGGCCGGTTCGGCTGGAGGCGGGAGCGCCGAGATGAACTCGGAGCAGCTCTGCACCACCGCGGCTTTGGCCGCATCACGCGGTCACAGGTTGACGCGGAATCCGCATTTCGCCGGGAGCTGGCGGCCGTTGTCGACGGACCCGGCCGTCGCGACGCCTGTGCTCGTTCCGCCTGCCGGGCGTACGCGCTGACACGCGCGTCCTCTCGTCCCGGCACCGATCATCGGAGTATCCCGCATGCCCGAGTCACGAACCGCCTTCCCCGCGACCAATGTGTTGAGCACTCGCCGGTTGACGTTGCGCCCGTGGCGCGTCGACGACGCACCCGCCGCGCTGGACGTCTACGGCCACGCCGCGGTGACGCGCTGGCTGAGCCCCGAAATGGACCAGGTGCCGGACGAGGCGGCCATGAAGTTGCTGCTGCAGCAGTGGAGCGCGGAAAGCGCCCGTCTTCCGGCCCCGGCCGGCCGCTGGGCGATCGAGCGCACCGCCGACGGTGAGGTGATCGGCGGCGCCCTCCTGCTCCCGCTGCCGCCCGGCCGGGAGGACCTGGAGGTCGGCTGGCAACTACGTCCCGACACCTGGGGCAACGGCTACGCCACCGAGGTGACCCACGCGCTCGCCGCGTGGGCGTTCAGCCAGGACGTGTACGAGGTGTTCGCCGTCGTCCGGCCTGGCAACACCCGCGCCTCGTCCACCGTGCGGAACAACGGAATGCAGTGGGTCGGTGAGACGGCGAAGTACTTCGGCCTCGAACTGCAGGTGTTCCGCCTTCGCGTGGCGGACCTCGACCCGGCCGCACCCGCGACGCTCGGCCCACCCGGTCGAGGCTGACCACACGGCAGGCGACATTGGGCTACTGTGGGAAGGGTTGGGGTCCAGCCGACGGCATCCGGCCGACGCGGTCCCCGATCCCGTCCGGTCCGGTGGTTCTCCGGCCGGAGACAGGAGCACCGGCTTGTTGCCGGACAGCCGACCTTCCCCTTCCAGACCCAGCGCAGCCGTCGACTTCGCCGAAGCACGACTGTCCGCGCAACGAGCGGAAGTCGTCCAACAACGCCAGGCCGCCCGACGAGTGGCGGAACACGCTCGCGATGCGGGCGACTGCCGTGAACTGCTCTCCATGCTCGGCCTGGCAACACTGCCACCGGGCTCCTGCGGCGCGGTCCCGCGACACGACCAGCACACCACCCCGACTTTCCCGGAGGCGCTCGACGTGTTCCGGCCTGTGGAAGGAGCACGTGCATGAACCGAGGCATCGTCAAGTGGTTCAGCGGCAGCAAGGGTTTCGGCTTCATCGCGCCGGAGAACGGCGGGCCGGACCTGTTCCTGCACCACTCCGAGGTGAACGGCTACGCCTTCCAAGGTATCCCGGACAACCAGCCGGTGGAGTTCGAGATCGGCGAGGGCGAGAAGGGACCGCGAGCGGTCTCCGTGCGCGTTCTCTGACCGGTTGACGAACTGGCGGCCGGTTCTCGCGCAACCGGCCGCCGACCTCGCCCAGTACCGTCCACTGTGGATGAAGTGACGTGAGGTTTCGTCACCACCACCGCCGGGGTAGCCATTACTTCCGAGCGATCTACCCGGATCGCCCCCCAGACCTGGGCGGCGGAGATGCGGCTGCCGTTCTGGAGGTTCGTGGCGTGAGCACATCAGTTCCCCGAGTTCAGGTTGGGCCACAACCGATGTTCTCGGGCGAGAAGACCCCGTTCGAGATGTTCCTGGTGAAGCTCTTCGCGGTCGTCCCGGCGGTGGCCCTAGTAGCCGCCGTGCCGCTGGCATGGGGCTGGGGACTCGGCTGGGCGGACGTCGGGATCGCCGCCTTCTTCTACACCTTCACGTGTCTTGGCGTGACAGTCGGCTTCCACCGCTACTTCACCCACGGCGCGTTCAAAGCCAAGCGCGCCCTGCGGATCGCGCTCGCGATGACCGGCAGCATGGCGATGCAGGGCCAGATCATCGGCTGGGTCGCCGACCACCGCCGGCACCACGCCTACGCCGACCGCGAAGGCGATCCGCACTCGCCGTGGTTGTACGGCACGTCGGCCGTCGCACTGGCCAAGGGTTTCTGGCACGCCCACATGGGCTGGATGTTCCGGCGGGAACTGACCAACGCCGCACGCTTCGCCCCCGACCTGCTCGCCGATCCGGACATGCGGCGGGTCAACCGCTGGTTCCCGGTGTTGACCGCGGCGACACTGCTCGCTCCCGCGGTGCTCGGCGGGCTCATCACGTGGAGCTGGTGGGGTGTGCTGACGGCGTTCTTCTGGGCCGGCCTCGTCCGGGTCGCGGCCTTGCACCACGTGACCTGGTCGGTCAACTCGATCTGCCACATGATCGGCGATCGCCCGTTCGAGGCGCGCGACAAGTCGGCCAACTTCTGGCCCCTGGCGATCCTGTCGATGGGCGAGTCGTGGCACAACTCCCACCACGCCGATCCCACCTGTGCCCGCCACGGCGTTCGCCGGGGCCAGATCGACGTCTCCGCGCGCCTGATCCGGATCTTCGAACGACTCGGCTGGGTCACCGACGTGCGCTGGCCCAGGCCGGAGCGCCTGGCCCGCAAGCTCAAGAGCGCCGCTGTCCGAGCAGCGGAGTGAGCGGGTCCCAGCTGACACTGCTGACACTCGTGAACGGCACGGGGCGGGGCGAGTCGCGGTACGCCACGAACGTGACGGACGTGCGCTTCGAGAACCTGCGGATCGCCGCGAGCTCGAGCTGTTCGAACTCCAGGATCAGCGGGGACCGTGCACGGAGTGCTCCTCACCAGCGCACCGGTGACGGTGCACGCCTTGTCGCGAACGTGCGCTCAGCGTTCTGAGGAAGCTCGCTGGGTCGGCACAGGTTCCTGGAACAGGTTCGTCCAGGACGGCTGTTCAGGCTCGGGCGAACTGGATGTCGCGACTGGGTCGTGCGTCTCGGGATGGCTGAACAGCTGGTTCGCCGGGTGCAGGGTCACTGGGTGCTTTCCGTTCGGGGACAAGACAAAAGATCATTTCAGGTCGTCGTGGCCTTCTTCGCGTCCCGTGCGTGGTCGTCGCGAGTGGTGCGGAGCCGGAGCGACTGCACGGCGCGTGGATGACTGGGGATGCGGAAACGCATCGACCCCAAGCTCGACAGTACACCTCTTCGCGATGGTGGGTGTCGGCGAGCCTCAACGGTTGGACGAGGGAAACTGCCCACCCGCGCTGCCGAGTGCGATGAGTTCGGTGTACTGGTCCTGCCACGAACGCTCGGTGGCGAGCAGGTCGGCGAGCAACTGGACCCATTGCGCGTCAACCGGTGGCGTGGCACCTGCGGCCAGATGGCGTGCAGTCTCCTCGCGGGCTTTGAGCCACTCGGACAGCGTCGGTTGAAGAGCGGGGCCGCCCTGTTCGTCGGTCATCACCTGACAGTACTGCGCACCGTCACGGACGACAGCTCGTGATGCGTGTTGACCGGCCGCGGCCGGGTACATGTAGATGGCCGCTCCGGGGTCTCGGTGCGTGCACGGACAACAGGACGGTTTCACCGCCGTCGAACAGAGACCTCGTGCCCCATTCGCGGGTGAGGTTGTCGATCACCACGATGCCGCGACCGCGCATACCGCCGTGTGGTCCAGAACGTTGCTCGATCCGGGACCACGGATGCCGAGTCTTCGCCGTCAGCCGTCGCGGGGCGTCTCCGGGTGGGCACGCGCGGGTCCGCTGCAGAGGGCTCCGTCGGCGCCACTTGCGACCGGCGGCAGGCCGGGCAATCCGCCGCCGGTCCGGTTGCTCCTCCAGTCACCTCATCGGTTCAGCGTCGAGGCGTTCGACAGCCGTATCATGCGTTGAACGCGCGTCGAGCAGCCGGCGCCGTGGGTGCCACCCGACGGCGAAGGAGTGCACGGCATGGCCGAGGATGCGCGAACGTCTCCACCAGCTGACCAGTCGCTCAACGCTGACCGCCCCGACGCTCTGGAGCGCCTCGACGAGACCGCCGACGCGCTGGAGGTGTTGCGTGACGCGCTCACCGGCGAGGAATCGCTCGACGACGCGTTGCAGCGGCTGGCAGAGACCGCGGCGAAGGCGATCGCTGACGCCGACGCGGTGACCGTCTCCGTGGTGACGCTGCAGCAGCCGCGCACCGCGGCTGCCACGGACCGCCTTCTCGTCGACGTCGATGAGAAGCAGTACAGCGCGGATCGCGGCCCGTGCCTGCAGTCCGCCCGCACCCTGGCGCCTGTCCGCGCAGTCGTCGGCGAGCATCGTGACGAGTGGCCGGAGTTCGAAGCCGCGGCAGCGGAACACGACATTCGCGCCTACCTGTCGGTACCCGTGGTCCTGCCCGCCACCGACCGGACCCAGGCGGAACACGTCGGTTCGCTCAACATCTACAGCCACACCGCTGGGGCTTTCGACCCGTTCGACGAAGGCCTCATGCGCCTGTTCACCACGGCGGCCTCCGCCACGATCAGCAGCGCTCAGCGATGGCAACGCTCCCGCGAACAGATCCAGCAGCTCGAGCGAGCGCTGGTGTCACGTGCCGTCATCGATCAGGCCAAGGGCGTCCTGATGGCCGTGCACAAGTGCACACCGGACGAAGCCTTCTCGATGCTCGTGGAGCGGTCGCAGCACGAGAACGTCAAACTGCGCGACGTCGCCAAGAACCTGCTCGACTCGGTCGTGCTTTCCTGACCGTTCGTTTGCTCGGTGTTCCGCCGGGTAGCCAGGCGGCGTGAGCACAGACGAACTCCCTCTGCCCGACTACGACCAGCTCGCTCTGGGAGACCTGAGGCATCGGATCCGCTCGCTCACCGAGGAGGATCTTCGCGCGGTCCTCGGTCACGAGCGCGAGCACGGCAACCGCCTGCCGGTGCTGCAGGTGATCGAGGCGAGGCTGGACGAGCTGGCCGACGGCGCCACCCCGACGGGCGTCGATCAGCGCAACGCGCCCGGTGCCAGGCAGACGCCGACCGAGCCTCCCGCGTCGCCCGCGCACTCGCCCGACGACCACACCCCGCTGCGACACGGCGTCTACGGACAGACCCCGGCACGCGGACGCGACTGACAACCGCCGGCGGCGACGGACCGGCACCGACAACGTCCACTTGAGACGATGGACTCCGCCGTGCCTTCGACACCTCGCCCCGACCGCGGTTCGGTCGTCACCTACCTCAACCCGGATGCGCCACATCCCGCCGCCGTCCTCAGCGGCGTGGTTCTCGGGGCGCACGTGACCGATCCGGAGACCTCTCACCTGTGGGTGCCGGTGATGTCGCCTGACAGCACCGTGTCGGTGCTCGACACCGTGCACATCATGAAGGTCGAGCCACCGGCCCGCCCCCGCCGCGGATCCGACGCCATCTGACGGACCGTTGGAACACCCGGCGTCGAAGCTCTCAACCGCGCTGCACGAGGACCGCCCACACCGTCTTCCGCTGTTCGACCTGGTCCGCGACGCAGCCCCACGTCTTCGCCAGCTGCGCGACCATCCGCAGACCTTTCCCGGCACGGACGGGGTCGAGCCCGGGATCGGCGAGCACGGCGGGGACCTGGCTGTCGTCGCCGACGGCGACGGTGAGGCGGCCGTTGCACAGCTCCAGGCGAAGGCGTGCCTCGGAACCCGTGTGCTGCATGGTGTTCTGCACCAGTTCTGAGGCGACGTGCACGGCGTCGTCCGTCATCACGTCCGGCACCCCCCATTCCGCGCATGTCCGGCGCACGAAACGGCGGGCGTCCTGCGGGCCGCCGGGATGGTGTGCCAGCACGGCGAGCGCGCGTTTGCGAGGTGCCGGGCGGTCGACGTTCGCCAACGCGTCGTCGACGTCGGCGCACACCGTCACGTACCGGCGGATGGGCGTGCGGCGGAGGGTTTCGGCGTGAGCTGGACCGGTCGCCACGAGCAGGGGCACCGCGGGCCAGTCGCTGATGCGCAACGACACGGTGGTGAAGACGCTCAAGGCGCTGGTGGTCCCGATGGTGACGTCGCTGAGGTCCACGATCAACGCTCGGGGTACGTCGACCGCGTGTTTCAGCATGCGGTCCCGGAGTCGCGGGTACGTGGAACGGTCGAGCACTCCCCTCGGCCGGATCACGACGCACTGACCGAGCAGGTCGGCGTCGAGCGTCAGCTGGTTCCCGGTCATCGGTCCGCGCGGACGCCGATGCTGACGGACGCCAGGTCGTCCGGGGTGAAACGCCCGTCAGCCATACGGCCCTCCTCCGAGAAGCGGAGCAGATGAGCCGGGCTGCTTCCTCAACCCACACCGCAGCAGGTCTGCTGCACCTCCGACCATATTCCTCTCTTGCCGCAACGTCGACTCCACGGCTGGGGAAGATTCACGCTTCGGCGGCACGCCGGCGGTCGGCCTCGGCGGCGGCACGGTGCCGGTCAGCCGCGGCGCGGTGCTCCGCCGCGCCGCTGCCACCTCGTTGCGCGGCCTGCACGTGGACCGCGGCTGCTCGTTCGTGTGCGGCAGCGGCGCGGCCGAGGCTCTCGCGGAGGCGCTCCCGTGCTCGGGCGGCGTGGTCCTGGGCCTCGGTCAGTGCGGCCACCGCCGTTTCGGCGTCTTCCGGCGTCGACGCCCGGCCGGCACGGGTGGTGAGCCGAGCGCGACGCGACGCCAGTTCGCGGATGCGCTCGGCAGCGCCACGCATCCGCGACGCTGCCCGTTCACCAGACGCCACAGCACAGGGTCTCGCTGCACTGGGCGCGGCACAAGGGTCAGGACGACGTCGGCAGGTACGCGGGTGCTCGCCGGGCCTGTGCCGCGTCTTCGAAGGCCGCCGCGAACCGCAGCAACGCCTCATCCGTCCCGGGCCCGCCGATGAACGACATGCCGATCGGCAGCGGGCCGGCGAACCCGGCCGGGACGGTGATGCTCGGGTAGCCCGCGACCGCCGCGGCACGGCACGAGGCCGCCGAGGTGTTCCACGACGTGAGCGGCGAACTGATCACGCGGCACCTCGCCGCTCCGGGCGCGGACACGGCGCTGGACGCCGTGCTGCGGACCGACACGCACCTGCTGATGCCCGACGACCCGGTCAAACGGGTGGACAACACGTGGACAACACGGCGATGGCGTGGGGCGTCGAGGCACGGGTGCCGTTCCTCGACCAGGACCTCGTGGAGCTGGTCGCGGCGTGCCCGCCGGAGCTGAAGTCCGGCCAGGACGGCAAGGGGATCCTCAAGGACATCGGGCGCGACCTGCTGCCCCTCGAGGTGGTCGACCGGCGGAAGGGCTACTTCCCGGTGCCGGCCCTCACCCAGCTCGACGGGGAGGTCCTGGACCTGCTGCGCTCGGCCATGAGCGCCCCCGAAGCGCGCCGTCGGGGGCTCCTGCGCCGCGACTACGTCGACGCGCTGCTCGCCGACCCGAACGGGCGGGCCACCAAGGCCGGTGGCAACGAGCTGTGGCACCTCGGCGTGCTGGAGCTGTGGCTGCAGCAGCACGGCATCGGCTGATCAGCCCGCCGTCGGCAGGTGGGTCTCCGGGCGCACGCGCAGCGGCAGGAGGCTGTCCATGGCGGTCGCGTGCAGCATGCGCGCGACCGTCGCACTGGCCACCAAGCTGATCGGAACTCCCCACTCCAGCCCGTGTGCCCGGATCCGGTCGAGTGCGGTGATGCCGGACGAGCCGAAGAACGCGACCTCCGACAGGTCGAGCACGACCTCCTCCGCGCCCGCCTCCAACGCCTCCGCGCAGCGCCGCTCCAGCTCGTCGCTGTTCGACATGTCCACCTCGGAGCCCATCTTCACCTCGACGACGCCGCGTGCGGGGTGGTCCCCCGCGTCGAGGCCGATCAGGTCGAGCAGAGCCTGCGTCTCACCGTCGCGGAACGCGCGCCGCTGCCGGTCCGCGCCGCAGCCGTGCCGGTCCAGCAGCCGCACACCTCGCCGCACCAGTGGCAGATCGCCGTTGGCCGCGAGAACCGGCTTCAGCTGACCCAGCAGCACGTCCAGTTGGTGCCGCAGCGGCAGCAGCTGTCCGGACAGCACGTCCAGAGCGTGGCCGGAGAGGCCGTCCCTGGCCGCGCGCCAGCAGGACTGGCGCAGGGTCTCGACGGGAACCGGCACCGCCTCCACGCCGCGTTCGACATCGGCCGAGGCCTTGGTGACGAGAGCCCGCACGAGGGCCGCCAGCAGCACCGCGTCGTCCACGCTCGCGGCGACGTCGGCGACGCGCACCTCCACGGTCGGCCATGCTGCGGACGGCCGGACGTCCCAGTAGATCATCGCCGGGTCCAGGGCGGTGCCCGCGTCGAGCACTGTGGCGCACGTGTCCTGATAGTGCTGCCACGACGCGAAGAACGGCGGCGGGCCGGACACCGGCCACCGCGACCACACCAGCGAACGCCAGCTCGCGAACCCGGTGTCGGCACCGCGTGAGAACGGCGAGTTGGCGGTGATCGCACCCAGCAGCGGCAGCCAGAGCCGCACGTGGTTGCAGACCTGCACCGCGGTCTCCCGGTCGGGCACGGCGACGTGCACGTGACACCCGCAGATCAGCTGCTGTGCCGCCAGTGCCCCGAACTCGCGCGCGATCCGCCGGTACCGCAGATCGTCGGTGATCTCACCGGCCATGTCGCCCAGTGGCGGCGCACCGGTCGCGATCGCCCGGCAGCCGGCCTCCCCGGCGGCCCGCGCGACACTCACTCGCAGCTCACGCAGCTCGCGCCGCACCCGCTCGGCGTCACGGCACACCGACGTCTTGGTTTCGACCTGCGCACCGGTCAGCTCGTGCTCCAGTTCGAGCCCGAACACCTCACGCGCGATCGCCACGACCTCGGCCGCGCGGTTGACCGCGACCCCGGTCACGGGATCCACCAGGAGGAACTCCTCCTCCACGCCGACCGTCGGACCGCACGGCGCGGTCGATGATGTCCGTCGCACGTCTCACCGCCTTCAGTGACCGCCACCCGAAGTGGCGCCGGCGCACTGCTTCACCGGTGGATGCCCAGGCCGAATACCCGCAGCCACCAGCACGAAACCTGCCGGCCGCGATCGTCCACTTCAGATCGGTCAGGTGGCGTCGGCGGAGGTGCGCGACCACGCGAACAGCCACGCGGCCTCCATCGCGGCATCGAGCAGGTAGGTCTTCGCGATGCGTCCCTTCGGCACGTAGACGAGGTCGATCGCCAGCAACGTGGCTGCCGTCGCCAGCCCGAGTGTGCGGGCGTGCCGCCACTGTCCCGCCGCCGCGGAACGGGTCTGCGCCCAGCCGATCCCCATCAGCAGGCCGGCGGTGGTGCGTTGCAGCCAGCGGTCCTCCTTGCGGCCGAACACAGCTTCGAAGGAGCGGGCACTCACCATCGGCCACAGGCCGCCCGCGATGTTGAACAAACCGTGGGCCCGTCCCACTGCGGAACCAGTCGTCATGCCCCTCACATACCCGGGGCCGGTTCCGCCAACCTGAGCGGCCGAGGTTTCCGACCGGCCTCACCCCGGGTAAACCGCGTCGTCCGCAGCAGCGACCGGTGACTCCGAGTTGACCAAGCAGCTCGCTCGTCGACCCCCGTCAACTGGAGTGAGCATGAAGATCGCGATGGTGCACGCCCACGCGCGCCTCGACGACGAAGCGAGGGGTTCGCGGGTCGCCGAACTATCGTCCGCCTTGAGCCGCCACGGGCACGACGTGACGGTGTACGTCCGCAGGGACGACCCGGACCTGCCCGGCCGAGCGCGCACGGAGTGCGGCTACGAGGTGGTGCGCGTACCCGCCGGCCCGGCGGCACCGCTCACGGACGAGGACTCGTTGCCCCACACCGGTGCCTTCATCTCGTTCCTGCTGCGGGAATGGGCGGAGGCGCCGCCGGACGTCGTGCACGGGCACGGGTGGATGTCGGGCATGGTCGGCGTGCTCGGCGGGCGGCGGGTCCGAGCTCCGGTGGTGCAGACGTTCCACTCGCTGGCGGCGGTCGAGCGGCGTCATCGGATCGGTGGCACCAGGCCGGAAGAGCGCGACCGGATCGAGGTGCTGGCGGGGAAGGAGGCCGCGCACGTCGCGGCGGCGAACTCGGACGAGATGGCCGAGCTGATCAAGGCAGGAGTCGACCGGACCAAGATCTCGGTCGTCCCGCTCGGCGTCGACGTCGACGCGTTCACCCCTGAGGGGTCCAGGGCCCGGCGCGGCCGGCTCCACCGCGTGGTCGTCAGGGCGCCTTTGCTGCCGTACTGGGACTTCGAGGCCCTCGTCAAGGTGTTGTCCGGTGTGGACGGTGCGGAGCTGGTGATCGCCGGCGCCGTGACACCCGCGCTGTTGCGGTCGGCCGACGTGGTCGTCTGCGCACCGTCGTACGAGCCGTCCGGTGCGATCGCGCTCGAAGCGATGGCGTGCGGTGTGCCGGTCGTCGCCACCGCGGTCGGCGCACTGACCGACGTCGTGGTGAACGGTGTGACCGGCCTGCTCGTGCCGCCCGGCCGGCCGGAGAGCCTGGCGCGGGCGCTGCGCTTGCTCCTGCCCGACGACACGCTGCGCAACGAGTTCGCGGTGGCGGGCCGGGACCGCGTCACCGCGCGGTACTCCTGGAGCCGCGTCGCCGCGGACGTCCTGCGGGCCTACGCACAGGCAGGCGCGGCCGAACCGGCGTTTGCGGCTCGATGAAGTGGGCACAGACTTCCCATGGGAATGCGAGAACGCCTCGGGGACCAGTCGCTGCAGCTCCTGATCGAGGGTTATGCCTGGCTACCGGGCCTGCGCCGCAGCACCGGCAGCGACGTGGTCCGGACGCGTGTCATGGGCCAGCCGGCCCTCGGGTTGTGCGGACCGGAAGCCGCGCAGTTCTTCTACGACGAGAAGCACGTGCAGCGGCACGGTGCGATCCCCGGACCTGTGCTGAGCACGCTGTTCGGTCACGGCGCGGTGCACACGCTGGACGGCGACGCGCATCGGCGGCGCAAGAGCCTGTTCCTGTCGCTGGTGAGCAGGGAGTCGATCGCCTCGCTGGTCGCCTGCGTGGCGGCCGCGTGGGAGGACACCGTCGTCGGATGGCACGCCGGCCGCGAGGTCGTGCTGTTCGACGAGGCGAGCCGGGCGCTGACCGCGGGCGTGCGCCGGTGGGCCGGTCTGCCGGTGGAGACCCACGAGGTGGCGGAGCTGGCAGCCGATCTGGTGGCGATGGTCGACGGGTTCGCCACGGCCGGACCACGGCACTGGCGTGCTCGCAAGGCCCGCAAGCGCCGTGAGGCCTGGCTCGCGTCACTGGTGCAACAGGTGCGCGACGAGGAGTTCGACGCACCACCGGGTTCGGCCCTCGAAGTCGTCGCGCGGCACCGTGACGCGGACGGCGAGCTCCTCGACCCGCACACCGCGGCGGTGGAGCTGCTGAACGTGATCCGGCCGACGGTGGCGGTGTGCTGGTTCGTCGCGTACGCCGGACACGCGCTGCACCGGTGGCCGCAGCACCGGGAACCGCTGCGGGCGGGCGGTGACTTCGCCGTGGCGTTCGCACACGAGCTGCGCCGGTTCTACCCGTTCGCGCCGTTCCTCGGTGGCCGTGCCGCACAGGACCTGACGTGGCAGGGCGAGCACGTGCCGGAGGGTTCCCTTGTCCTGCTGGACCTCTACGGCCAGAACCACGACAGTCGTTTGTGGACGGACCCGTACCGGTTCGATCCGCGCCGGTTCCTGGACCGGGAGATCGGCGAGTGGGAACTGGTGCCGCAGGGCGCCGGTGATCCGCACACCGGGCACCGCTGCCCCGGTGAACCGTTCACCGTCGCGCTGCTCGCCGAGCTGTGCACCCGGCTGGCCTGCCTCGACTACACCGTGCCCGACCAGGACCTCACGATCTCGCTCAGCAGGATTCCGGCGCGCCCGCGCAGCGGGTTCGTGCTCGTTGCACCGCCTCGGCGATGAGCTGATCCGTGCGGAGGTTGAACCGCGGCCGCACGGGAACACCAGCGGTGCCGTAGTCCCGTCGTCACGAGGTGCCGCAGATGCCCCAAGACCAGTACACGCGCCAGGACCCCAGGGAGCAGTACCCGCGTCCCGGCCACCAGGAGGGCCAGGAGCAGCCGCATCCCGGCACCGGCCGCCGGATGGGGCCGGAGCCCGACCACGGCGAGCACACCTACCGGGGCAGCGGACGCCTGCCCGACGTCAAAGCCGTGATCACCGGCGGTGACTCGGGCATCGGCCGCGCCGCGGCACTGGCGTTCGCCCGCGAAGGCGCGGACGTGCTCTTGTCCTACCTGGAAGAGGAGCAGGCTGACGCCGAGCGCACCGCCGAGCTCGTGCGCGACGCGGGCCGGGAAGCCGTGCTGGTACCCGGCGACCTGCGCACCGAGGACGCGTGCCGCGAGCTGGTCAAGCGCGCCGAGGAGGAGTTCGGGCGCATCGACGTCCTGGTGAACAACGCGGCCTACCAGATGGCCCAGAGCGACGGCCTGCTCGGCATCAGCAGCGAGCAGTTCGACCGGGTGTTCAAGACCAACATCTACTCGATGTTCTGGCTGTGCAAGGCGGCGGTGCCGCTCATGCGTCCCGGCGCGACGATCATCAACACCTCGTCGATCCAGGCGTTCACGCCCTCGCCGCCGCTCATGGACTACGCGGCCACCAAGGCCGCTATCGTCAACTTCACCAAGTCCCTCTCGGCCGACCTCATCGGCAAGGGCATCAGGGTCAACTCCGTCGCTCCCGGTCCGGTGTGGACACCGCTGATCCCCGCGACGATGCCCGCGGAGAAGGTCGACGACTTCGGTGCGCAGACGCCGATGGGCCGTGCCGCGCAACCCGCCGAGCTGGCACCGGTCTTCGTCTTCTTCGCCTCGCAGGAGTCGAGCTACATCACCGGCGAGGTCCTCGGCGTGACCGGCGGCCAGCTGCTCACGTGACTCGGGCAATCCCGCGGCCACAGCCGGGCACCCCGACCGGCTGAAGCATCCGGTGATCTGGTTTTGCGCGCGTTGCCCCGGCAACTCTCCTACATGGACCAGAACAAGGCACCGGTGCTCGAAGCGTTGCAGGCGTTCCGCGAGTGCGGTTACACACCGTTCAACCCGCCCGGCCACCGCCAGGGCCGCGGCGTGGACCCGCGCGTGCTGGAGATCCTGGGCGAAGCGGTGTTCGCCGCCGACGTCATCTCCGTCAACGGCCTGGACGACCGGCTCAACCGGCAGGGCGTCATCGAGCAGGCCCAGCAGCTGATGGCCGAGGCGGTCGACGCCGAACAGGCGTTCTTCTCCACGTGCGGCAGCTCGCTGTCGGTCAAGAGCGCCATGCTGTCGGTCGCCGGACCGCACGAGAAGTTCATCGTGCCCCGTCACGCCCACAAGTCGGTCGTCTCGGCGCTGATCCTCAGCGGCGTCTCCCCGGTGTGGCTGTCCCCGCACTGGGACGCCGAGCGCCACCTGTCCCACCCACCGGGCCCGGACGAGGTGCGCGCGCTGTTCGAGGCCGAGCCCGAGGCCAAGGGCATGCTGCTGGTGACGCCCAACGACTACGGCACCTGTGGTGACATCGCCGCGATCGCCGAGGTCTGCCACTCGTTCGGCAAGCCGCTGATCGTGGACGAGGCCTGGGGCGCGCACCTGCCGTTCCACCCCGACCTGCCGCCGTGGGGCATGGACGCCGGCGCCGACGTGGTGGTCACCAGCGTGCACAAGTCCGGTGCCGCGGTGGAGCAGAGCTCGGTGTTCCACCTGCAGGGCGACCTCGTGGACCCGAAAGTGCTCAAGGCCCGCGAGGACCTGCTGGCCACCACGAGCCCCACGTCCCTCGTCTACGCCACCCTCGACGGCTGGCGGCGCCAGATGGTCCAGCACGGCGAGGAACTGCTCACCGCGACCCTCGCGCTGGCGCAGTCGACCCGCGCCGCGATCAACGAACTGCCCGGCCTGCGCGTGATGGGCGAGGCCGAGTTCCTCGGGAAGGACCTGGCGAAGTCGCTCGACCCCCTCAAGATGTGCATCGACGTGTCCGAACTGGGCATCAGCGGCTACCAGGCCACCGACTGGCTGCGTGAACACCAGCGCATCACCCTGGGTCTGTCCGACCACCGACGCGTCGTCGCGCAGTTCACCCACGCCGACGACCACCGCACCGCGGGCGTCCTCCTCGACGCGCTCGCCGCCCTGGTCAAGGCAGCCGACGAGATGCCGACGCCACCACCGGTCGACCTGCCTTCGCCGGAGGAACTGCAGCTCAAGACGGTGATGCTGCCCCGGGACGCGTTCTTCGCCGAGGTCGAGCAGGTCGACGCGGACCGGGCCGCGGGGCGGATCTGCGCCGAGATGGTCACGCCCTACCCACCGGGCGCCCCCGCCATCCTGCCCGGCGAGGTCATCACCAAGGAGGTCGTCGACTACGTCCGCAGCGGCCTGAACGCCGGGATGGAGCTGCCCGACCCGGCCGACTCCGAGCTGAAGAGCTTCCGGGTCGTGGCGCGCAAACCGTGACGTGCAGGCGGATGGGCGGTCCGCGGCGGGGTACCCGCAGCCATGAACCTTCACCAGGCGCTGCGAACTGTGGAGAACCTCCGGGCCGCGGACCGGCCGGCGGCCGCGGTGGCGGCTGTGGCCCGACGACTGCTGCGGCCGCCGCGCCTGCGCGAGGTGCTGCGCGGATCCTGGCTCGGCCACCCCGTCCACCCGTTGATGATCACCGTGCCCATCGGGGCCTGGGTGTGCGCGTCGGCGCTGGACGCCCAGCCGGGCAACGAGGAGGCGGCGCGGCGCCTCACCGGCATCGGCCTGGCGGCGGCACCACCGACCGTCCTGCTGGGACTCGCGGACTACGACCGGCTGGGACCGCGGCAGCAGCGGGTCGGTGTGGTGCACGCGATCGCCAACACCGCCGCGCTGGCGTGCTTCACCGCCTCATACGCCGCACGACTGCGGGAGTCCCACACCGGGGGGGGAAGCTGCTGAGCCTGCTCGGGCTGACGGCACTGGGCGTGGGCGGCGCGCTCGGCGGTCACCTCGCCTACGCCCTGGGTGCCGGGGTGTTCCGGTGGCAGGAGCCCGCGGACGGCAACGTGCGCCCGTTCGAGGTGCGGCGATCCACCCGGCACGCCCGTTGAGACCGTCGCTCACTCGCCGAGCCGCACGACGAGCCCTCGGACGGAGAGCACCGTCGACTCCGGGCTCTCCGGCAGCACGAACTCGGCATCGACCGGTTCGCCGTCCCAGTGCAACGGTTCCCGTGCGGCCAGGCGGATCTCGCCACCGGGCTGGGTGACGGTCGCCGCGTCCCGCTCCAGCACGACGGTCCCGCCGTCCTCGGCACCACCCGCGTCCGGCAGCTCGGCCACCAACCGGATCCCGGCGGTGCCGTCGCACTCCCCGGCGAAGTCCAGGACCATCGTCTTGGACCGCAGCGTCACTTCGGCGCCGTCAGCGCGGCAGCGGGTTCGGGTCATGCGTCAGCCCTACCCGTCGACGGCGGGATCAAACCGCATCGGCAGCGCGACGGTGCCCCCGCGCGCCACCACCTGGACGTCGAACCCGGCCCGGCGCTGGGAGATCTCCGCGGTGAAGTCGGACAGCGGCGACTTCATGACCCCGTACTCCTCGTAGTGCACCGGCACGGTGGTGCGCGGGGCGAGCAGCTCGATCAGGTCGGCCCCCTGCCTGCCGTCCATGGTGAGCAGCACGCCGAGCACCTTGGTGCCGCCGAGGTGCACGACCGCCAGATCGATGCCCTCGAAGCGGTCGCGGATCTCACGCAACGCCGGATGCACCAGCGTGTCGCCGCTGAGGTAGATCCGGAACGGCAGAACGCCCGCGGCCTCCCGGTACTCGACCATGGTGCCCATGACGGGAGGGAGCAGACGTCCCAGCGGCCCGAGCGCGTGTTTGCCCGGCAACGAGGTCACCGTCAGCTTCGCCGCCCCGCTGGACAACGTGACGGTCTCCCACGTGCGCAACGGCGCGGCTTCGCGGAATCCCCTGCGGTGCAGGCGTTTCGCCGCGTGCGGGGTGGTGAGCACGGGCAGGTCGCGTGCGAGCTCCCGGCTCGCCACCCGGTCGAAGTGGTCGCCGTGCAGGTGGGAGAGCACCACGGCGTCCAGTCGCGGCAGGTCGGCGATCTCGATCGCCGGGTCGGTGAGCCGGCGCGACACCACACCCTGGCCGATGTGCGTCCACTGTCCTTTGTGGAGGAAGTTGGGATCGGTCAGCAGCGTGAACGGTCCCAGCCGGAGCACCGTGGTGGCGTTGCCCACGAAGTGCAGTGAACCGGAACCGCTTCGTTCGGTGCTCATGGCGGTCGGCTACCCCGGCACGGCCGCGGTGAACACCTGACCGCTCTGCCGGTGTCTGCGTGTTTGCGCACCGTTTCCGGTGGGTAGTCGAGCCGCATGCGCATCAGCCGCAAGCCGACGGGCATGAGGTTCTTCGAGCTGTTCACCGAGATCGGTGCGAACATCGGCGCCAGCGTCGAGCTGCTGCGCGAGTTCGTGCGCGCCCCCGCCGAACAACGCGCGGAACTGGCGGTGCGGATGCACGCGCTGGAGAACGCGGGCGACGACACCACTCACGCCATCATCGAACACCTGGACCGGTCGTTCGTCACGCCGTTCGACCGGGAGGACATCTACCGGCTGGCGTCCAGGTTGGACGACGTGGTCGACCACATGGACGCCGCAGTGGACCTGGCGACGCTCTACCGCGTGGGCGAGCTGCCGGACGGTGTCCCGGTGCAGGTGGACCTGCTGTGCCGGGCCGCCCAGCTCACCGCCGCGGCCATGCCCCGGCTGGCGGAACCTCAGGAGCTGACCGCGTTCTGGGTCGAGGTCAACCAGCTGGAGAACGAGGCCGACCAGGTGTACCGGCGGCTGTTGTCGGAGTTGTTCAACGGTGAGCGCGACGCCCTTGAGGTCATGAAGCTCAAGGAGGTGGTGGACGAGCTGGAGGCCGCCGCCGACGCCTTCGAACACGTGGCGAACGCCGTGCACTCGATCGCGGTCAAGGAAGCGTGATGCCGACCGCCGGCCTGGTGGCCGTGGTGGTGCTCGCGCTGGCTTTCGACTTCACGAACGGCTTCCACGACGCGGCCAACGCCATCGCCACCGCCGTATCGACCCGTGCGCTCACGCTGCGGGCCGCCCTCTCGCTCGCGGCGGTGATGAACCTGGTCGGTGCGCTGCTGGGCACCGGTGTCGCGGTCACGATCGCCTCGGGGATCATCGACACCCCGGTCGGCGACGACGCGCTGCACGTGGTCACCGCGGCACTGGCCGGCGCCATCACCTGGAACCTGGTCACCTGGTACTTCGGCCTGCCGTCGTCCTCCTCGCACGCCCTGGTGGGCGGCCTGGTCGGGGCGGCGCTCGCGTCCGCCACGACCGTGCACTGGGCGGGCGTGCTGGCGAAGGTCGTCATCCCCATGGTGGTCTCCCCCGTCGTCGGTCTGGTGCTCGGTTACCTGCTGATGACGGTGATCATGTGGACGTTCCGCAACGCCAACGCGCACGGCGCCGGACGCCTGATGCGCCGGGCGCAGGTGTTCTCCGCGGCGAGCCTCGCCCTGGGGCACGGCCTGCAGGACGCCCAGAAGAGCATGGGCGTCATCGTGCTGGCGTTGGTCGTCACCGGGAACCAGCACGGCTACTCCGTGCCGTTCTGGGTGATCCTGGCGTGCGCGCTGGCGTTGTCGGCCGGAACCTACGCGGGCGGCATGCGGATCATGCGCACCCTGGGCAGGCGCATCTTCCACCTCACCCCGCCGCACGGCTTCGCCGCCGAGCTGTCGGCTTCCTCCGTGCTGTACCTGACGGCGTTCGTGTTCCACGCCCCGATCTCCACCACGCACGTGATCACCTCGGCCGTGATGGGCGTGGGTGCGACCACCCGCCGCTCGGCGGTGCGCTGGTCGGTGGCCGCGGACATCGCCAAGGGCTGGGTGCTGACCCTGCCCGCCTCCGCCACCGTCGCCGCCGGGGCGTACGGAGTGGTGACCTTGCTGTGAGCCGGTGAGTCAGAACGAGCCCGGCACCACGAGCACCGCGGAGCAGCTCGGTTACACCCCGTCCGCGGTCTCGCAGCAGCTGCGCGGGCTCGAAGTCGAGGCCGGACAGCCGCTGCTGCACCGGCAGGCCAGGGGTGTGCGCCCCCACGGAGGCGGGCGCCGTGCTGGCGGGCCACGCTCGCCACGTCCTGCGCCGGCTCAGCGCGGCCGAGGCCGACCTCGCCGAGCTCGCGGGACTGCGCCGCGGCACCGCTTCACCACGCGTGCACGGTCAGGTCGCCGCGACCCGGCATACTGCGCGAATGGCACACCGGCCGGCGAGCGACTTCGCCCAGTTGTCCACCGAGATCAAGCAGGCCGGCCTGCTCGACCGGCGGCGCGGCCACTACTGCGCCCGCATCACCGCGAACCTGCTCGTCCACGCGGGGGCGTGGGTGGCGTTCGCGCTGATCGGCGACTCGTGGTGGCAGCTCGCCGTCGCGGTCGTGCTGGCGGTGACGACGACGCAGCTCGCGTTCATCGGGCACGACGCCGGGCACAAGCAGATCTTCGCGTCGAAGCGGTGGAACGAGATCACCGGCTACGTCCACGGCGGACTGATCGGGGTCAGCCAGGACTGGTGGGTCGGCAAGCACAACCGCCACCACGCCAACCCCAACCACGAGGACGAGGACCCGGACGTCGACATCTCGGTGCTGGCGTTCACGCGGCGGCAGAGCGAGGCCAAGCGCGGCCCGTTGCGGTGGATCACCTCGCGTCAGGCGGTGTTCTTCTTCCCGTTGCTGCTGCTGGAAGGCTTCGCCCTGCACTGGCACTCGATCCGGTACTCGGGGCGTGAGCGGTACCTGATGATCGCGAACGTCGTGGTCTACCTGGCCGCGGTGTTCTGGGTGCTGTCGCCCGTGTACGCGATCGTGTTCGTGTTGGTGCACCAGGGTTTGTGGGGCTTCTACATGGGATGTTCCTTCGCCCCCAACCACAAGGGCATGCCGGTGCTGTCGGCCGGGCACACCCTCGACTTCCTCCGCAAGCAGGTGCTGACCTCGCGCAACGTCCGCGGCGGCTGGTTCGTCGACCTCCTGCTCGGCGGACTGAACTACCAGATCGAGCACCACCTGTTCCCGAGCATGCCGCGGCCGCACCTGAAGCACGCGCAGGTGATCGTGAGCGAGTTCTGCCGTCAACGCGGAGTTTCCTATGCGCAGTGCGGGTTGTTCCGGTCGTACGGGTACGTGCTGGAGCACCTGCGCGAGGTCGCTGCCTGACGATCCGATTCCCGCCAGCCGGGCGGTTACGTGGATGAAGGCGCCCTTCATCCACGCCAGTGGACATCACCGCGGACGGAGGCTTCACGGCGTGAGGCTGTAAAACCCGTTTAGCGGCCGTCGGCTAGGTTCTCCGCCACGTCGCGGAGGGGATCGGAATGACGGACTTGCTGGCCGGGTTGCTGAACGCGCCCGCCGCCGAGCTCTACCAACGGCTGCTGCGGGCGGGCCGGTTGCCCATCACCGACCTGCCCGAGGTCGAGGAGCTGGTCGAGGCCGGGTTCGCCCGCAAGAGGTTCGTGGGCGAACCGGTGATCGTGCCGGTCGAACCGTCGCGCGCGGTCGACCAGGCGCTGATCACCGTGCAACGCCAGCTCCTCGACCAGCACCGCATGATCGTGCGGGTCCGCGAGCAGATGCAGGCGCTGCAGAAAGAATTCGTCGCCAATGCGGATCGCGACGACAGCGGCATCAGCGTCCACACCGACCCTGCGGAGATCGGCGCGCTGTCGGTCGAGCTGTGCCTGTCCGCCGAACGCGACTTCGCCAACCTCGAAACCGAGCACTACCGCAACCCGCCGGACGGCCGGTCGGCCAAGGTGCCGCCGGCCGCCGTGCTGGAACGCGGCGTGCAGTTCCGCAACATCTACTCCAGACCGGTGCTGGACCTGCCGTTCGCGGGCGAGATGGTCCGGCGCTGCGCGGAGGGCGGGTGGCAGCTGCGGGTGCTGCCCGAGCTGCCGATGAAGATGGTGCTCGTCGACGACCGGGCGGCCCTGCTGCCCCTCGACCGGACCGGCATGGAGGGTGCCGTGCTGGTCAGGGCTCCGGTCATCGTGGCCGCGCTGCGCATGTACTTCGAGATGCTGTGGAACCAGGCGCTGCCGTTGCACGACGGCGGCACGGTCAGCAAGTTCTCCGCCCACCAGCGGACCGTGCTGCGGTTGATGATCGGCGGGATGACGGACGCCGCGATCGCCCGCCACCTCGACGTCAGCGAACGGACCGTGCGCCGGCACATCTCCGCCGCGCTCGACCAGCTCGGCGTGGACAACCGGATCACGGCGACCGCGATGATCGTCCGCGACGGCTGGCTGGACTGAGCCGCGCCCGCCGTCGATGAAGGGCGCCTTACTGCACCTCAGGTGGATGAAGGAGCCCTTCATCGAGCACCCGGCGCACCGTCAGTTGCCGCCGGTACCGGGGGCGCCGCACTGCCACTCGACCGGGCTGGCGTTGGGATGGAGGTAGCCGCCGGCGAAGATCTTGCGGTAGCCGCCACCGGTCTCGTCATCCGCCCGCCAGTCGCGCTTGGGCTGCGCGCAGCTCGTCGGCAGCAGCAGGACCAGCCTGCCGCCAGTGGTGAGGCCGAAGCCGGAGGTGCGGTACTTCTTCAGGTCGAACGGCACGACCGTCGTCCGCTCCACCCCGGCCGGCACGGTGATGCGGAGCTTCACCGCACCGAAACCGTCCGGCCACAGGTTGACGACGTTCTCGACATTGGAGCTCGTCAGTCCGACGAACCCGTCGACGGTGCGGCCCAGCAGCGCACTCCCGCCGGGCAGGGTGCCCGCCCGCACGTCGGCCGACCACGTGTCCGCGCCGTTCTGCCAGCCGAGGTGCGTCCGGCGGAGCACCGCACCGGACGGCTCGGTGGCGTAGATGACGCCGGGCTCGGTGGAGATCAGCGAGGTGTACCGGCTCCAGTCCGCGGTGGCGCCGATCTGCTGCCACGACTGGAGGTTCTTCGACCAGTACAGCCTCGGACCGATCACGCGGTAGTACACCCCGTCACCGTTCGTCTCCCCCGACCAGAACGCCGTGGACACCTGGTCCCAGCCCGAGGTCGCGACCACGTTCTCCCGGACCCAGCGGGTCACCGTGCGATTGGCGTCCAGGCAGAAGTCGTGCTCGACCAGGCCGCCCGCTGCCGTGATGGCGAAGACCTGCCGTTCCCACACCCCGCACGGCTCCGCCGCCTGTGCCGGTGTGGCGATCAGCGCCGACAGGCTCACCACGAAGGCGAGCAGAACTTTCCGCAGTCCCATGGGCGCAGAACCTAGGCGGAGATCGGCGGAGAGGGAACGACCGGATCCGGACACTGTCCGAATCCGGTCATCTCCCCCTGGCCGGTACCGGCCATTGGCCGCCAGTTCCCCTTACCTGGCACCAAATCCGTTGCCTAGCTTGGCCGTACACCACCCGAACCCAGTTGGGAGTACGACACATGCGCAGCAGAATCCTCGCCCTCGCCGCAGGTCTGGCGATCGCGGCACTGGCGACGATCACCACGCCCGCGAGCGCCGCGCCCGGCGCGTTCTACGCCGAGGTGATCAACCGCAACAGCGGCAAGTGCGTGAACCTGGCGGGCCAGTCCGGCGACAACGGTGCGTGGATCCAGCAGTACCGCTGCGACAACACGCCCGCCGCCAAGTTCCTGTTCCTGCAGAACCGGGACGGGTACTACGAGATCTCGAACCAGTCCAGCCGCAAGTGCATCGACATCGAGTTCGGCGGTAACTGGAACGGTGCGCGCACCCAGCAGTTCAACTGCAACGGCAGCGAGACCCAGCAGTGGCGCCTCAACGAGCTCGGCAACGGCTACGTCACGCTCGTCAACCGGCACAGCGGCAACAAGTGCCTCGACGTGCCGTTCCGCAGCACCGACGACCGGGTGATCCTGCAGATCTGGGAGTGCTTCCCCGGTGCGACCGAGCAGGAGTTCCGGCTCAACATCAGCTGAGGCGTCAGGCCCAGGTGACGGGCAGGGCGTGCACGCCGTAGATGTTCATGTCGGTCCTGAGCTTCACCTCGCGGGCCTGGACCGCGAGGTGCAGGCCCGGGAACCTGCGCAGCAGCCCGGAGAACCCGGCGCGCATCTCGATGCGGGCCAGCTGCTGGCCGAGGCACTGGTGGATGCCGTGCCCGAACGACAGGTGCCCGCGGGCGTTGCGGCGGACGTCCAGCGTGTCGGCGTTCTCGAACTTCTCCGGGTCGTGGTTGCCCGCCAGCAGCGACAGGATCACCGTCGAGCCCTCGCGGATCGTCTCCCCGAAGAACTCGATGTCCTCTGCGGCGTAACGGAAGAAGACGTCGCCGACCGTCAGGTACCGCAGCAGTTCCTCGACGGCTTCGGGGATCAGCTCGGGTTCCGCCCGCAGCGCGGCCAGCTGGTCCGGGTGCTCCAGCAGCGCGAAAGTGCCCAGCGCCAACATGTTCGCGGTCGTCTCGTGGCCGGCGAGCAGCAGCAAGAACGCCATCCCGGTGAGTTCCTCCAGGCTGAGGTCCTCGTCGCGGGCCAGGTCGGACAGCAGGTCGTCGGTGGGCTCGGCGCGTTTGCGGCTGACCAGTTCGTACAGGTACGTGTGCATCGCCATGTACGCGGCCATCTTGTCTTCGAGGTTCACGTCGCGTTCCATGAACTTGGTGGAGTTCGACTGGAACGTCTCGCGGTCGGCGTAGGGCACCCCGAGGATCTCGCAGATCACCAGCGACGGCACCGGAAGCGCGAACTCCTTCACGAGGTCGACCGGCGGGGTGAGCTTCGCGAGCTCGTCCAGCTGCCGTTCGGTGATCTCGATGATGCCTTCCTCCAGCGCCTTCATCCTTCTGACGGTGAACGCGCCGGTCAGCTTGCGCCGCAACCGGGTGTGGTCGGGCGGGTCCATGCTGATGAACAGTCCCGGTGTCTGCGGGGACGGCTCGGTCTGCTCCGGCATTCCCGGCGTCGGGAACGGCACGTGGACGATGCCGAGGTCCTGCCGGTTGCTGAACCTGGTGTCGGCCAACGCGGCTCGCACCGCTTCGTAGCCGGTGATCAGCCACCCCTCGTGGCCGTCGGGGAAGAGCATCGGGCTGACCGGACGGCTCGACCGCAGCTCGGTGATCCGGCTGGGAGGGTCGAACGGGGTGACGTCGCGGTCCATCGGCAAGCCGTGCTGCATGATCCCAAATCTCCTTCAGCGGGTGGATTCGCGGTTGAAGAGCTTCTTGGCCCAGAAGTAGCCGCCGAAGCCGATGATGGCGCACCAGCCCAGCGCGATGTAGCCGTTGTTGCCGATCGGTGTGCCCATCAGCAGTCCGCGCAGGGCGGCGATGAACGGGGTGAACGGCTGGTACTCGGCGAACCACCGCAGTGCCCCGGGCATCGAGTCGGTGGGCACGAAACCGTTGCCGAAGAACGGGAGCAGGAGCATCGGCGTGCCGACGTTGCTCGACGACTCGACGGACTTGCTCACCAGACCGAGAGCGGCGGAGAACCAGATGAGCGCGAACGCCATGGCCACCAGCAGACCGGCCAGCGCGAGCCACTCGGCCAGGTTCGCCCGCGGCTGGAACCCGATGGCCACCGCGACGCCGAACACCAGCGACATCGCGAGCACGGTCTGCACCAGGCTGCCGATCACGTGTCCGGTGAGGACGGACACGCGGGCGATCGCCATGGTGCGGAAGCGATCCACGATGCCCTCGGTCATGTCCATCGCGATCGAGATGCTCGTGCCCTGCACGGCGGCGGTGATCGCCATCAGGACGATGGTCGGCGTGACGTAGTCGAGGTACTCGGCACGGCCGCCGGCCGGTCCGCCGATGCCGGCGCCCAGCGTGCCGCCGAAGACGTAGACGAACAGCAGCAGGAAGATGACCGGCAGCAGCATGAGCTGCAAGGTCATCGACGGGTAGCGGATCATCCGCTTGAGGTTGCGGCGCACCATCGTCGCCGAGTCGGTCAACACGTAGGTCATGGCTGGTTCACCTTCTCGGTGAGGGCGAGGAAGACGTCGTCGAGGTCGGGTGTGTGGGTGCTCAGCGAGTCGACCGGGACGGCGTTCCCGTCGAGCCGGTCGAGCAGCGCCTTGAGCGAGCCGACGCTGCCGTCGTTCGGCACGCGCAACGCGAGCGCCTCGCCGTCACGGGACGCGTTGGCGACGACCCGCGTGGCGGCTTCGAGGTGCTGAAGGTCGTTGAACTGCAACAGGACGTGGCCGCCGGGGATGCGCCGCTTGAGCTCGTCCGGGGTGCCCTCGGCGACGATCCTGCCGTGGTCGAGCACCGCGATCCGGTCGGCGAGCTCGTCGGCCTCCTCCAGGTACTGGGTGGTGAGGAAGATCGTGACGCCGTCCGCGACGAGCCGCCGCACGATCTCCCACATGGCCCGGCGGCTGCGCGGGTCGAGGCCGGTGGTCGGCTCGTCGAGGAAGATCACCTGCGGTGACCCGACCAGCGTCATCGCGAGGTCGAGACGGCGCCGCATGCCGCCGGAGTAGGTGGCGGCGGGCTTGTCGGCCGCGTCGGCGATGTCGAACTGCTCCAGCAGCAGCTGGACCTTCACCCTGCCCTCGACCCGGCCGAGGTGGTTCAGGTCTGCCATCAGTTTCAGGTTCTCCCGGCCCGTCAACAGGTTGTCGACGGCGGAGAACTGGCCGGTGACGCCGATCGCCTTGCGGACCGCGTCGGGATCCCGTGCCACGTCGTGGCCCGCGACCGTCGCGCTGCCGCCGTCCGCGCGGATCAGCGTGGAGAGGATCTTGACCGTGGTGGTCTTGCCCGCGCCGTTCGCGCCGAGCAACGAGAAAACGGTGCCGCGCTGGACGTTCAGGTCGACGCCGTCGAGCACGACGTGGTCGCCGTAGGACCGGCGCAGGCCGGTCGCCGTGATCGCGTTCATGGGCGTTCCCCTCAGGCGCGGCGGACGACGATGTCGCCGGTGGCGGTGTGCGCGGTGACCCGGACGGTGTTGTCGGACAGCTCGGGTCCCTCACTCGCGCCCAGCTCGTTGCTGACCCGGCCGAACGCGGTCTTGAGGTCGAGCCACGCGGCGGTGCCCTGTGCGATGCCGAACTCCAGGTTGCCCATCGAGGTGATCAGCCCGGCCTCGCCCTGCACGAGCTCACCGATGCTGATGTGCCCCATGGAGGTCTTGACGTCCACGTCGGCACCGGCCCGCGCGACGGTGATGTTGCCGTTGGCCGCGCGCACCCTCAGGTCACCGGCGACCGCGCCGAGTTCGGTGTTGCCGTTGGAGTTCCTGACGCGGGCACTGCCGGCGACGTTTCCCGCGGTGATCTGCCCGGTGCCGGAGTGCAGGTCGGCGTCGCCGCCGACGTCGCCCACGGTGAGGTCACCGGCGGACGCGTCGGCGCGCAGCGGGCCGGTGCGGTCGAGGTTGATGCGCCCGATCGAGTTCTTGACGCGGCACTCCCCCAGCTGCCCGGTGCCGCGCACGCTGCCTGCCGTCACGTCGACGCGGGCCTGGGAGCCGGTCGGCAGCTCGACCACCACGTCGACGGACCTGGACTTCTTGGAGAAGTCGAACATCCGCTTCGGGCCGCGGACGATGAGCTCGCCGTCGACGAACTCGACGCGGGTCGCCTCCGCGGCTTCGACGTCGGAGGAGTCAGCAGGGTCGGACGGGCGGACGTCGACGACGGTGTCGAACCGGTCGCTCGCGATGAGCTGCACGTAGCCGACGTAGATGTCGACCGTGGCGGTGATCGGCAGCGGAGAGTCGAAAGAAGGCATGGCTGTCCCCTCAGAACGTGGTGGAAGAACATCCCCGCAGGTCGGCGGGGCGAAGTGAAAGGCGCGCCGGCTAGCGCACCCACCCGGTGAAGCGCTGGGAGGCGAACTTGCCGCGCGGTTCGGCGTCGGGCTCACGCCCGGACGACCGCAGGGCGGCCGACGCGGCCCGGACCAGCCACGCGTTGACGGACCGGCCCTCCCTGCCCGCGGCCTCCTCGACCGCGGCCTTGAGCTGTTCGGGGAGCCGGACGTTGATCCGCACCGCGGGCCCGTCCTCCAGGCCCGCGTCGGTGACCGGCGCCGCGGCGGGGGTCTCGTCGACCGGCTGCTCCACCTTCGGCACGGCAACCACGAACTCCGGGTCACGGCCGCGCAGGCGCACCTGCACCGAGCCGGGGGCGAGCTCCTGGGTGATCTCGTCGGCGGCGGCCGACAGCGCTTCGAGCAGTGCGAGCCGGATCGCCGACTCCATCGACACGGTCAGCCGCTCGATCAGCGCACTGGCGTCCGCGCCACCGGCGTCTGCGGCGGTCAGGAGCTCGCGACCGAGGGAGTTCACGTACGGCGTCAGGTCCATGGCACCACTATGGCACACCATGGCACCACACACAAGCCATTCCGGCACCACGGTGATGCCAACCTGGCTCAACGACGGCTCAGCACAGGTCGGAGCGTTTTCGCGTGATGTCAACCGGCATTGTCCGCCGGTCGTCTACCAGGGCGTGCAACGAGAGATGAGCGTCGACTTCGACCGGTTCGTGCTCGACCGGTCGACCGCGCTGCTGCGCACAGCTGTGCTTCTGGTGGGGGACGTCGGCCATGCCGAGGACATCCTGCAGACAGCGCTGATGAAGCTGGCGGCGCGCTGGAAGTCCGTCCACACGGCGCCCGAGGCGTTCGTCCGGCAGGTGCTGGTCAACCTGGCGCGCGACCGCTGGCGCCGGGCCCGCAGACGGGTGCGGGAACACGAGCTGACCAACGTCGACCAGGTGACGACGGACCACGACCTCGCCGCCTCGGTGGCCAACCGCGACGCGGTGCGCCGGGCGTTGGCGAAACTGCCCGCGCGGCAACGGGAAGTCGTGGTGCTTCGGTTCTTCGCCGACCTGTCGGTGGCGGAGACGGCCGAGGCACTGCGCACGTCCGAAGGAACGGTGAAAGCGCACACGAGCCGGGCCGTCGCGCGGTTGCGGCAGTTGCTCGGAGAGCAGATCACGGAGAACGCTCATGGCTACTGACAACGAACTGCTCGACGACGTGCGCACCGTGCTGCGCGCCGAGGTCATCGGCGTGACCGCCGACTCCCCCGCGCTGCTCGCGGCCGTGCGGCGCAAGCAGTCCCGCCGCCGCCGGGCCTGGCTCGCGGTCCCGTTGGTCGCCGCAGCAGCAGCGGCAGCCGTCGTGCTGGCGCCCGCAACACCCCGGACGACCGCACCGATCGAGGTCGCACAGGTGCTTCAGCAGACGAAGAGCGCGCTCGACGGCGTGCGGGGGATGGTGATCCACGAACAGGCACCCGCAGTTCAAGGCGAGAAGTACTTCAAGCCGGGCGAGAAGGGGCTGAGCGAACGGTGGCACGCCGCGGACGGCAGCGCGTTCCGCTACCGGGCCTCCGTGGACGGCAGGACGATCGTGGACCTCAGCCGCTCGGCCGCCGGTGACATCTTCGTCGACCACCGCGCCCGCACGTACCGGTCGCAGCCCGGCGAGACGCCGTCGGACGACGACGTGTGGACGCCGGAGAAGATCCAGAAGGCGATCAAGGACGGCCGCATCACCGCGGCCGGGCCGGGAGATCCCATCAACGGCACGCAGACCGTCCGTCTGAGCATCGCCGCAGACAAGGCGGGGACGGCGACCGAGATGTGGGTCGACGCCACCACCTACCTGCCGATGCGCTGGCGCTGGCTGCAGGACGGCGCGTCGACGTTCGACGTGACGTGGCTGCCGCCCACCCCGGAGAACCTCGCGCAGCTCAAGACGCAGATCCCGGACGGGTTCACGGAGGTCAGGTGAGGGCGTCCACGAACGCGGTCAGCGTCGGCGTGCCGCTCTGCCGGTCGAGCACGGCGAACACGACGTGGTCGAAGAAGCGGTTGTCGCGCAACGCCGTCCGGAACGCCTGGGCGACGGTCGCGGGGTCGTTGCCGAACACCCCGCAACCCCACGCGCCGAGCACGAGCCGCCGATGGCCGTGCGCCGCGGCCAGGCGCAGCACGCGGACGGCGCGGCGCTCCAGGACGGCGGGAACGTCGGCGGCGCGACCGGGCTGGTTGCGCTGGATCGCGGACAGGTTGGGCGCCGCGGCGGTGAGGAACGAGACCTCGTAGGGCTCGGCGAGGAGATTTCCCTCGTCGTCGCGGAAAACCGGCACGTTCGGCGAGTAGATCACGCGGTCGCTGTAGGTGAGGTCCTCGTGCGCGCGGTGATGCGCGTAGAAGTCACCGGCCGCGAGCAGGCAGGGGTAGAGCGCCGACGCACGTGCGACGCTCTCCTCCTGCGCCTGCGCACCGTTGAGGAACCCGCCACCGGGGTTGCGCGCGGAGGCGAAGACCAGACAGGCCAGGTCACCGCCGAGCCGCCGCGTCGCCTCCAAAGTGGACTCGTTGGTCACCTCGACCGTCGGCGGTTCTCCCTGCGCGGGCAGGGAAAGCTCTTCCTCCGGCAGGTGGAGCCGGGTTCCCGCCACCGCGGGAGCGACGGCGATCGGGATGCCGTCGCAGGAACCTCGCTCCGCGATCGCGACGGTCTCGTGGGCGATCGCACGCAGCCTTGTCCTCATGATGCGTGCAATTGTCCCAAGCGGGCCAAGCGGTTTTCACGCCCAACGGCCGCCGCCGTCCACGTGCAGCACGGTGCCGGTGGTGAACCGGTTGGTGAGCGCGAACAACGCGGCCTCGGCGATGTCGTCCGTGGTGCCGAACCTCCGCGCCGGCACCGAGGCCGCGACACCGTCCAGGAAGGCCGCCTTCCGCTCGCCCATGCCGTCCCACAGTCCGGAGTCGACGATCCCGGGCGAGATCGCGTTGACCCGCACCGGGGCCAGCTCCACGGACAGCGCCTCGACCAGATGGCCCAGCGCGCCGTTGGCGGTGGCCATGACGACGCGTCCGGGAGCGGGACGCCAGCCGACGACACCGGAGAAGAACAGGAACGAGCCGCGCACGGTCAGGTGCTTGGCCAGCAGGATCGGGCCGATCACCTTGGCGTCGAACGCACGCTGAACCGCATCGGCGCCGAGCTCCCGCACCGGGCCGTTCGCCGCCGCACCCGCCGTGCTGATCACGTGGTCGACCGCGCCGGCGGACTCGGCGAGCGCGGCGACGGTGGTCTCGTCACCGAGGTCGACGGTCGCGGTCTCGGCGCCACCGACGAGCTCGGCGGTCTCGTCGAGCCTGGTCTTGTCCCGGCCGGCCAGCACGAGCGTCGCGCCGGCCCGGTGCGCGGCGACGGCGATCGCGCGGGCGATGCCGGACCCTCCGCCGATCACGAGAATCCGGCTGCCGTTGAGGTCGAGTGACACGTTCAGTCTCCTTCTGGGGTTTCCTCCAGCGTCGACGAGCTGCGACTATGCGTCCAATGCCAGTTCTTTGCGCACTCCATAAACTTTGCGCATGGTCACTGTTCAACAGGTCGAGCGCTTTCTCGCGGTGATCGAGCACGGCACGTTCACGGCGGCGGCCGAGGCCACGAACGTGACCCAGCCCGCGCTGTCGCGCAGCATCCGCGAGCTGGAACGGGTCATCGGCGCCCCGCTGCTCGAACGCGGGGTCGGACCGACCCCGGTGGGCCGCGCGATCCTGCCCGCCGCCCGCGCGCTGCTCGCCGAGGCCCACCGCGTGCGGGACGCAGGGCGGCAGGCCGCCGGACTGCGGACCGGCGAGCTGCACGTGGCGTCCCTGCAGTCGTTGACGCTCGGGGCACTGCTGCCGGTCGTGCACCAGTGGCAGGAGCGGTACCCGCTGGTCGAGCTGCGGTTGAGCGAATTCACGCATCGGGAACGGCTCGAAGAGGCCGTGCGGGACGGGTTCGCGGACGTCGCCGTGGCGCCGCGACCGGCGACGTGGCACGGGCCGGTCCGCGATCTCGGCGTCGAGGAGTTCGTGCTCGTGCTGCCCACCGGCGAACCCGTGCCGGACGGCCGGTTGCCCGTGCGCGACCTGGCCGGCCGCCGGTGGGTGCACTACGAGCGGCAGAACGGGCTTGCCGACGTGGTGGACCAGGTCTGTGCCGCCGCCGGGTTCGTGCCGAAGGTGGCCGTGCGGACGTTGCAGACGAGTGCGGCGCCCCGGCTCGCCGCCGCCGGTCTGGGTCCGGCTCTGGTGCCCGCCAACGTTCTCTCCCCCACCGACGCCGTCACGGTGGCGTTCCCGGAACCTGCGGTGCGGCGGCCGATCGCGGCGTTCACCCGGCACGATCCGGATCCGGTGGCGGCGGCGTTCATCGACCTGCTCGCCGAGCACGTGGCGTTGCTACCGGCGCATCTGGCACCGCTTCAGATCCGCGCGTAGACCTCGGCGACCGCGCCGAACGCCGCCTTGGGCTCCCAGGTGCCGTCCTCGTAGACCTTCACGATGCCGGGGCCGGCCATGTCGAGGTCACGGCTCGGCTCGTCCGGCCGGTGCGGGTAGTTGGCGAGCGCGAACATGTACACGAACGCACCGTCCACGCCCTCCGCCTCGAAGATCTCCAGCAGTTCGCGCAGGTAGACGGCCTGCTCCTGCTCGTCGCGGACGTACCCGTCCTTGATGCGCACCGGCAGCCCGGCCGCGTCGTGCTCGACGATCTCCATGCTGCGCGGCGCCACCGCGCCCGAGCCGCGCCACGCGGCCGTGCCGAACCCGGTGATCGCGACCGGTTTCCCCTGCGCCACCAGGCTGCGCACCGCCTCGGGATACCGGTCGGCGACCTCGGCCGACCGGATCAGCTCGAACGACAGCACGTCGAACAGGCTCCAGTCGACGTTCTCGAACTGGATGCAGGCGTAGGTGAGCCGGCCGCGGAACTCCGCGCGGACCGCCGTGACCGCCTCCGCCAGGAACTCGTTGAGCCGCGTGCTGACCTCGCGCACCCGGTCGGGGTGACCGAACAGCCGCTGGACCCGGTCCAGCACGTCGTCGCCGTCCATGAACCCCTTGTTCATGATGCTCAGCTCGACCCCAGCGACGAACACGACCTCGGCACCCTCGGCGCGAATCCGCTCGGCGCGTTGGGCGCAGTCCACGAACAGCTCCAGGATCTCGGTCCGCGTGAGCTCCAGCGGGTACGGCGAGAACCAGATCTCCAGCCCGAGGCCGGCGGCGACGCGGGCGGCCTGCTCCAGCCGTTCCGGTGAGCCGCCGATGAGGTGCACGGCGTTGCAGTGCAGGTCGTCCCGGATGACGGTCAGGTCCTCGCGGACCACGTCGAGGTCGAACGCCGGCACGGAGATCTCGCCGTGGCGGACGAAGCCGGTGTCGTAGGCGATGCCTTTTGCTCTCATACTTACATGCGTACACGCAATTTTGCGTGTACGCAACTTCAGGTCGGCCAGACCAGCAGCACCGGACAGGGCGCGTGGTCGACGACGAACCGCGTCGCCGGGCCGAGGCTGCGCGGACCGGCGTGGCTGACGTCGCCGTCACGGCACACCACGAGCAGAGAGGCGTTTTGAGCAGCCGCAACGACTTCGTGCTCGACCCGCCCCACCCGCGCGGACGTCGTGCACGGCAGCCCCAGCCGTTCGGCGGCCGCTTCGAGCAACCGGGCCGCGTGGCCGGCGGCGAGGTCGTCCAGCCTGCTGCCAGGATCGCGCGACGGGTGCCGGCCGAACAGCCCGGCGAACGCGCCGTGCGCGGCACCGGGCACGTCGTGGTCGCTGACGTGCAGCAGCAGGAACTCCGAGCCGTGCGCCCGAGCGGCGTCCACACTGGACTGCCAGGTGTCGTCGGCGATCCACACGACAACTGTCATGGTCATCCTCCGATCACGTGCAGGGACGCCCACAGTGCCACGACGGCACCGACCAGGGTGGCAGGCACGGCGAGCAGGCCCAGCCGGGTGAACTCGGCCAGGTTCACCTCGGTGTCGTGGTCGTGCACGATCCGCCGCCACAGCAACGTCGCGAGCGACCCGGCGTAGGTGAGGTTCGGCCCCAGGTTGACGCCCAGCAGCACCGCCAGCACCGCACCGGCCCCGAACGGCGCGACCAGCGGCAGCAGCACGAGCACCGCGGGCAGGTTGTTGATCACGTTGGCCAGCACGGCCGCGACGGCCGCCACCGCGAGCAGGGCGACCAGACCGTTGCCGCTCGGCACCACCTGCCGCAGAAGGTCGTCGAGCCCGTTGTCCACCACCGCCCGCACCACGATCCCGAGGCCGAGAACAAAAGCGAGGAACGGCAACGAAGCGGACTGCACGATCTTCAGCACGGACGTGCGGCGCCGGACCAGCGCCCGCACCGCCATCGCCACCGCCCCCGCACACGCGGCCCAGGCCGGGTCGATCCCGGTCGCCGACGCCACGACGAACCCGACGAGCGTCAGCCCGACCGCGGCCAGCGCGAACACCGGCAGCTCCCCCGGCGGCCGTTCGGCCGGGGCGTGGGCGGGCGCGTCGAGATCGGTGCGGAAGAACCACCGGAACACGAGGTACTCGACCCCGATGGCCACGACCCACGGCAACGCCATCAGCCCCGCGAACCGCGTGAAGCTCAGGCCGCTGGACGCGAACGCCAGCAGGTTGGTCAGGTTCGACACCGGCAGCAGCAGCGACGCGCTGTTCGACAGGTGCGTGCACGCGTACACGTGCGGTTTCGGCCGCACGCCGAGCTGAGCCGCCGTCGCGAACACCACCGGCGTCAGCAGCACGACCGTCGCGTCCAGGCTCAGCACCGCCGTGATCAGCGACGCCGTGACGAACACACCGCCCAGCAACGTCCGCGGCCGCCCACCGGACGCCCGTGCCATCCACGTTCCGCACGCCTGGAAGAGGCCCTCGTCGTCGCACAGCTGCGCCAGCACGAGAATCGCGGCCAGGAACCCGATCACGGGCCCGAGCCGCACCGCCTCGTCCACCGCGTGCTGAACGGGCAACGCGCCGACCAGCACGACGAGGATCGCCGCCGGTACCGCGACGGCCGCCTCGGGCCAGCCCCACGGCCGCACGACCGCGCACACGAGCACGGCCACCAGCAACAACACCGACAGCGCAAGCACGGGTTCCTCCTGCGCCGGCGAACCCGGCACTCGTGTTTCGGCCGCCGCCGACTCTATGTCCCGCCGACCACCCCTGCCGGAAGAGGATCCCCGTCGTGGATGAAGGGCGCCTTCATCCACCTGAGATCGATGAAGGCGCCCCCCCACCACCACCCCCCCACGAAAACCGGGGGACCGCCCCCCGCCCCACCCCCGACGGGGCCCCCGGAGCG
>NZ_JBEXJN010000075.1:0-36042 GCF_040609115.1 Lentzea sp. NPDC004782
GTCTTTTCGGGCCCCATACACCCCCCTTGGTTCTTTAAGCCCCCCATCCCTCCACCGCGACGAGGGAGCCTCGCGGCAGATGGTCAGGAAGGGAGATCGAGCAGGCTCGCGGCCACGGCGGCCTGGCCGAGGCTGATGCCGCCGTCGTTCGGCGGCACCAGCCGATGCGTCAGCACCCGGAACCCGCTGCGCCGCAAGCCGTCCACCACCCGGCTCAGCAGCAGCGAGTTCTGGAACACGCCGCCGGACAACGCCACCGTCCCCAGTCCGGTCTCCTCCCGTGCGGCGCCACAGCAGGCCACGACCGCCGCCGCCACCCCGTTGTGGAACCGGGCCGCGATCACGTCCGGCGCCACCCCGGCGAGACGGTCGGCGGCCACCGCTCGGAGCAAGTCCTCGCCGTGCACGACCATGCCGCCGACCCGAGCCGGATAACCGTCCACAACGGACGGGTCAGCGCGCTGCTCCAGTTCGACGGCCGCCTGCCCTTCATAGGTGATCACGTCCCGCACGTCGAGCAACGCGGCCGCCGCGTCGAACAGCCGACCGGCGCTGGAGGTCAGCGGCGCGTTCACGCCGTTGCGCGCCATCGCCACGACCGGTCCCCACTGCGCCTCGTTGCGCTGCGCCACCGGTAGCGCGACGTCGGGCAGGTACGCCGCGGCCATCCGCCACGGTTGCCGGACCGCCGCCGCACCGCCGGGCATCGGTACCGGCGCGAGGTGCCCGATCCGCCGGTAGGAGAGGAGGTCGGCGACCATGAACTCGCCGCCCCAGATCGTGCCGTCCGGTCCGTAGCCCGTGCCGTCGAACGCGACCCCGATGACCGGGCCGGCCTCGCCGTTCTCGGCCAGACAGGACGCGAGGTGGGCGTGGTGGTGCTGCACGGCGATCAGGCGGACGCCGGTGAGGTCGGTGGCGTACCTCGTGGAGCGGTAGTCGGGGTGCAGGTCGTGCGCCACCACCCGCGGCGTGATGCCGAACAACCGCCGGAAGTGCTCGACACCCCTGGTGAACGCGGCGAAGGTGTCGTGGTTGGCGAGGTCGCCCAGGTGCGGTGACAGGAACGCGTGCTCGTCGCGGGTCAGGCAGAAGGTGTTCTTCAGGTCGGCGCCGCAGGCGAGCACCGGACGCGGGCTGCGCACGGGCAACGCGATCGGTTCCGGGGCGTAACCCCTGGCGCGGCGCAGCACCCGGCCGGCGCGCAGCACCGAGTCCTCGGCGGGGGCGCGGATCGGGCGGTCGTGGGTGAGCACCGCGTCGGCCACACCGGACAGCGAGCGGGCGTGGCGGTAGGCGATCGGCTCGTCGGTGACGTTGCCGCTGGTGAGCACGATCGGTTCGGCGAGCTCCCGCATCAGCAGGTGGTGCAGCGGGGTGTAGGGAAGGAGCAACCCGAGCTCGTTCGTCCCGGGCGCGACCGCGTCCGCCACGGGTGCGTCCGCGCGGCGGGGCAGCAGCACGATCGGGTGCCGGGGATCGGTGAGCGACGCGAGGCCGACGTCGTCCACCTCGCACAGCGCGGCCGCCTGGCGCAGATCGGCGACCATCACGGCGAACGGCTTGTCCGGACGGCGTTTGCGGGCGCGCAGCACGGCCGTCGCGGTGGGATGCCCGGCGAGGGCGGCGAGGTGGAAGCCGCCGAGTCCCTTGATCGCCACCACCTGCCCGTCGGCGAGCCGGGCCACCGCCTCGGCCAGCGGGTCGGTGCTCTCGCCGAGCGCCAGGCGCGGCCCGCAGTCGCGGCAGCACGTCGGTTCGGCGTGGAAGCGCCGGTTCGCCGGGTCGGTGTACTCGGACCGGCAGGCCGGGCACATCGGGAAGCGCAGCATGGTCGTCCGCGCCCGGTCGTACGGCATCGCGCGCACGATCGTGTACCGCGGGCCGCAGTGCGCGCAGTTGACGAACGGGTACCGGTAGCGGCGGTCGGCCGGGTCGAACAGCTCGCGCAGGCAGTCCGCGCACGTGCCGATGTCCGCCGGCACCAGCGTGGCACGAGGTCTCCCGGTCCGGCTGGTGGTGATCTCGAACCCGGTCAGGCCGCGCACCGGGCAGTCGGTCACCTGGACCCGGTCGACGCGTGCCCGCGGCGGCACGTCGCGGGGCAGCGCCGCGAGGAACTCCGCCACGTTCTCCGGCGTGCCCTCGACCTCGATGAACACCCCGGTGACGTCGTTGCCCACGCGGCCGGACAACCGCAACCGGGTCGCCAGCCGGTGCACGTAGGGCCGGAAACCGACCCCCTGCACGACCCCGGCGACCCGGAGGTCTCTGGCCACCGGCGCGCTCACGCCCCGGCCGCCGCGAGCAACGCGGCCACGGCGTCGTCCCAGCTCGTGAACGCGTGTTCGGACCTGAAGCGCTGCAACGAGTCCATCGTCTCCTGCCGCACCCGCAACCACGCGCTGCCGGGGAAGTGCAGGTTGACCGCCTCGCGCCAGACGTTCACCGGCAGCGAGAAGGACTCCTCGTTGCACCACGGCACCTGCTGGACGCGCAACCTGCCGTCACGGGAGCAGAAGACCGTGCCGCTGAACAACAACAGCAACGGGATCGAGCCCGCGTCGAGCGCGTTGAAGTACTTGGCCGAGGCGATCTCCAGGTCGTAGCTGCACGGCACGTCGAGATCGACGACGGTGCTGCCGGTGAAGCCGGGTACCATTGTGGACAGTGTCGCGAACGACACGGGTTTGAGCGTGTGCGTCCAACGACCGGTGTCACCGAACAGGTCCACCAGCCGCCGTGCCTCCTCCGGCGAGTAACGGCGGCGGTGCGGCTCGATGCGGATCTGGCAGCGCAACGCCATCGCGTCGACCGGCTCGCCGGAGCCCTGGGTGATGCGCAGCCGCAGCGTGACCGCCGGTGCCGCGGCGTACGGGTTGGCCTGTGCGCCAACGCATTCGAAGTCCAGCAGCTTCATGACACAGCCCGTGCCCTGTCCTTGATCTCGGCGAACAGCTCGTCGACGTGGTGGTGCAGTTGGTCGCCGCCGTCGAGTCCGGTCCAGTACCGCCGGACGGTGCCCACGAGCCGGTAGCAGGCGTCGATCGGCACGAGGAAGCAGTCGGCGCCGTTCTCGGTGCGGCGGAACAGGATCGCCTCGACGTCGGGCTCGGCGATCGTCAGCAGGGGATGGGCCGCGGCCAGCTCGAACCACACGCGGGAGTCGAGCGCGCGTTCGGACGCCCCGGCCGGACTCGGGTGGAACACCGTGACACCGGTGTCCGTGCGCAGCAGGAACGCCACGCCGACCGGGATGTCGAGAGCTTCCCACTCCTGACCGGAGACCGGCCGTCCCGGATCCCAGAGGTACCGCTCCGGCACGGCCCGGTACCTCGCCCGATGTGCCCGGTGCCGGGTGAACAGCAGGAAACACGCGCGGCAGGCGCACATCAGCGCACGGCGGTGGACGTCCACGACGTGCCCGTGCCGTGACGCGACCGGGGTCGCGCACATCTCGCAGCGTTCCAGCTGCTCCTGCGGTGTGCTCGGGGCGCCGGTGAAGCGCTGCAGGCCCTGGCGGTTCACGACGCCACACCCCAGCCGGGGGGCGGGCCCACGCCGATCTGCAGCAACGCACCGGTCGTGGTGATCTCGACGCTCGTGACCTCCGGGGCGGCGGCGAGCACCGCCTGTTCGGCGATCCGCGCCTGTGCCGCCGAACCGCATCCGCCCGCGGTGAGCCGCAACCGTGCCACACCGCCGTCCGTGCCCAGGAACTCGACGTCGGGCAGTCCGGCCAGCGCCCGGCGGATGCGGGTGTCGACGTCGTCGGGGTGCAGGTCGTGCAGCAGAAGAAGACTCCTCACCAGCTCGTCCGCGGCGAGCCGGCCGAGCAGCTGCGCGTCGTGCTCCCGGACGATCGCGACGACGCGGGCGAGCCCGGTGCCGTACAGGTCCATCAGCTCGCGCACGAGCTCTTCCGCGGTCTCCCGGTCGTCGCCGGACCGCAGCGTGGCGAGCAGTTGCTCGACCCGGTCGCCGGTGGCGTCGACGCCGGTCATGACGCACCGGCGAAGGCGTGCGGCGTGTGGATCCTGGTGAGCGTCGTGCCCGCGCCGATGGACATGTGGACGCCGCAGGGCATGCACGGGTCGAAGCTGCGGATCGCGCGCATGATGTCGATGCCCTTGAAGTTCTCCTTGGTGTTCTCCTCGAAGATCGGCGTGTTCTGCACCGCGTCCTCGAACGGTCCTGGCGTGCCGAACGTGTCGCGCACGCTCGCGTTCCACGGCGTCGGCGGGTACGGCTGGTAGTTCGCGATCCGGCCGTCGCGGATGACCATGTGGTGAGAGAGCCCGCCGCGCACCGCCTCGGTGAACCCGCAGCTGAACGCGTCGTCCGGCACGGTGAACTCCGACCACGTGTCGGTGCGGCCGCCGCGGACCTCGGCCAGCGCGCGGTCGCAGAAGTGCAGCGCGAGTGCGGCGGTGTAGGCCTGGAAGTAGGTGCGGGCGCGGTTGCGCTCGATCGCGTTGCTCCACCGCGGGATCCGCCACTCGAAGGTCGCCTCGGGCTTGGTCATGGTGCGCGGCAGCGTGATCCGCACGCTGTGCCCGGTGGCCTCCACGTGGTCGGTGCGCACCAGGCCGGCCAGCGCGGTGGTCCACAACCGGGCCAGCGGGCCGCCGCCGGTGTCGAGCGGCAGGTGGTCCTCGCCGTCGAACCAGCGCGGCGACATGGTCCACGAGTACTTGTCGCCGAAGTCGCGCTTGCCGGGCCTGGGGATGGTGTGCTGGTTCCACGGGTGGCGCGCGTCGACCGGGTTGCCGAGCTCGTCGTGCGTGACGAACCTGTCCATGCCCTCCCAGTCGTCGTAGAACGACGAGCCGAGCAGGATCCGCATGCCCAGGTTGATGTCGACCAGGTCGGTGGTGACGAGCTCACCGTCCACGACGATGCCAGGCGTGATGAACATCCGGCGGCCCCACGACGTCATGTTCCGGTAGGTGAAGTCGCAGTGCTCCGGGTCGTTGAGGCCGCCCCAGCACGCCAGCAGGATCCGGCGCCGGCCGACCTCCTCGTAGCCGGGCAGCGCCGCGTAGACGAAGTCGAAGAGGTCGTCGTGCATCGGCACGACCTTCTTCATGAACTCGACGTACCGCATCAACCGGGTCAGGTAGTCGGTGAAGAGCTGCAGCGTGGCCACCGTGCCGACCCCGCCGGGGTACAAAGTGGACGGATGCACGTGCCTGCCCTCCATCAGGCAGAACATCTCCCTGGCCTGCCGGGAGACCTGCAGCGCCTCCCGGTAGAACTCGCCCTCCAACGGGTTGAGCGACCGCATGATGTCACCGATCGTGCGGTAACCGTGCACGTCGGCGTGTGGTGACTCGGTGCGGTTGGCCAGGTCGAGCACGCCGGGGTTGGTCTCGCGGACCATCTTCTCGCAGTAGTCCACGCCGACCAGGTTCTCCTGGAAGATGTTGTGGTCGAACAGGAACTCGGCGGCCTCACCGAGGTTGATGATCCACTCGGCGAGGTGGGGCGGGCGGATGCCGTAGGCCATGTTCTGCGCGTAGACCGAACAGGTCGCGTGGTTGTCACCGCAGATCCCGCAGATCCGGCTGGTGATGAAGTGCGCGTCGCGCGGGTCCTTGCCCTTCATGAAGACGCTGTAGCCGCGGAAGATCGACGAGGTGCTGTAGCACTCGACGACGCGCCGCTGGGCCCAGTCGATCCTGGTGTGGATGCCGAGACTGCCCACGATCCTGGTGATCGGGTCCCAGGTCATCTCGACGAGATCGGTGTTCTTGGCGGTCATGGTGCTACCGGGTTCGCTGCCTTCGTTCTGACGTCCCGCAGGACGCGGATGGCGGTGCCGGTCAGGGTTCTGGCCGGTGCGGGGGTGGTGCCGCCGAGCGGGTGCTCCATGAACGGCATGAACTTGTCGGGGAAACCGGGCATGGTGCAGGCGATGCAGATGCCGCCGACGTTCGGGCAGCCGCCGATGCCGTTGATCCAGCCGCGCTTGGGCACGTTGCAGCGCACCACCTGGCCCCAGCAGCCGAGCTTGACCAGGCACTTGGGCGAGCCGAACCGCTGCGCGAAGTCGTCCTGCTCGTAGTAGCCCGCGCGGTCGCAGCCCTCGTGCACGGTCGTCTCGAACAGCCACCTCGGGCGCAGCGCCTCGTCGAGGTCGATCATCGGCGCGTTGCCGGCGACCTGGTAGAGCAGGTGCAGGATGGTCTCGGAGAGGTTGTCCGGCTGCACGGGACACCCCGGCACGACCACGACCGGGATGCCGTCCTTGGACCGCCAGTCCCAGCCGAGGTGGTCCGGCACGCCCATGGCTCCGGTCGGGTTGCCCTCCATGGCGTGGATGCCGCCGTAGCCGGCGCAGGTGCCCACGGCCAGGACCGCGGTGGCCTTGGGCGCCAACCGGTCCAGCCACTCTGTGGTGGTGATCGGCTGGCCGGTGGCGGGATCGGTGCCGAAGCCGCACCAGAAGCCGGTGGGTTTGTTGGTCTCGTCCGGTACCGATCCCTCGACGACCAGCACGAACGGGTCGAGCTCGCCGCGGTCGGCCCGGTGCCACCACTCGATGAAGCTGTCCGCACCGGTGCTGGGCCCGCACTCGAAGTCGAGCAACGGCCAGTGCATCGCGACCTTCGGCAGACCGGGCAGGCCACCGAGGACGATCTCCTCGATGCTGGGCTGGGTCGCCGCGGTGAGCGCCACCGAGTCGCCGTCGCAGCCGAGACCGCCGTTCATCCAGAGGACGTGCACCACCGGCGCGGCCCTGGTCATCTCAGGACACCTCCACGGGGTGAACAATGGCTCTGGTCATTCGAGAACGTGGAATATTCCACCTTCAGGGCGGTCGGGAGCCGCAACGCTAGACCTTTCCCGCGGCCTGTCGCAAGACTGAACTGTCAATGCCGGGGGACAATGCTGTCGCGAGCACGACGAAAGGGACGGTTCAGGTGGCCGAGTCGATCGAGATCTTCCCCGTCGTCGTGCTCACGAGGGCCTTCCCGGCACGGCCTTCCTCGGTTCCGGAAATACAGGACTTCATCCGCCGGTGCCTGCCGGACGGGCCGTTGCCCGAGGCCGACCAACGCGAGCTGAGCAGGACGATCATGGACGTCCTGCTGGCCGCGGCCGGTCCGGGCGGGAAGATCCAGGTTTCCTGCCGGACCTATCCGGACCGGGTCGAGTTCGACGTGCTGCCGTCCGTGGTTCACCCGGATGGAGTGCGTCCAAACGAGTCTACTTCGACCAGGTCAGAGTTGTCCGGTGCGGCGCCGTCGAGCTTCGCCGAGTGGATCACCGAGGTGCTGCGCAGGGAGGGTGTCACCAGGGAGGCGGCCGCGCGGCAGCTCGGCGTGTCGGTCAAGACCGTGAGCCGCTGGGCAGGCGGGGAGACCGAGCCCCGGCTGCGCGAGCTGCGTCGGGTCCAGGACCGGTTCGGCGACATGCCGTTTCGCTGATCCCCGAATCCGATTCACCTATTGCCAGGTCGCCGCGAATAATCGCCTCTTGCGCCGCGCGGTGGTCGTGAAGTAAACCTCACCCCGCTGTGAAAAACAGTTTCCAAGGTGAAGAAGGGCTCGTGCCAAAAGCTTCGACTACAGATCGTGCCGACCGCTTCAACGAATTGTCACGGCGTCGCACGGTCCCTTTGGCTGATCTCGCCGGCCAGGCCGAGGAGATCGCCCGCATCTGCCACCGGATGGCCGGGCGGTTCCGCGCGGGAGGAAAGCTCGTCGTCTTCGGCAACGGCGGCCCGAGCACCGACGCCCAGCACGTCGCGGTGGAGTTCGTCCACCCCGTGATCGTCGGCAAACGCGCCCTGCCCGCCCTCTCGCTCGCCGCCGACGTCGCCACCCTCACCGGCGTGGCGGCCCGCGCCGGGTTCGCCGAGACGTTCGCGCACTCCCTGCGCTGCCTCGGCGAGCCGGGCGACATCTCGCTGGGCCTGTCCGCGGACGGCTCGTGTCCGAACGTGGCGCGGGGCCTGGAGGTCGCGCGTGAGCTCGGCCTGCTCACGATCGCGCTGTCCGGAGGGGACGGTCGGCTGGTGGCCGACCACGTGCTGGTCGTGCGGTCTTCCGACCCGTTGGTGGTCAAGGAGGTCCACGTCACCGCCTACCACCTGCTGTGGGAGCTGACCCACGTGTTCCTGGAGGCCGCGTGAACCCCGAGGAGTGCCGTGAGGACATCTGCGTGACGTGCTCCGACGTGGCCGCGCCCGGCACCGTGGTGCGCCTGCTCGACGAGGACATGGCGATCGTGTGGGCGGAGGACGGCCGCTTCCAGGAGGTCAGCGTCGCCCTGGTGACCGCCGGCGTCGGCGACGTCGTGCTGCTGCACGCCGGTGAGGCGATCGCGGTGATGCCGGAATGACCGAGGCCCTGTACCCGTTCCTGTCCGGCCGGCCCTCCGATGAGGACACTCTGCTGGCGCAGGTGACGGAGTCCACCCGGGAGAAGGTGAAGGACGCGATCACGTTGCGGGAGAAGGTGTTCGCCACGGACGGCGGTCGCCTGGCGGTGTGCGCGCAGGCGATGGCCGAGCGGTTCGCCCGTGGCGGGAGGCTGCTGGCGTTCGGCAACGGCGGCAGCTCGACCGACGCCCAGGACCTCGCGAGCCTGTTCGTCAGCTCGCCGTCCCCGTTGCCCGCCATCGGCCTCACCAACGACATCGCGGTGATCACCGCGCTCTCCAACGACGTCGGCTTCGACGTGGTGTTCTCCCGCCAGGTCGCGACGTTCGGCCGGGCCGGCGACATCGCGGTGGGCCTGTCGACCAGCGGCAGCTCCACCAACCTGCCGCCGGCGTTCGCGCAGGCGCGGCGGCGAGGCCTGCTCACGGTCGGCTTCGCGGGCGGCGACGGCGGCGCGATGGCCACCTCGCCCGACATCGACCACCTGTTCGTGGTGCCGTCGCCGTCGGTGCACCGGATCCAGGAGGCGCAGACGACGCTCTACCACGTGCTGTGGGAGCTGACCGTGGCCGCCCTGGAGGCGCGATGACGCGCGCCATGGACCTGGCGAAGGCGATCGCCGACGCCGTGCTGTACGAGGGCTACCTGCTCTACCCGTACCGCGCGTCCGCCCAGAAGAACCGGTTGCGCTGGCAGTGGGGCGTGCTGATGCCGCCGTCGTTCACGCTCGGCGGGGAGCACCCGGACTCGCGGGCCGAGCTGCTCCTCGTGCCGAGTCCCGGCGCGGTGCTGCACCTGCGGTTGCGGTTCCTGCAGCTGCAGGAGCGGGTTGCCGAGGTGGCCGACGGCGGTGGCTTCCGGGCGGTGCCGTCGGTGACCGTGTCCGGTCGCGAGCACACGTCGTGGGACGAGGCGGTCGAGCGCGAGGTCGACGTCGTCCTGGCGGTGGGGGAGCTCCTGGGTGCGGGGGCCGAGATGCCGTTCTCGGTGGACGGTGGCGAGGACGTCGAGATGGTCGGCGCCGGGGCGCGGCTGGTGCGTCGGCGGTGTGCGCTCAGCGGATCGGTGACGTTGCGGACGAGCTTCGTGCCGCCCGGCCTGATGCGGCTGACCGTTCAGGTGCGCAACACCTCCGGTTGGGAACAGCCTCACGCGGAACGGAATGCGGCGCTGCGGTGTGCGTTGCTGTCGGCGCACACGTTGCTTTCGGTGACGGGCGGCGAGTTCCTGTCGCTGGTCGACCCACCGGACTGGGCCGCCGCCGCCACCGCCGGGTGCCGCAACGAACGGACCTGGCCGGTGCTGGTGGGGGCGCCGGGGCGGGCGGACACCGTGCTGTGCGCGCCGATCATCCTGTACGACCACCCGGAGGTCGCCGCGCAGAGTCACGGGGACCTGTTCGACGGCACGGAGATCGACGAGCTGCTGACGTTGCGGACCATGACGCTGACCGAGGAGGAGAAGCGGCAGGTCCGGGCGACCGATGCGAAGGCCGCGGACCTGCTGGACCGGGTGGAAGGGCTGCCGCCGGAGTCGCTGGAGGCGTTGCACGGCACCATGCGGACGGCCGTCGGCAAGGGCGCCAGGGTCCGCCTGCGGCCGTCGCGCAACGCCGACGCCCAGGACATGTTCCTGCACGACCGGATCGCCGTCGTCCGCGATGTCCTGTCCGATGTGGACGGGAAAACGCACCTCGCCGTCACCCTCGAAGACGACGCCGCCGCCGACCTGCTCGCGGAGTGCGGCCTGTACCGCTACTTCACCCCGGACGAGGTCGAGCTCCTGTGACCGCGAGGGTGCTGGTGGCGGGCATCGGCAACGTCTTCCTCGCGGACGACGGGTTCGGCGTCGAGGTGGTCAGGAGGCTGGCGGGTGTCGAGCTGCCGGCCTGGGCGAAGGTCGCCGACTACGGCGTGCGCGGCCTGCACCTCGCCTACGACCTCGCCGCAGCGGACTACGAGCTGACGGTCCTCGTCGACGCCACCGCCCGCGGCGACGAGGCGGGCACCGTGCACGTGATCGAGCTGGACACGGGCAGGACGGAGCAGACCCCGTGCCTCGACGCCCACGGGATGCAGCCCGACGTGGTGCTGAACCTGCTGGCGTGGCTCGGTGAAGCACCGCGCAGGGTCGTGCTGGTCGGGTGCGAACCCGAGGTGCTCGACCACCGCATGGGCCTCAGCCCGAGCGTCGAGCGAGCGGTCGGCACGGCGGCGGGCGCGGTGGTCGACCTCGTCACGAACCACGGCAGGTGACCCGTGTGCCTCGGCATCCCCGGCGAAGTCGTCGACATCCTCACCGAGCACCAGGACCTCGCGAAGGTCGACGTCAACGGCGTCCGCCGGACCATCAACATCGGGCTGCTCCAGGACGAGGACGTGCGCGTGGGCGACTGGGTGCTCATCCACGTCGGCTTCGCGCTGTCGAAGATCGACGAGGAGGAGGCCCGGTCGGCCCTGGAGTTCCTGGAGACCCTCGGCAAGGCCTACCAGGACGAGCTGGACGCTCTCCGCGACTCCCACATCGACTAGGCGGTGCAACGTGCGGTTCGTCGACGAGTTCCGGGATGCGGCCAAGGCCAGGGCGCTGGCGAAGGAGATCGCCGGCCTGTGCGAGCCCGGCCGCGAGTACAAGTTCATGGAGGTCTGCGGCGGCCACACGCACACCATCTACAAGCACGGCATCGAGGACCACCTGCCGGAGAACATCACGCTCGTGCACGGTCCCGGCTGCCCGGTCTGCGTGATCCCGATGGGACGGATCGACGACGCCATCCACATCGCCCGGCAACCGGACGTGCTGATGACGTCGTTCGGCGACATGATGCGCGTGCCCGGCAGCGGCGGGAACTTCTTCGACTCCAACGCCGAGGGCACGAACATCCGCATGGTCTACTCGCCGCTGGACGCGCTGAAGATCGCGCGGCAGCGGCCGGACGCGCGGGTCGTGTTCATGGCCATCGGGTTCGAGACCACGGCACCGTCGACCGCGATGACCGTGCTGCGCGCGGCGAAGGAAGGCCTGGAGAACTTCAGCGTCTTCTGCAACCACGTCACGATCCTCCCGGCGATCAAGGCGATCCTGGACTCGCCGGACCAGCGGCTGGACGGGTTCCTCGGGCCCGGTCACGTGTCCACGGTGATCGGCTGCGAGCCGTACCGGTTCATCGCGCGGGACTACGGGAAACCGCTGGTGGTGGCGGGGTTCGAGCCGTTGGACGTGCTGCAGTCGATCCACCGGCTGATGCTCCAGGTCCGCGACGGCCGTGCCGAGGTCGAGAACCAGTACGCCAGAGTCGTGCCGTGGCAGGGCAATCCGACCGCGCTGCGGGTGATCACCGAGGTGATGGAGCTGCGGCCGTACTTCGAGTGGCGCGGGCTCGGGTTCATCTCGCACTCGGCGCTGCGGATGCGCGAGGAGTACGCCCGCTTCGACGCCGAGCGGCTGTTCGACCTGCCGGGCGTGCGGGTGGCGGACCCGAAGGCGTGCCAGTGCGGCGAGGTGCTCAAGGGCGTGCTGAAACCGTGGGAGTGCAAGGTGTTCGGCACCGCGTGCACCCCGGAGACGCCGATCGGCACCTGCATGGTGTCGCCCGAGGGCGCGTGCGCGGCGTACTACAACTTCGGCCGGTTCAGCAGGGAAGCGAGCGTCGGATGAGCACCTCGGAGAAGGAACAGCAGGTGCTGGACCGCATCGAACGGGCCCGCCGCCGACGTGCGCACGTGAAGGAGGAACGGATCACCCTCGCGCACGGGGCCGGCGGCAAGGCGACCAGGACGCTGGTCGACGCGATCTTCCTGGAGGCGTTCCGCAACCCGCGGCTCGAACCGCTCGGTGACGCGGCCGAGCTGGAGATCGGCTGCTCCCGGCTCGCGCTGACCACGGACTCGTTCGTGGTGACACCGTTGTTCTTCCCCGGCGGCGACATCGGCGACCTCGCGGTCAACGGCACGGTGAACGACCTGGCCGTCTCCGGTGCCCGCCCGCTCTACCTGACCGCCGGGTTCATCCTGGAGGAGGGCTTCCCGGTCGCCGACCTCGTGCGGATCACCGGTTCGATGCGGGCGGCGGCCGAAGCCGCGGGCGTGCACATCGTCACCGGCGACACGAAGGTCGTGCAACGCGGCAAGGGCGACGGCTGCTACCTCAACACGGCCGGGGTGGGCGTGGTCCAGCACGACTGGGGCCTCGGGATGTCCGGGGTGCGGCCGGGCGACGCGGTGCTGGTGTCCGGGCCGATCGGCGACCACGGCGTCACGATCATGCTCGCACGCGATGACCTCGGCATCGAGGCGGAGGGCCTGGTCTCGGACACCGCGCCGTTGCACGACGTAGTGAACACCTTGCTGCTGGCCACGCCCGGCGTGCGGATCATGCGCGACGCCACCCGCGGCGGTGTCGCGACCGTGCTGAACGAGATCGCGGGCTCGGCCGGTGTCGCCGTGGTCGTGGACGAGGACGCGGTCCCGGTGCGGCCGGAGGTGCGGGGCGCGGGGGAGCTGCTCGGCATCGACCCGCTGTACGTGGCCTGCGAGGGCCGGTTCGTCGCCGTGGTCGACGGGGCGCAGGCGGATCGGGCGCTGGAGGCGCTGCGCGGGCATCCGCTGGGCGCGCAGGCGTCGATCATCGGCCGGATCGCCGCCGACCCGGCCGGCCTGGTGCTGCTGAAGACCGCGTTCGGCGGCACCAGGATCTGCGACGTGCTGGTCGGGGACCCGCTGCCGAGGATCTGCTGAGTGCACGAGCTGTCGATCGTCCAGGAGGTCGTCGCGGCGATCACCGAACGGCTGGGGGACAGCAGGATCGCCGTGGTGCGGCTGGAGATCGGCCGGTTGTCCGGCGTGGTGGCCGACGCGGTGCGGTTCTGCTTCGACCTGGTGGCCGAGGGCACCACCGTCGAGGGTGCCCGGCTGGAGATCACCGAACCCGCCGGGCGCGCCCGCTGCCGTGCCTGCGCGGGGGAGCACGAGGCCGAGTGGCTCGTCGTGCCGTGCCCGGCCTGCGGGAGCGTGGACGCGGAAGTGTTGTCCGGCAAGGACGTTCGCATCAAGTCAGTGGAGGTTGTGTCGGCATGTGCGGGACCTGCGGATGTACCACCGTGACCGTCGCGCTGGAGCAGCGCGTGCTGGCCCGCAACGACGACCTGGCCGCGGTCAACCGGGAGTGGCTGGCGGAACGGGACGTCGTCGCGGTGAACCTGATGAGCTCACCGGGCTCGGGCAAGACGACCCTGCTGGAACGCACGATCGCGGACCTCGCCGGTGATCCCGTGGTGTCGGTCGTCGAGGGCGACCAGGAGACCTCGCGCGACGCCGACCGGATCCGCGCGGCCGGGTGCCGGGTGGTCCAGCTGAACACCGGCGCCGGCTGCCACCTCGACGCGGGGATGGTCGCGGCCGCGTTGCGGGACCTGGCACCGCCCGCCCGTTCGGTGGTGTTCGTCGAGAACGTCGGCAACCTGGTCTGCCCGGCGTTGTTCGACCTGGGCGAGCGGCACCGCGTGGTGCTCGCCTCGGTCACCGAGGGCGAGGACAAGCCGCTGAAGTATCCGCACATGTTCTCCGCCGCGGACGTCGTCGTGCTGACCAAGACGGACCTGTTGCCGCACCTGGACTTCGACGTGGACACGTTCGTCCGCAACCTCGCCGCCGTGAACCCGCGCGCCACCCTGCTGCGGCTCTCCGCCACCCGCGGCACCGGCCTCGACGCCTGGACGACCCTGCTGCGCGCCTGGGTTGGTTGGATGAACGGCGCATTTGTCCACCTGAGGTGAACGAATGCGCCGTTCATCGACGGCGAGCGCGGGGCTAGCCGAAGGCGAGGCGGGTGCTTTCGGCGCGGCGCAGCTCGTCGGCCGCCCCGAACGGCATGGCCAGCTCGATCGTGCACCCGGACGCGTCGGAGGTGACGTCGAGCCACTCGCAGATCTGGTTGGTGAGCCACAGGCCGTCACCCGGCTCCCGCGCGAGCCCCGGCGGCCGGTAGCCGAGGAACGCCGGCACGTGGGCGAGCGGCTGGTCGCTGTGCAGCGTGCAGACCACCCGCCCGGCCGCCCTGCGGACCCACACCGCTGCCCGGCCGACGCCCTGGGCCATCAGGTAGGCGATCGCCTCACCCGCGGCGATGCCGAACATGCCCACCGCGTCCTCGTTGCGCCGCAACAGCGCCGAGGCCGCCCTGAGCACGTACCTGCGGACGGCGATCAGGTCGCCCTCGAAGCGGTAGAGCTCGTCCGCGGGGCCGGGACGCGCTTCCGCGTGCGAGCGCGCGAACTCCTCTGGCCGCACGAACTCGCGGGACGGTTCCGCCCGGTGTCCCACCACGCACTCGGGGTGGGTGCGGCGGGCGTCGCCCACGATCTCCGCGCGCACGGTTCTCTCGTCGTACGGGCAGATCATCCAGATGCTGGTGTCGGCCAGCACGACGTTGAGCGCCGCCTCCATCCGCTGCCACGCGGACACCTCCCGGTCGGACCGGCCGGTCCACTCCGGTTCGACCAGGACTCGCACCGGTTCGGCACGCCCGTGGCGGGTCCAGTGCCGGTGCAGCGCGGTGGCCCGCTGGGGTGGGCGCACGCCGAAGTGCTCCGGTTCGGCGTACTCCACCTCGGCGTCCGGCCCGAGCTCGTCCTGCAGGAGCTCCCGGTGCGCCGCTGTCGTGGCGACCAGCACGGGTTCGTCGCGGCGCAGTCCGTCGAGCACGAACGGCACGGCCATCGCGAGGAACTCCGCGTCACTGCCGTAGATGCAGCCCTGATGCAGGAAACGCGGCTGCGCGGAGTGGCTCAGCGGGATCACTCTCCAGAATTCGGTCGGACCTGACGGAACTCGGAGCCTAACGTTCTCGCAACGGTGAGGTAACTCCCACTTGTGGCCGGGTCAGTTGTGCTTCTGACCTGCGCGGACGGCCAATTGTGGGTGTACTGGACACTTGTGTCCCGTATTTTCCGCGCGCTGTGGAAATGCGCTCGGAACGGGAATGCGGGACGGCGCCTGAATTCAGGCGCCGGCACCGCCGTCGACCGGCACGATCGCGCCGGTCACCATCGACGCGCGGTCGCTGAGCAACCACGCGGCGACCTCCGCGACCTCACGTGGCTCGGCCATGCGTCCGACCGGGGACATCGCGTTGATGCGCTCGATGATGCCGGGGGTGGCCGCTTCCCAGTCGTCGATCATCTTCGTGGCGGTGCCACCGGGCGTGATGCCGTTGACCCGGATGCCCTCGCGGGCCCAGGTGACGGCCGCGGTCTCGGTGATGCTGTTGAGCGCGCGCTTCATGGCGCCGTAGGCGGGCAGCGCCGGGTTCGCGCGGCGGCTGCCGATGCTGGAGGTGTTGACGATCGCCCCGCCGCCGTGCCGGCGCATGAGGGCCGCCTCGGCGGTCATCGCGGTCCAGTGCGCGCGGAAGTTCACCTCGAACTGCAGGTCGATGTCGGAGTCGCTGGTAGTGTCGAGCGGGCCGGGATGCTGGACGACCGCGCCGTTGTTGAAGGCGCCGTCGAGCCGTCCGTGCAGCTCGCCGACGCGGTCCACGGCGGCGCGGATGCTCGCGCGGTCGGACAGGTCCAGGGCGACGGCGTCGGCGACACCGCCCTTGTCGCGGATCTCCGCGACCACGTGGCCGAGGGCCTCGATGCCGCGGGCGGCGAGCACGACGGCGGCCCCTTCGTCGGCGAAGAGCCTGGCGGCGGCCGCGCCGATGCCGCGGCTGGCACCGGTGATGAACACGACCTTGCCGGTCAGCAGGCCGAGGGGAGTGAGGTTCTGCGTCATGATCGCAGTCTGGGGCGGACGCGAGGTCCGGATTCAGGTACAGGCGGTACCAGGATCCGCGGCCGCGCGGCGGGCAGACTCGGGGTATGGACAAGCAGGAGCTCGGGGCGTTCCTCCGCAGCCGTCGCGAACGGCTCCGGCCGGAGGACGTCGGCCTTCCGTCCGGACCGCGCCGCCGCACACCGGGGCTGCGCCGGGAGGAGGCCGCGGTCCTCGCGCACATCTCCACCGAGTACTACGTGCGGCTGGAACAGGGCCGGGCACCACGACCGTCGGGTGAGGTGCTCGCCGGGATCGCGGGCGCGTTGCGGCTCACCGAGGCCGAGTCGGACCACCTGCACGTCCTCGCCGGCACCGCGCCGACCCGCGTCCGGCTGCACCGCCGCGACGTCCGCCCGAGCATCCTCGCGCTGCTCGAACGGTTGCCGCAGACCGCGGCCATCGTCATCTCCGCGGTGTTCGAGGTGCTGGCGTGGAACGACCTCGCGGCCGCGTTGCTGGAGGACTTCGCACGCCTCACGCCGAAGGACCGCAACCTCGCGCGCAAGGCGTTCCTCGGGCCGGAGGACACACCGCCGTACGGGATCTCCGACGCGGCCGAGTTCCGGCACCACGTCGTCCGGCAGCTGCGCGCCACCCTGGCCCGCTACCCGGCGGATCCCGAGGTGAGCGGCCTCGTCGACGAGCTGCGCGCCGGAAGCCCCGACTTCGCCCGGCTGTGGGAGCGGCACGACGTGCAGGCCGCGCCGATGCTCACGAAGACGTTCCGCCACCCGGCCGTCGGGGACGTCACCGTCACGTGCGACACGCTGGTGATCGATGATCGCGACCAGCACCTCGTGCTCTACAGCGCGCCGCTGGGCTCCTCCGACGCAGAGGCCTTGGCGCTGCTGAACGTGCTCGGCGCTGCCGCGCTCGACGCCTGACTCAGCACCTGACGCGTCTGGGCGGCGATCTCCACGTCCTCACGTGCCTCGACGACCAGGACCTGCTCGATCCGGAGGAACTTCAAGCCGCTGACGGTGTCCGCTCTGAGTGCGGCGTCGTGCTCGCCCACGCCACCGGTGAACACGAGCAGGTCGATCCCGCCCAGGGACGCGGCCATGGCGGCGATGCCCTGGCGCAACCGGTGCGTGTACACCTGCAGCGCGAGAGCAGCGTGTTCGTCTCCTCGCTCGGCGGCCTGGCGCACGTCCCGCAGATCGCCGCCGACCCCGGACAGCCCGGCGAGCCCCGAGTGGTGCTCCAGGCCGTCCTCCAGCTCGTCGAGGGGGAGTCCGGCGCGTTGCAGCCAGACCAGCAGGCCGGGGTCGACGTCACCGCTGCGGGTCGCCATCACCAGGCCCGCCAACGGGGTGAAGCCCATCGTGGTGTCGACCGATTGTCCATTCACGACAGCCGCGAGCGAGGCGCCGGAACCGAGGTGGCAGCTCACCACGCGGGCACCCGGCCGGACGGCCAGCTCGCAGGCGTGGCGGGACGCGTAGGCGTGGGACAGGCCGTGGAACCCGTACCTGCGCAGGTCCCACTTCCGGCGCCACGCCTCGGGAACGGCGTAGGTCGTCGCGGACGGTGGCATCGTGGTGTGGAACGCGGTGTCGAAGCAGGCGACCTGCGGCACGTCCGGCAGCAGCTCCCGCGCCGCGGTGATGCCGGCGAGCGCACGGGGCTGGTGCAGCGGCGCCAGCGCGGTGAGAGCGCCGATGCGCCGGACGACCTCGTCGTCGAGCACGGTGGCGCTGGTGAACGCGGATCCGCCGTGCACGACCCGGTGCCCGGCCGCGTGGACCTCCGGCGCGGTGGCGAGGAAGTCCTCCAGCGGCTGCACTTCTCCCGACCAGCGTTCCACGTGCCGCTCGGTGAGGACGGCGTCGTCCTCACCGAGCACACGCAGTTTCAGGCTGGACGAGCCCGCGTTCACGACCAGAACTGTCACTGCCAGGTCCAGTCGCGCACCTCGGGCAGGTCCTCGCCGTGCTCGCGGATCCACGCGTGGTGGCGGGCCCGCTGGTCCTGCATGAGCTGCCGCAGCCGGGCCGCCTTCTGGCCGAGTCCCGGCACGCGGTCGACGACGTCGATCACCAGCCGGTACCGGTCCATGTCGTTGAGCACGAGCATGTCGAACGGCGTGGTGGTGGTGCCTTCCTCCTTGTACCCGCGGACGTGCAGGTTGCGGTGGTTGGCGCGGCGGTAGGTGAGGCGGTGGATCAGCCACGGGTAGCCGTGGTAGGCGAAGATCACCGGCTTGTCGGTGGTGAACAGCGCGTCGAACTCGCGGTCCGGCATGCCGTGCGGGTGCTCGGTGTCGGGCTGCAGGCGCATCAGGTCGACGACGTTGACCACCCGCACGCGCAGTTGCGGCAGGTGTTCGCGCAGCAGACCGGTCGCGGCGAGCACCTCGACGGTCGGCGCGTCTCCGGCGCACGCCAGCACGACGTCGGGTTCGTCCTCGTCGTTGCTCGCCCAGTCCCAGATGCCCGCCCCGCGCGCGCAGTGCAACACGGCTTCGTCGATGGAGAGCCAGTCCGGCGTCTCGTTCTTGCCCGCCACGACGACGTTGACGTAGTCCCTGCTGCGCAGGCAGTGGTCGGCCACCGACAGCAGCGTGTTCGTGTCCGGCGGCAGGTAGACCCGGACGACCTCGGCCTTCTTGTTCATCACGTGGTCGATGAAGCCGGGGTCCTGGTGCGAGAACCCGTTGTGGTCCTGCCGCCACACGTGCGAGCTGAGCAGGTAGTTGAGCGACGCGACGGGCCGGCGCCACTCCAGGTGCCGGCTGGTCTTGAGCCACTTGGCGTGCTGGTTGAACATCGAGTCGACGATGTGGATGAACGCCTCGTAGCAGTTGAACAGCCCGTGCCTGCCGGTGAGCAGGTAGCCCTCCAGCATGCCCTGGCACAGGTGCTCGGACAGCACCTCGACGACCCGGCCGTCGTGCTGGAGGTGCTCGTCGACCGGCAACGTCTCTGCCTGCCACTGCTTTCCGGTCACCTCGAACACGGCGTCGAGCCGGTTCGAGGCGGTCTCGTCCGGTCCGAAGACGCGGAAGTTGCGCGCGTCGGCGTTGAGGCTGACGACGTCGCGCAGCATCCGGCCGAGGGCCCTGGTCGGTTCGGAGTGCGTGGTGCCGTGCTTCACGACCTCCGCGGCGTGCTCGCGGATGCCCGGCATCTTCAGCTCGCGCAGCAACAGTCCGCCGTTGGCGTGCGGTGTCGCGCCCATCCGGCGGGTGCCGTCGGGGACCAGCTCGGAGAGGTCCTCGCGGGGCGCGCCGTCGGCGTCGAAGAGCTCGTCCGGGCGGTAGCTGCGCAGCCAGGACTCCAGCTGACGCAGGTGCTCCGGGTTGTCCCGCACGCCGGCCAGCGGGACCTGGTGGGCGCGCCAGGTGTTCTCGACCGGAACTCCGTCCACTTCGGACGGACCGGTCCAGCCCTTCGGGCTGCGCAGCACGATCATCGGCCACCGCGGCCGGTCCTCGGTGTCCTTGATCCGGTGGATCTCGTCCACGACCTCGTCGAGCACTTCGGCCATGCGCGCGTGCATCGCCTTCGGTTCGTCGCCCTCGACGTAGTAGGGGACGTAGCCGTAACCGCGCAGCAACGCGTCCAGCTCGTCGTGCGGGATCCGCGACAGCAGGCTCGGGTTGGCGATCTTGTAGCCGTTGAGGTGCAGGATCGGCAGCACCGCGCCGTCCTTGCGCGGGTTGAGGAACTTGCCGGCGTGCCAGCTGGTCGCGAGCGGTCCGGTCTCCGCCTCGCCGTCACCGACCACGCAGGCCACGATCAGGCCGGGGTTGTCGAAGGCGGCACCGAACGCGTGCGCCAGCGAGTAGCCCAGTTCGCCGCCCTCGTGGATGGACCCCGGCACCTCGGGTGCCACGTGGCTCGGCACGCCACCGGGGAAGGAGAACTGGCGGAACAGCGCGCGCATGCCGTCGCCGTCCCGTGGCACGTCGGGGTAGGTCTCGCTGTAGGTGCCCTCCAGCCACGTGTTGGCCAGCAGCGCGGGGCCGCCGTGGCCGGGACCGGTCACGAACAGCACGTCGAGGTCGCGCTCCCGGATGACCCGGTTGAGGTGCGCGTAGACGAAGTTGAGGCCCGGTGTGGTGCCCCAGTGGCCGAGCAGCCTCGGCTTGATGTGCTCCGGCGTCAGCGGTTCGGTCAGCAGCGGGTTGTCCATCAGGTAGATCTGGCCCGCCGACAGGTAGTTGGCGGCCCGCCAGTACGCGTCGACCAGCTCCAGGTCGGTGGTCACGGGGTTCCTCCTCGTCAGGTTCATCGGTTCCAGCTTCTCGGGGCTGGTGGCAGGAGCGCAGGGCCCGTGGTCCCCGACGCCGTGGGACCTAAGGGCCTCCGGCCCGGGCACGGCGCGACCGGCGGGCACACGCCCGCCGGTCGCCGTGTGAGGGGCCTCGTCAGCAGGGTGCGTGCTCGTCGGACTCGATCATCAGCTCGGCGACGGAGCGGCGCGGTGTGGGCGGCACCGGGGTGCTGAACCCCAGGCGCAGCACGGTCTGCGGCACGAGCAGGCCGCCGAGCGCGCGCCGCAGGTCCTCGCGGATGCGGCGCACCTCGACCGGCTGGGACAGGAACGACGCGGACAGGCCGTGCGTGGTCGCCGTGAGCAGGACGCGCTGAAGTGCCTGGCCTGCCTGCAGATCGCCGAGCGGGCCGTCGTAGAACGAGCAGAGGACCACGACGAGCGGGTCGGACTCGTAGTCCTTGCCCGGCTGGCGTTCCGGGCCCTGGAAGTCGCGGAACACCCACTCGTCCTGCATCGCCGGCCGCACGCCGGCGGACGCGGGAGGCACGCCGTCGGTCGCGCCGGGACGGTGGCCGGTGAACGCCGCGAGCTCCGCCTGCACGGCCTCGTCGTGGAGCTGGATCTCGTGCGCGCGCTGGACGAGCTTCTTGAGCTGGGCCCGGTCCTCTCGCGTGGTGACGACGTGCAACCAGGAGCGTTCCAGCTCCGCCGCCCGGACCAGCGCGTGCCTTTGCCGCGGGTCGACGGTCGCCTCCAGGAACGGCTTGCGGTTGGTGCGCCGGTGCGGCACGGCCTTCAGCAGGGCGCGGTGCTCGTCGTCGATCTTGAGCGTGCCGCCGCGGCGGACCACCGCGAGCGCGCCGGGCGCGTCCTGGCCGGGCAGCACGGTGACCAGCGGGCGCACGCCCAGGTCCTGCAGCGCGAGGCGCAGGTTGTAGAGCGCGGCACCGCAGGACAGCCGCAGCTCGCGGTCCTCGGGGTCGGTGGCCGCGAGCTTGCGGGACGGGTCCGGGTGCAGCTCGATCCGGTCGCGGCGGACGCGGAACCGCCAGGGCTGCGTGTTGTGGACCGAGGGCGCCAGTGCGGCGGTCGCGAGCGCCCGCTCGACCTGTTCGGGCGTCAATCCCAGCGCCGCCGTCACCTGAGCCATGTCTTTCACCTCGTCGTGTCACCTGGTCGAACGTGTCCTCCCACCACTGTTCGCGGCACGATCGGGTGGTCCCAGCGTCGAAGGTCCTGACCCGATCGGGACCGCTTGGCGTCGCGCCGGGCCCGTGAAAAGCTTGATCGGTGACCGGACCCGACGAGAAACTTTCCCGAAGCCTGCTGGGCGGGCTGCGGCTGGACGAGCTGCTCGACGAGATGCGCGAGCGGCTGGCCGAGATCGGGTCGACCAGGGACAAGATGCAGAGCCTGCTCGACGCCGTGCTCGCGGTCGGCGCCGGCCTGGAGCTGGACTCGACCCTGCAACGGATCGTGCAGGCCGCCGTTGAGCTCGTCGGGGCCCGCTACGGCGCGCTGGGCGTGCTCGGCTCGCGGCACAACCTCTCGCAGTTCGTCTACGTCGGCATCGATCCCGAGACCCGCGCGCACATGGGCCACCTGCCCGAGGGCAAGGGCCTGCTCGGGCTGCTCATCAAGGAGCCGAGGGCGATCCGGCTGCACGACCTGACCGAGCACGCCGCGTCGGTCGGCTTCCCGCCGAACCACCCGCCGATGCACGGCTTCCTGGGCGTGCCCGTGCGCGTGCGCGACGAGGTGTTCGGCAACCTCTACATGACCGAGAAGACCGACGGCGGCGACTTCACCGCCGACGACGAGGTCGTGCTGGAGGCGCTGGCCGCGGCGGCCGGTGTGGCGGTGGAGAACGCCAGGCTGTTCGAACGGTCGCGGATGCGCGAGCGGTGGCTGGAGGCGACCGCGGAGATCAACGCCCAGCTCCTCGCCGGTGCGACGGCGCAGGACGCCCTGCAGCTCATCGCCCAGCGTGCCGTCGAGCTCGCGTCGGCGTCCTGGACGGTGGTGCTGCTGCGCGAGGGCGAAGGGCTGCGCAGGGCGGCCTGGGCGGGTAGCGACACGACTCCCGAGCACTTCGCGCCGGACGCGCCGGTCCTCGCACAGGTGCTGGAGACCGGCGCACCGGCGCTGGTCGAGGACGTGGACGGCAGCCTCGGCGAGCTGCCCGAGCAGGCGGGAGCCGCGGTGGTGCTGCCACTGCGCGCGGGCACGGCGGTGACGGGCGTGCTCCTCGCCGTGCGGGAGAAGGACGCCCCGGCGTTCGGCGCGGACCTGATGCCGCTGCTGGCCTCGTTCGCCGACCAGGCGGTGGTCGCGATCGAGTTCGCCGAGAACCAGCAGGCCAGGCGCGTGGTCGACGTGCTGGAGGACCGCGACCGGATCGCCCGCGACCTGCACGACCACGTGATCCAGCGGCTCTTCGCCACCGGCATGAGCCTGCAGGGCGCGCTGACGTGGGTGAACCACCCGGAGGCCCGCAGAAGGGTGACGAAGGCGGTCAACCAGCTCGACCAGACCGTGCTGGAGATCCGCACGTCGATCTTCGACCTGCAGGCCGACTCCGGCGACACGGGCCTGCGCCGCAGGCTGCTCGACATCGTCGCGGAGATCACCGAGAACGCCGAGGTGAGCCCGGCGATCCGGATGTCGGGCACCATCGACAGCCTCGTGCCCGACCACATCGCCGAGCACGCCGAGGCCGTGGTGCGCGAGACCGTCACCAACGCGCTGCGCCACGCCCACGCGACCGAGCTGACGCTGACCGTCGAGGCCGGGGACGCGTTGATCATCTCGATGGTCGACAACGGGCTGGGCATGCCGCCCGAGGTCGCCCGCAGCGGGTTGCGCAACCTGGAGCAACGGGCGGCGTCGTTGAACGGGGCGCTGACGGTCGCCGACGAGCCCGGCGGCGGCACACGGGTGACGTGGCGGGTTCCGCTGGCCTGAGCACCTGGTCCGACCTGCGCGGCCAAACGCGACCTCAGGTGGATGAAGGGCGCCTTCATCCACCTGAGGTCGATGAAGGCGCCCTTCATCCACGACACAAGCCCTTCTGCGAGCGAGCGGCGGTTCTGCTCGAACCATGCCGTGGGTCAGCCGGTTTCGTTGTCGTGGGTCGGCTTGTTGCGCAGCTGCGACGACAGCACGGCGGCCTGGGTGCGGCGTTCGAGGCCGAGCTTGGCGAGCAGGTGCGACACGTAGTTCTTCACGGTCTTCTCGGCGAGGAACATCTTCTCGGCGATCTGCCGGTTGGTCAGGCCGTCGCCGATGTAGTCGAACACGGTCCGCTCCTGCTCGGTGAGCGCGCGGACCGGGTCGCCCTGCTCGCGTTCCCGGCGGATGCGGTTGAGCAGCGCGGCGGTGGAGCGGGCGTCCAGGAGGGAGTGCCCGGCCGCGACCGTCTTCACGGCGGTCGTGAGGTCCGTGCCGAGGATGCGCTTGAGCACGAAACCGGACGCGCCGGCCATGATCGCGTCGAACAGCGCCTCGTCGTCGGTGAACGACGTGAGCATCAGGACCTGCAGCTCGGGCAGGCGTGACCGCAGCTCGCGGCACAGCTCGATGCCGTTGCCGTCGGGCAGGCGCACGTCGAGCACGGCCACGTCCGGGTTGGTCGCGGGGATCATCGTGAGCGCCTCGGTCACCGAGGACGCCTCGCCGACGACCTCCAGGTCGGGGGAGGCGCTCAGCAGCTCCCTGATCCCGACCCGGACGACCTCGTGGTCGTCCACCAGGAAGACTCGCGACACCACTTGCCCACCACCTCTTCTCGAACGTTGCGAGATCACGATCTCCCAGCCGGACCGCGCTCACACAGGGCCCTAAGTCCCTGTCGTGAGGATTCCAGGGTCCTCCACGGCCGCGGAATCCGCGAGATCACCGTGCCGACGGCGGTACGACCACGACCGGGCAGGCCGCGTGACGCAGGCACCTCGCCGCCACGCCGTGAGCCAGGAACTCCCGCACGGCCCCGCGCCCGCGCGTGCCGATCACCAGCAGCTCGGCGTGCTTCGAGGCCTCGGTCAGGTGGTCGGCCGCGTCACCCACGACCACGCTCTCGGCGACGTCCGGCGCGCCCGGCACCGCGGCCCGCACCTGTTCCACGGCGTCGTGCAGCTCACGTGCCGGGTGCCGCTGCGGCATCTCGCCGTACGGGTTGAGGCCCATCGGCACGGCCGGCACCATCACCGGCTCCTGCTGGTGGGCCAGCACCGCCTCCACCCGCGCACCCCGGTGCTCCGCTTCCTCCATCGCCCACCGCAACGCCGCGCGCGACTCCGGCGAACCGTCGACGCCGACCAAGATCACAGGTGTCCTCATGACCGCTCCCATCACTCACCACGAGCGTTGCTGCGCGGGCGCGGGGTGGGCAGGGACGAACGTCACGAGCCGGGCGAGCCCATCCGCACTGCTGACGTGCCCGCGCGAGGCGAACTCTCATTCGCACGGACCGGTATGGAGGGCGCCATGAAGGCGAAAGCGGGCGACTGGCTGGTGGATCCCAGCGGACGGCGCGGACTGATAACGGGTATCAGACACGAGGACGGCGGTCCGCCGTACGTGGTGCGATGGCTCGACACCGAGCACGAGGCGCTGGTGTTTCCCGGCCCGGACACGCACCTCGTGACGGCCGAGGACGAAGCTGCCCGGCTGCACGCGAGCTGACCCCGGTGGACACCGCTGTCGCACTCGGCCACCTCGCGACGGCCCTCGCGATCGGCCTGCTGCTGGGCGTCGAACGCGAGCACGACCACGCGCACAACGGCAGCCGTCCCGCAGGCTCGCGGACGTTCCCGCTGATCGCCCTGGCCGGTGCCGTGAGCGCGGCGCTCTCGCCGGTCGCGCTGGGCGTTGCGCTCGCCGCGGTCGCCGCGCTCGTGATCGCCTGGTACCTGCGCACCGAGGAACCCGGCGCCACGACCGAGATCGCCGCCATCGCCACGTTCCTGCTGGGCGCGCTCGCGTGGCACCGGCCGGAGCTCGCGGTTCCGGTCGGGGTCGCCGCGGCCGTGTTGCTGGCCGCGAAACGGCCGTTGCACCGGTTCGCCCGCAAGGTGGTGAGCGACCAGGACGTCCGTGACGCGATGGTCCTGTTCGTCGTCGCGTTCGTCGTGCTGCCGTTGCTGCCCAACCGGCCGCTCGGACCGTACGGGGTGCTCAACCCCGCGCGCGTGTGGTGGCTCGTCATCGCGGTGACGGTGATCGGCTGGGCCGGATACGTCGCGGCACGGGCGTTCGGGGAGCGCTGGGGGCTGCTGGTCACGGGGTTCGCCGGTGGGTTCGTGTCCGGGTCGGCGACGACCGCCGTGATGGCGCGCAAGTCCCGAACCGTTGGCGCGGCGGCGTTTCCGGGCGCGGTGGCGGTCAACCTCGCCACGCTCGCGCAGATCGTCGCCGTGACGGCGATCGCGAGCCCTCCGGTCGCGCTGAGGCTGCTGCCCGCGGTCGGCGCGGGTGCGGCCGTCCTGCTGGTGGAGGTCGCGTGGCTGGTGTGGCGCACGGAAGCGGTGGCAGCGGAACCCGCCACGAGCAGGCCGATGTCGCTCAAGGCCGCGCTGTCGCTGGCCGCGATCCTGGTGCTGTTCCTGGTCGTCACCCGCGCCGCCGCGGCCTGGCTGGGCGGCGGGGGAGTGGTCGCGGCCGGGGCGCTGGGCGGGCTGGCCGACGCGCACGCGGCCGCGATCGCCGCCGCTTCCCTTGCGCCGCAGTCGATTTCGGTGCGCACGGCGGTCGTCGCCTGTGGAGCGGCATTGGCGACGAACACCGTCGTGAAGCTCGTGCTGGCCGCGGTGGCGGGCGGGCCGCGGTTCGCGCTGAGGCTCGCCGCCTGGCTGGCGCCCGCGGTCGTGGCGGTGGCGGCGGGCATGGCCTGGTAGGGCGGGGACGAAGGTCCCGAGCGGCGCGGGACCGCGGGCACTCACCGGCCGCGGTGCAGGTCGGAAGGCTGAGGTGCATGAACGAGAAGGAGTCCCGGCCCGTCGTGGTCGGCGTGGACGGATCACCCGCCGCGCGGGCGGCACTGCGGTGGGCCGTGGAGGACGCCGGGCGGCGCGGCTGCCGGGTCGACGCGGTCTGGGCGTGGCACCCCGACTACGGCGGCATGATCGGTCCGCTGCCGGCCGAGGTCGTGCAGGCGATGTCGCCGCAGGCGCTGGAAGCCGCGGCGCGCAAGGCTCTGGACGCGGCGGTCGAGGGGTTCGAGGGCGCGGACATCCGTCCCGTCCTGGTCGAGGGCGACGCGAGGGACGTGCTCGTCAAGGCGTCGGAGGAAGCCGAGCTGCTCGTGGTCGGCAACCGCGGCCACGGCACGCTCGTGGGAGCGATCCTCGGCTCGGTCAGCGCCCACTGCGTGCACCACGCCTCCTGCCCAGTGGTCGTGGTCCGATGAACGCCGTCGCGCTGCTCACCGACGGGTCCGCGGTCACCGTGCGCGAACTGGGGCCCGAGGACGTCCCCGCGCTGCTGGCCCTGCACCGCTCGCTGCCGGTCGAGGACCGCTACCTGAGGTTCTTCAGCACCTCACCGCGGCAGCTGGAGGACTTCGTCGAGCGCATGGTGGCGCCGGACGCGCCGAAGCACGTGGTGCTGGGCGCGTTCCGCGGCGACCGGTTGCTCGGCGCGGCGAGCTACGTGATCGTGCGCGACACCGACTTCGCCGAGGTCGCGCTCGTCGTGTCGCACGCCGAGCAGACCCACGGCCTCGGCACGCTGCTGCTGGAACACCTCGCCTCCCTGGCCCGCGCCAGGGGAGTGCGGAGGTTCACCGCCGAGGTGCTCACGATCAACGGCCGCATGCTGCGCGTGTTCACCGACATGGGCTTCGTGACCGGCATCGTGCCCGACGGCGAGGTCATGTACGTCGAGCTCCTGCTGGAGCCCGGTGACCGCTATCTCGACGCGGTCAGCGAGCGCGAGTCGGTCGCCGACGTCGCGAGCCTGACCCACGTGCTGCGGCCGGGCTCGATCGCGGTGGTGGGCGCGGGCCGGTCACCGAGCTCCGTCGGCCACGCGGTGCTGCGCAACCTGGCCGAGGGCGACTTCACCGGTGACCTGTACGCGGTGAACCCGCACGCGAAGTCGGTGGCCGGCGTCGACTGCTACGCGTCGATCGAGGAGCTGCCCGAGGCACCGGAGCTCGCCGTGCTGTGCGTGCCGGCGAAGGCGGTGCCCGCGGCCGCCGAAGCGTGCGGACGTCGAGGCGTGCGCGCCCTGGTCGTGATCTCGTCCGGCGTGGAGCCCACCGCGCTGCGCAACGCCGTTCGCGCGCACGGCATGCGCCTCGTCGGTCCCAACTGTCTCGGCGTGTCGACGAGTTCGTCCGCCGTGCGGATGAACGCCACTTTCTCCGCGCACGCCACGCTGGCGGGCGACATCGGCCTGGTCACCCAGTCCGGTGGCGTGGCGATCGCGGTGCAGGAGGAGCTGCGGCGACTGGGACTGGGCCTGTCGAACCTGGTCTCCACCGGCGACAAGCTCGACATCAGCAGCAACGACCTGCTGATGTGGTGGAGCCGGGACCCCGGCACCCGGTTCGCGGTGCTGTACCTGGAGTCCTTCGGCAACCCGCGCAAGTTCGCCCGGCTGGCCCGCCGGGTCGCCCGGCACAAGCCCGTCCTCGCGATCCGGGCCGCCACCAGCGAGGCGGGCCAGCGGGCCGCGGCCTCGCACACCGCCTCGACCGCGACGCCGTCGGTGGTCCGGGACGCGTTGTTCCGCCAGGCCGGCGTGATCGCGGTGAACAGCGTGCCGGAGCTCACGGACGTGCTGATGGCGTTGAGCTGGCAGCCGTTGCCGCGGGGCAGGTCCGTCGCCGTGCTGAGCAACGCGGGCGGGCTCGGTGTGCTGGCGGCGGACGCGTGCGTCCGCGAGGGCCTGCGCATGGCGGAGCTGTCCGCCGGCACCGTGCAGGCGTTGAGCACGCTGCTGCCGGCCACGGCCAGCGGCGGCAACCCCGTGGACACGACCGCCGTGGTGGACGAGCAGACGTTCGCCCGATGCCTCGACGTCATCGCCGCGGACCCGGCCGTCGACGCCGTGATCACCGTGACCGTGCCGACCGCGCTCGGTGACCCGACCGGCGGCGTGCACCCGTTCGCGGACAAGCCGGTGCTCGCGGTCCGCACCGGCCAGACCGAACGGCTCGCCGGTGAGGTTCCCTGCTACGCCGAACCGGCACGGGCCGCGGCGGCGCTCGCCCGGCTCGTGGAGCGCGCGGAGTGGCTGGCCCGGCCGTCGGAGTTCGTGCGGCCCACCGGGATCGACCTCGACGCGGCACGGCGCGTCGTCGCGAGACGTGCCGACGGCTGGCTCACCCCGGACGAGACGGTGTTGCTGCTCAAGGCTTTCGGGCTGCCGGTGCTCGGCGGAACGCTCGTCACGACCGAGGAGCACGCGGTCGCCGCCCAGCGCGCCTACGACGTGCCGGTCGCCCTCAAAGCCGTCGCCGACGACCTGCTGCACAAGAGCAAGGGCGGTGGCGTCGAGCTCGGCCTCGGTGACGCCGAGGCGGTGGCGGAGGCGTTCCGGGCGTTCCAGGACCGGTTCGGCGACCGGCTGCGCGGGGTGTTCGTCCAGCCGATGGCGGCCCGCGGCCGGGAACTGCTGGTGGGCATCGCGACCGACGAGAAGTTCGGGCCGCTCGTGGTGACCGGGCTCGGCGGGGTCGACACCGACGTGATCGACGACCGCGCGGCCGCGCTCGCTCCACTGTCCACAACGGACGCCGACGACCTGGTGCACGGCTTCCGGGCGGCCGGACGGGTGCTCGCCGAGGCGGACGCCGTGGCGGTGCGCGACGTGCTGCTGCGCGTGGCGGAGCTCGCCGGAGCGCTGCCCGAGGTCGCCGAGCTCGACATCAACCCGCTGGTGGTGACCGAAATCGGATGCCTGGTCGTCGACGCCCGCGTGCGGATCGCGCCGGCGCGCGAAACCGACCCGTTCCTGCGCCAACTCAGGACCAGCTGACAAGGAGAGAGAGCGATGAGCAAGACAGACCCGATCGTCGTGGGTGTCGACGGGACACCGGCTTCCGACCGTGCGCTGGCGTGGGCGCTGGACGAGGCGGCCGTGCGCGGGTGCCCGGTGCAGGTGGTCAACGCCTGGCAGTACGAGGCGCTGGTGGACTGGACGGAGACGACGGCCCAGCGCGAGATCGCCGCGTCGGAGCAGCTGATCGAGGAAGCGGTGCAGCGGGCCGCGCAGGGCAGGGCCGAGCTGCCGCGGATCGAGCGGCGCAGCCTGCGCGGTGAAGCCGCCGCGGTGCTGGAGGCCGCGTCGGAGGGCGCCGCGCTGCTGGTGGTCGCCTCGCACACCGACCACCGCATCCGGCAGATGGTGCTCGGCTCGACCAGCATGCACGTCGTCCGGCACTCGCACGCCCCGATCGTCGTGATCCCGGTGACCGACCGCGAGCCGGCGGAGGCGTCGTCGTGAAGGCCCGGGAGCTGCTGACGCGACCGCTGGTGACCGTGGGGCCGCGTGACTTCGCCCGGCACGCCGAGGGGCTGATGGACGACTTCGGCCTGACGATGCTGCCCGTCGTCGACGAGGGCGTCTTCCTCGGCGTGGTGACCAAGGCCGGGTGCCGGCGCGGTGCGGAGGAACTGCCCAAGGTCCAGCGGGTGATGACGCAACCGGTGCTCACGGTCGGACCGGAGTTCGACGTGGCGACCCTGCTCGACGCGATGACCCGCTACGAGGTGATCTCCGTGCCGGTGCTCGACGACCGCCAGGTGATCGGCGTGGTGACCAGGCTCGACGTACTGCGGGCCATCAGCCACGACGACCCGCACCTGCGGGTGAGTCATGCCGCTGAGCACGGCTGACCGCGAGGACGTCGCCCACCACGGGCTGCCGGTGGCGGAGGTGGTGCTGATCGCGGAGACCGATCAGCACACCGGTCTGTCCACCGCGCAGTGGCGGCGGCGTCTCGCCGAGCTCGGCCCGAACGAGCTGCCTCCTCGCCGCGGACCGGGCTGGGTGGTGCGGCTGCTCGGTCAGCTGCACCACCCGTTGATCTACGTCCTGCTCGCCGCCGCGACCGTCACCGCGGCGCTCGGCGAGGTCGTCGACGCGTCGGTGGTGTTCGGCGTCGTCGTGATCAACGCCGTCATCGGGTTCATCCAGGAGGCCCGCGCCGAACGGGCGCTGGACGCGCTGGTGTCCATGGTGCGCACCGAGGCCACGGTGGTGCGCGACGGCGTGGCGGCACGGGTGGCGTCGACCGAGCTCGTGCCGGGCGACGTCGTGCTGCTGGAGGCGGGCGACCAGGTCGGCGCGGATCTGCGGCTGGTGGCGGCGGACGAGTTGCGCGTCGACGAGTCCGCGCTGACCGGCGAGTCCGTGCCCGCGGTGAAGGACCCGGTGTCGCTGCCGTCCGACACGTCGCTCGCCGACCGGGCGAACATGGCCTACTCGGGGACGTTGGTGACCGCGGGAGGTGGCCGCGGCGTCGTGGTCGCGACCGGCGCGGACACCGAGATCGGGCGCGTGCACCGGCTGGTGAGCACCACCGAGACCGTGCAGACCCCGTTGACCCGCAAGCTCGCCCGGTTCAGCCAGGTGCTGACGGTGGTGATCCTCGGGCTCGCGGTGTTCAGCGTGGTCGTGGGGGTGCTGCGCGGCGAACCGCTGGGCGAGATGGTCACCGCGGCCGTCGCGCTGGCCGTCGGCGCGATCCCGGAGGGCCTGCCGGCGGCGGTCACGGTCACGCTCGCGATCGGTGTCGCGCGCATGGCCCGCCGCAACGCGATCATCCGCCGTCTGCCCGCCGTGGAGACGTTGGGCAGCACCACCGTCATCTGCACCGACAAGACCGGCACGCTGACCGCGAACGCCATGACCGTCACGGCGGTCGTGGCCGGCGGTGTGCGTCACGACGTGTCCGGGATCGGTTACGCGCCAACAGGGGACTTCACGCCGGAGCTCGGTCCGGCGGCGCGCGAGTGCCTGCTCGCGGGGCTGGCGTGCAACGACGCGCGGATCGTCCAGGACGGCGACCGGTGGCTGCCGGTCGGTGATCCCACCGAGGCCGCGCTGGTCGTGGCCGCTCGCAAGGCCGGGCTGGACGAGGTGCCGCAACGGGTGGACGTGCTGCCGTTCAGCTCGGAACGCCGGTTCATGGCCACCCTGCACGCCAACGGCGTCGTCTACGTCAAGGGCGCGGTCGAACGCGTTCTCGCCTTGTGCGGGCTCGGCCACAGCGCGGCAGCGGAAGATCTCGCCGCCACCGGCCTGCGCGTGCTGGCGCTCGGCCGGGCCACGGGCGTCGACCTGACCGCGGAAGCCTTGCGCGGCAACGTGGAACTGCTGGGCTTCGTCGCGATGCACGACCCGGCGCGCCCGGAGGCGGTCGAGGCCGTGCGGGCCTGCCAGGACGCGGGCATCGAGGTCAAGATGATCACCGGCGACCACCCGGCCACCGCGCGGACGATCGCCGCGCAGTTCGGCATCTCCGACGTCCACGCCCGTGTCGCGCCCGAGGAGAAACTGCGGCTGGTCAAGGACATCCAAGCCGGCGGCGATGTCGTGGCGATGACCGGCGACGGCGTGAACGACGCACCGGCGTTGCGGCGCGCGGACATCGGCGTGGCGATGGGCCGCGGCGGCACCGAGGTGGCCAAGCAGGCGGCGGACATGGTGCTGACCGACGACAACTTCGCCTCGATCCGCGCCGCCGTCGAGGAAGGCCGCGCGGTCTTCGACAACCTGCGCAAGTTCATCATCTGGACCTTGCCCACGAACATGGCCGAGGGCCTGGTGATCCTCACCGCGATCCTGCTCGGCGTGGCGCTGCCGATCCTGCCGGTGCAGATCCTGTGGATCAACATGACCACCGCCGTGGCGTTGGGCCTGACGCTGGCGTTCGAGCCGCGCGAGCCGGACGTGATGAAGCGCCCGCCGCTGCCGCCTTCCCTGCCGTTGCTGACCCGGCAGCTGGTGGGACGGATCGTGTTCGTGTCGGCGATCCTGCTGGCCTGCTCGTTCGGCGCGTTCCGCTGGCAGCTCACGGCAGGCGCGTCGCTGGAGGTCGCGCGCACGGTCGCGGTCAACGTGTTCGTCGGCGCGCAGATCGCCTACCTGGTCAACTGCCGGTCGCTGGAGAACCTCAGGCCGCACGTCGGACTCGGCCGCAACCGGTGGCTGCTGGTGGGCGTCGCGCTCACCGCGGGCCTGCAGCTCCTGCTGACATATGCGCCGTTCATGAACAGGCTCTTCCACACCGCGCCGCTGGCGTGGCAACCGTGGGTGGTCGTCCTGGTCCTGAGCGCGTTCGCGTACGTCCTGGTGGAGCTGGAGAAGTGGCGTCAGCGCCACATGAACTGACCACCGGCTCATGCGGTGGACGACGAAGGTCCCTGGAGCTTTCCGCACCCGCGGGCGACGCTGGACGGCATGAGCGCGAAGCCCATGTCCCGACTCGTCCGGCGGGTGTTCCCGTGTCGCAACAAGCTGGCCGGCACCGGCGACCGCATCGAGGGCGCGGTGCTGGCCGTGGCGGTTGCGGTGTCGTTGCTCGCCGTGCCCGTCACGGCCACGATCGGTTCGGAGCTCTACACCTCGAAACGCGACCAGGTCGCGGACCAGCAGGCGAGCCGGCACGAGGTGGACGCCGTGCTGGTCGAGGACGCGCCCACCGGTGAGCAGAACGACGTGCTGCAGACCGTCCCGGTCAAGGCGAGGTGGAAGCTGCCCGACGGTGCCACCCGGCAGGGCGAGGTGCCCACGCACCACGACCTGAAGGCGGGCACGACCGTGCGGGTCTGGATCGACGCGTCAGGCACGCCGACCGACCCTCCGCTCACCACGGCCGGCGTCGCCGTGCACGCGGCAGTGATCGCGTTCCTGGTGTGGACCGCGATCGTCGAGGCCATGGTGTTGCTGTACCTCGCGGTGAAGTTCACGCACACGCGAATCCGGGCGCGACGCTGGGCAGCCGAATGGGCCCGCGTCGCGCCCGAGTGGACCGGACGCTGAAGCCGCTCACCGCAGCCAGGAGTTGGCCTGCACCACCGGCAGACTCGCCCACCACCGCGCAACGCCCCACGTGGCACCGGACGCCGTGGCGGCCAGCACGATCAGCACGAGCGCGTAGACGACGTGGTAGTCGATGACCGGGTTGGTGGACATCGTGGCCGCACCGGCCGAAGTGTGCTGCGCGGGCGGCCATTCCGCGGCCCACATGAGCAGCATCATCAGCGTGCCGGCCACCGCCGAGACGCGCAGGCCGATGCCGAGCGTCACCGCCACGCCGATCGCCAGCAAGCCGACCATGAACAGCAGGTCCGCCCACCACGCCCCCGCCCACGCGTGGAACGTCGACTCGAACGGCCCCGCGGCGACCCGGCTCAGGAAGCCCTTCGTCGGCGAACCGCCGGAGAACCACGCGTTCTTGGCCGGCGTGGCGTAACCGAGGCCGAAGGCCTTGTCCAGGAACGCCCACAGGAACAGCAGCCCGGTCGCGATGCGCAGGACCGCCAGGGACGCCGCGGCCGTGCCGGTGCGGTCGCGGATCGGAGTTTCAACAGCGGACATCGTTACCTCCCAATGGTTTCCTGCCATTGAGTGTGCTCAGCAGAGGGAGGCGGGGATGCGGTCCGAGGTCCCTTCGGCAGGAGGGCCGGAACGCCCGGTTCGGCTACGTCCTAGGCCGGTGGTCCTGCAGCTCCGTGACGGTCCGGGTGAGCCACTCGGTCAGCAGGGCGCGTTCGGCGTCGGTGAGCGCCGGGAGCTGGGGCAGCGCCGCGCGGAACGCCACCGCGAGCCCGACGGGTGTGGCGTCGAGCTCTTCCGGTGCGGAGTTGAGGATCTTGCCGAGCACCGCGTCGAACAGCGCGTCGGAGAGCGCCGGGTCGCGGTGTTCCTCCGGGCGGCCCAGCAACGCGAGCACCGCGCCGCTGCCCGCGGCGTGGATCAGGTCGACCGCCCGCGCCTCCGAGACCTTCAACCGCCCGGCGGCCGCCACCCGTGCGACACGGGCCCGCAGCACCTCGGCTCCGGCGCTGGTGGCGGGGGAGTGCCGCCGGCGGCCCGGATCGGCGAGGAGCAGGAACACGTCGGGGTGGGCGAGGTTGAAGGCGAGGTGCTCGGACCAGGCGGCGCGCAGGTCGTCGACCGGGTCGCCGTCCTCGTCGGCCGCCCTGGCCGCCTTGGTGGCGACGTAGTCGGCCATCACGTGCTCCGCGACCGCCTCCAGCAGGCCGTCCTTGTCGCCGAACAGCCGGAAGATCGTCGGCGGCGGCACGCCCGCCTCCTGGGCGACCGCGCGGGTGGTCACCGCTCGGGCGCCGCCGGTGCGGAGCAGGTGGGCCGCGGCGGCGACGATCGCGGACCGGGTGTCAGTGGGCGCGTCCGGCATGAATCGATGATATCAAGATCTTGGTACCAACGGTTCGAATCAGTGGTAGCGTTGTGGCGAATCACTGATTCGGGCTGGAGGAAGTCATGATCATCGTTACCGGGGCCACCGGACGGCTCGGGCACAAGATCGTCGAGAAGCTGCTGGACCACGTGCCGGCCTCGGCGGTCGGCGTGAGCGTGCGCGATCCGGGCAAGGCCGCGGGACTCGGGGTTCGGGTCCGTGCGGGCGACTTCACCGACCCGGCGAGCCTGGAGCACGCGTTCGAGGGAGCGGACCAGGTGCTCGTCGTCTCGGCGTCGATCCGGGGGCCGCAGGCGGCCGCGGCCAACGCGGCGGCGATCGACGCCGCCGTGCGCTCAGGTGCCGGAAGGGTGCTGTACACGAGCCATCAGGCGGCCTCGCCCGGCTCGTTGTTCGATCCGGGGCGGCAGCACGCGGAGACCGAGAAGCACCTGGCCGGCCAGGGCGTCGCGTACACGGCGCTGCGGCACGGGTTCTACGCGAGCACGTTCGAGCTGTACGTGCCCGACGCGCTGCGGACCGGCGAGTTCCGGCTGCCGGAGGACGGCCCGGTCTCGTGGACCGCGCACGACGACCTCGCCGAGGCGGATGTGCTGGCCCTGACGCGGCCCGGCGTGCTCGAGGGGGCGACGCCGCCGCTGACCGCGCCGGAGATGCTCGACTTCGCGGACGTGGCAAGGGTTCTCGGTGAGATCACGGGACGCTCGATCAGGCGGGTCGTCGTGGACGACGAGGAGTGGAAGGCGGCGGCGGTCGCGCAGGGGGTACCCGAGGCGCTGGCAGAGTTCACGCTCGGCATGTTCCGCGCCGCGCGGGCCGGTGAGTTCGCGGTGGCCGGGCCGGCGCTGGAGGAGTTGCTCGGCAGGCCGGCGATCTCGGCGCGTTCGGTGCTGGAGCGCATGGCGGGCTGACGCGCGGCACGCCGGGCAGTCACGTGGATGAAGGGCGCCTTCATCGACCTCAGGTGCACCGTCAGGAACTTGAGGGTGTCGGGGCGGGTTGTGCCCTGCCGGTTGGTTGCCGCGCCGAGGGTGGCCGTGATGGCGGATGAAGGGCTCCTTGCTCCACCTGGCGTGGATGAAGGGCGCCTTCATCCACGTCAGCACGCGCCGGGCGAGGCCTGATCGCACGGTGCACGGCAGTGCGGCAGACCTGGTACGCCCGGCGGGAGCGGCGAGCCCGACCGGGATGAACGGCGCATTTGTCCACCTCAGGTG
>NZ_JBEXJN010000076.1:0-35385 GCF_040609115.1 Lentzea sp. NPDC004782
CGGCCTTTCATGGGCCCATTCTCCCACACCCGGTGGTGTACGGCCCCATAAATCCACATAAACTGCCCGGCAGGCGGGTTGCGGACACGACCTCCGGCAAGCCGCTTAGAACCGGAGCAACGCCTGCACCGGCAGGTGGTCGGACGGGTACTGGCCGTCCCGCCGGTAGGTGTTGATCGCCGCGGACTCGACCGTCACGCCGCGGGTGAGGATCCAGTCGATGCGCGGCCCGTTCGGCACCAGCGGGCCGTAGCCGTGGAACGTCCCGTAGGCCGGTGTGGTCTGGCGGCCCGCGAGCCACGAGTCCGCGAGCCCGCCGGTCAGGATCGAGTAGGTCTGGGACGCGCCGGCCGCCGCGTTGAAGTCGCCGGTGAGCACGACCGGCAGGGTGAGCCCGGAGACCAGGTCGCGCACGTACTCGGCGCTGCGGACGCGGGCGTTCTCCGACTCGTGGTCGAAGTGGGTGTTCACGACGACGAACTGGGTGCCGGTCGCGCGGTCGGCGAACCGGATCCACGTGACCATGCGGATCACCCTGTTGCCCCACGACGTCGAACCCACCACGTTCGGTGTCGCGGACAGCCAGCGGTGGTCGAACTCCAGCGGCTGCACGCGCAGGGTGTCGAAGAAGACCGCCATGAACTCGTCGTGGCTGCCGCCTGCCCGGCCCAGGCCGATCCAGTCGTAGTGGTCCGGCAGGTCGTGCGCGATGTCGAGCAGCTGCCCGTACAGGCCCTCCTGCGTGCCCAGCACGGCCGGCAGCTCGGTCAGCAGGAGCTGGGCCATCGCCGGGCGCCTGGCCGCCCACGAGTTCGGCTCGGCGGTCGAGGCGTAGCGCAGGTTGAACGACATCACGCTCAGCACCCGGCCGATCATGGCACAGGCCCGCTCTCGCCGAGAGCGGGCCTGCTTTTCCCTATGCGGGCGCGTAACCGGTCAGGCGGCTGGTGAACGCGCCGCGGCCCTGCGTCCGGCTGCGCAACCGCGTCGCGTACCCGAACATCTCCGCCAACGGCACGCTCGCCGTCACCACGGTCTCGCCGGTCCCGGCCTCGGAGCCCAGGATCCGGCCCCGGCGCGCGCCCAGGTCACCGAGCACGCCGCCGAGGTACTCGTCCGGCACGGTGACCGCGACCTCGGCAATCGGTTCGAGCAACGTCGTCGCCCCCGCCTTCAGGGCCTCGCGCAGGCCCTGGCGGCCCGCCGTGCGGAACGCCATCTCCGACGAGTCCTTGACGTGCGTGGACCCGTCGGCGAGCGTCACGCGCAGCCCGGTCACCGGGTGACCGAGGGGTCCCTCGGCCAGTGCGTCGCGGCAGCCCTGTTCGACCGCGCGGACGAACTCCTGCGGCACGCGCCCGCCGGTGACCGTCGAGCGGAACTCGAACCCGGTCTCCAGCGGTTCGGTGTCGATGACGATGTGCGCGAACTGTCCCGCACCTCCGTCCTGCTTCACGTGCCGGTGGACGAATCCCGTGACGCCGCTCGCGAGGGTCTCGCGGTAGGCGACGCGGGGCCGTCCCGTGGTGATCTCGACGCGGTGATGCGTGCGCGCCTTCTCCACCGCGACCTCCAGGTGCAGCTCACCCAGCCCCGACAGCATGGTCTGACCGGTCTCCAGGTCCGTCCTGACCTGCAGTGACGGGTCCTCGTCGACCAGGTGTGCCAGCACCTCGGCGAGCCGCGCGTGGTCCGCCGCGGTCTTCGGCTCGACCGACACCGACACGACCGGATCGGCCGAGGTCGGCGGTTCGAGCAGCAGTGGAGCCGTTGGCGCGCAAAGGGTTGTCCCGGTGCGCGCCGACTTCAGCCCCACCAGCGCGACGATGTCGCCCGCGGTGGCCCGGTCGACCGGCGTGTGCCGATCGGCCTGGACGCGCAGGATCCGGCCGACGCGTTCCGCCCGTCCGGCGACCGCGACGGTGTCCCCTTTGTGGACGGTTCCGGAGTACACGCGGACGAACGTCAACCGTCCCGTGGTGTTGGCGTTCACCTTGAACACCAACGCCGCGAACGGCGCGTCCGGATCCGCCTGCCGTTCCTCGCCGTCGACGCCCCGCACCGGCGGAACGTCCGCTGGGGACGGTAGGTACGCGATCACCGCGTCCAGCAACGGTTCGACACCGCGGTTGCGGTATGCCGAGCCGCACAGCACGACGGTTCCGGCACCGTCACGGGTCAGGTCCCGCAGCGCCTTGCGCAACGTCTCATCGGACAACCCTCCCGCGAAGAACTCCTCCAGCGCCTCGGGATGCAGCTCGGCCACCGTCTCCTCCAGGAGGCGGCGCCGCCGTCGTGCCTCTGCCAGCAGCGTTTCCGGCACAGGACCCTCGACCAGCGACGGGTCCCACGTCAGCGCACGCATGCGGACGAGGTCGACGACGCCGACGAACGCGTCCTCGGCACCGATCGGCAGCTGCACGACGAGCGGAACGGTGTGCAACCGCGTCCGGATGGACTCCACGGCCCGGTCGAGGTCCGCGCCCGCCCGGTCGAGCTTGTTGACGAACGCGATCCGCGGCACGCCGTGCCGATCCGCCTGCCGCCACACGGACTCGCTCTGCGGCTCGACGCCCGCGACGCCGTCGAACACCGCGACGGCCCCGTCCAGCACGCGCAGGGAGCGCTCGACCTCGTCGGAGAAGTCGACGTGCCCCGGCGTGTCGATCAGGTTGACGCGATGCCCGTCCCACGTGCAGCTGACAGCCGCGGCGAAGATCGTGATGCCTCGGTCGCGCTCCTGCGGGTCGAAGTCCGTGACGGTCGTGCCGTCGTGCACCTCGCCGCGCTTGTAGGTGCTGCCGGTGGCGAAGAGGACGCGTTCGGTGAGGGTGGTCTTGCCCGCGTCGACGTGGGCGAGGATGCCCAGGTTGCGGACGGTGTTCAACGTGGTCGTGCGCATGGCTGAAGTACCTTTTCGGTGCGAGAAAGGAACTACGAGGTCAGCGCGATGAACCGGCGAACGGACGGGCGTTCGTCAGACACTCCGGTGCCCGGCGCGCAGCGGGCGACCGGGGTGCGGGGACACGAGGATCACGTCGAAACGCGACGAGGGAACGACGGCGGCGATGCGCACGGCCGGTCTCCCTTCGTCACTCGGTGATGTCGATCGTGGAGTGTAGACGGATCATGCCCCGCCGCGAAAAGGATTTGTCGAGGACGTTCGTTCACGTGCCTGTGCAGCGGCGGGCACGCGGGAGGCATGAAACCGCGATCAGTCAGTCGGCGCCGTCCTTCAGCAACTGCGCGGCCTCGACCAACCTGGCGGTGGTGTCCTTGACGGGCAGCGCCATCGGGACCAGCCTCTCGAACGTCTCCGCGTACGGGTGCCGCTCCCACTCAGCTTCCAGCCATGTGCCGCCGTGCAAGTTGTCGAGATACACCACGTCGTCGAACTCGTCCTCGCGGAACGACAACAGGGCGAACGATGTCATCCCGGGGAAGGCGCCAATCTCATCCGGCACAAGCCGTACCCGGACACCGGGAAGGTCGGCAAGCGCAACCAATCGCAGCAGTTGATCTGCCATCACCAGCGCGCCGCCGACCGGGCGCCTCAGGACTGCCTCTCCCACTACGAGATCCAGCCGCAGCCAGATACCACGTCCACCTGGACGCCGTGCAGCGCAGCCTCGTACTCCGGTGTCCGGAGGAGCGGGGGCAGCACGTCCAGGGCGACTGCCCGTACGTGACTCGCTTCAGCCTCGACCTCGGAATACGTCCACCCGACACAGGACGAAGCGTCAGCGGTCAGCAGATCGAACCTCAGCGGGTCGCGTACCCGCTGCGCCCCCAGCACCACCGGTTTTCGGCGCACGCCGCTGACCCCGTACGCCAGGGCGAGTGCCACAACGTCAGCGTCGTCGATCGGGACGAGTGCGTTCTGCATCATCGACGTCTTGGCGGGCGACCAGCCCACACGCTCGCTGACCTCCACTAAGCTGAATCCACTTTCCTTGCGCCACAAAGCAAGCGCGCGACCGACGGCGCGGTTCTGAAGGCTGGACTTGAAATCCTTGGGCATCTTCGCTCACTCTGTCCGTAGCGACGCACGTGTCTCGTCCTCGATGGCGCTTGACGCGTGGTACAGGCGGATGATCAGGTCTTTGGAGTCAGCCTCGTCCAGACTGTTCTCGTCGAGTGCGCACACGACGTTGTCGTAGCCCTCGATCGCGTCCTTCTCCTCAACGAGGAGGCTGGAGTTCTCAGTCTCCACCCACACCAGCGGTTCGTACTTCGAAAAGCTCAGGTGTGTGAACGGCCCAGCCAGGCCGGCGTGCGCGCCGAGTGCGGCCGGTACGATCCGGATCGTGACGTTCAGCCGGTTCGCCATGTGCAGCAGGTGCAGCAGTTGCCCGGCGTGCACCTCGGCTCCGCCGACCTTCAGTTGCAGCGCCAATTCGTGGATGAAGTAGGTGCACTTCACGTCGTGCCGTAGCGATTCCTGGCATGTGAGCAGCGATTCCACCCGATCTTGAAGCTCGGCCACCGGTGCCGTGGATGACGCGAGCAACACCTCACGCATGTAGTCCACCGTCTGCAGAAAGACCGGCACCATGTGCGTGTGCCAGCTGGTCAGCGTTTCGGCCACCGCCAGATGTTCCACAACGGTGCGCAGCCGGACCGGCGCGCACGTACCGTGCTGCTGCCACCAGCCCCTGATGCGCGTTTCCGGGTACAGGGACAGCAGATGACGAACCTCGGCGGCCTCGACCCGGCAGACACCCAACAGCATGGCGATTTCGATCTCGCTGGCGCCGCCCTTGCCGTTCACCACATCCGAGAGCTTCGCCTCGTCCCAGTCGAGGATGTCGGCGACTGCACGCGAGGTCAGACCGGCATTCGCAATGGCCGCTCGTATGCCGGCGCCGAACTCACGGCCACGAGCAGTGGAGATCCTCTTCGGCATGCGGTTTCCTCCCACAGGTTCTGAGAGTTGTCAGATGCTCCGTCCACAAACGCCGTGGCCGCAGTCGCCGAATCGCACGAACAACGCCGTCTCGTACGGCGACCCGACAACCCCAGGACGTGACGCTACGATCAACGGAGAACGAGCAGAACGGACCGCGAGTACGAGTGCGGTTCGACCGGAGTCGGCCAGACCTGGAGCGTCCGTGGGTGGAGGATCGGCAACACCGACACGCAGTCAAGGTTCGCGCGCGGTCGGCATCGTGTCCGGTTACGTCCTCAAGCTCGCACGCCAGACAGCAGGCCTGACACAGGACAGTTTCGCGGAACATCTCACGGTGGACGTGAGCACCGTTCAAGGGTGGGAGTCGGGACGACGACCACTCGCCGCGATGAACGCGGGCGACTTCGTCCGGCTCTGCGCCCGACTCCCCCGGCTCGGCGCGCCCTCGTCGACCGGCCGGCACCTCCGCACGGCAGTCGAAGCCGATCTGGTTCTTTCGACCGGAATCACTGCCGGAAGTGCCTGGGTCGACCCCAACGTGCACCCGCTCGCCGCGAGCGTGCACCGCAAGACCCTCACCAACCTGATCACGTGGCCGTTCACCGGGCAGCTTCCGCCCGAGCTGCACGGCTTCACACCGAAGGTCCCCCGCCGGGGCCCGTAGCGTCAGGCCCTGCGCTCAGCGCCGATGAGCGAACCCGGTTCTTCGATCATTTGATGACGACCGTCGCGGAACGCGGCGTGCACCCCGGCGAGGCACTACTGCGCCGACAAGCGGTGTACCTGCTCGGATTCGACCAGCGCAACCAGGTCGTCGAGTGGCTGCACGACGAATGGGAAAGTGCCGGGCGGCGTCCCGTCGCCGATGGCGACGTGACAGGCATGCTCGAAGCCCGCTCCGCGTCGGTCGCACTCGCCTCGACCGGCGACGGCACTCGCTTGCACGACTTCGTCGCCCGCACCACCGGCACCCGTGCCGAACTCGCGAACCTCAACTACTGGGCGCACTGGATCGGCGAACTCGGCGACGACCAAACCGATGACGAGTTCATGGTCGCCGACGACAGCAAAGCCTGGTCGGGCGTGCGGCTGTTCCACCGCCTGGTGAGCCGCCTCGCTCCGTCCTCACCTCACCTGCCGCTGAACCTGCACACCCTGCACACGCTCGTGGCCAGCCGGCCAGCTCTGCTGACCGGACAATCCGCCGACCGCGACGCACTGACCGGCGCGCTCGACACGCTCACCTCGGCGGATGTGCTGACTCGTCGCGGCCGCGACCAGGTCGCCGGACTTCACTACGCTTTGCGTCTCGCCGACCGTTAGAGGGAGCACCTCATGCCAGACGAGCCCACCGCGATCGCCGCGTTCGGCTACGAACTCGGGCTGCTCAAGCGCATCCGCCGGGCGGGGTGGTGGCACGTCGGCGTGCGGGACCCCGAATCGGTCGCCGAACACAGCTTGCGGACCGCTCAGATCGCGGCCCTGCTCGCGGCGGAGGAAGGCGCGAACCCTGAGCGGGCCGCGTTTCTCGCGCTCTGGCACGACACGCAGGAGACCCGGACCGGGGACATCCCGCACACCGCGGCCAAGTACCTGAGCAAGCCCGAACCGCGCGAGATCACCGCCGATCAGACCGCCGCGCTGCCGGACAGCTCGCGCGGCCTGATCCGCGCCGCCGTGGACGAGTACGAGACCCGGCAGACGCTCGAGGCACGGTGCGCGAAGGACGCGGACAAGCTCGAAATGCTGCTTCAGGCCGTCGAGTACCGGGAGACCGGAGTCGAGCGCGTCGCCGGATGGGTCGACTCCGCTCGGAAGGGACTCGCGACCGAGACGGCGCGACGCGTCGCTGAGGCGGCCGTGACGCTCTCCCCGCTGACCTGGCGGGACCGCTAGCGATTCAGCGACTCAGGAGCGCCCGAATCTTCTCCGCGACCTGTCCGACAACCGGCCACAGCTCGTTGTTCCGCCAGTTGGCGACGCCGCCCGTCTCAATGGTGTCCAGCAGTTCGCGCAGCTCGCGGATCGCCTCCACCTCCTGCCGGTCGCGGAACACCGCGCCGATCTCCAGCGGAAGCTTCGGGTTCATGACGTCCTGGATCGCCCATTGTTGCAGGACGTGTCCTGGCCGCACGTCCGCGAGCCGGTAGTACAGCTCGGCTCGCTGCAGCGGCCGGTTCACCCCTTCGTAGATGGCCGCGTCCCTGGCCCACCACTCGACGACCTTCTCCGCTTCCTCCTTCGACGCCCACTGCCCGAGCTCCTTCCGCCTCAACGGCTTCGTGAGCTGGCGGTGCACGGCAGGCTGGTAGACCCCGCGCACCCGGAAGTTCGTCAGGTGCACCCGCGGCACGACCATCTGGGACACCGGCCCCGGGCTACCGCGGTGCCGGCCGACCACCACGAGGTCCTGCCCGCCGTCACCCCACTGCGGAGGCAGCACCCAAAGCTTCGTGCCGGCCGAGAAGTGCTTCAGATCGACGGCGGCGACGTTCGCGACGACGCACCAGCCCAGCAGTTCGTCCACGGTCACAGTCTGACCAGGAACACCGGCACGACGCTCGCCGTTTTCCCTGACATGCGTCTGCGTTTGCTCGGTGACTCCATCGCCGCAGGCGTCGGCAGCACCCGCCGTGAGGACACCCCCGGACCGTTGCTCGCCGCACGCCTGCGCGCGGCGGGGCACGAGGTCGACCTGAAGGTGCACGCCGTGCCCGGCGCCCGCTCAGCCGATCTGGCCGCTCAGGTGCGAGCGGCGATCGCGGGCGGGGTGGACCTCGCCGTGATCGTGATCGGGGCGAACGACCTCACCAGGTTCGTCCCCGCGCACATCGGCGCGCAGCAGCTGCACGACGCCGTCGCGGACCTGCGCCGGGCGGACGCTCATGTCGTCGTCAGCACCGCGCCCGATCTCAGCGTGGTCGCGCACGTGCCGCCCGCGTTGCGTGACGTCGTGTCGGCGGTGAGCCGGGACTACGCGCAGGCCCAGGTGCAGGCCGTCATCCGGGCGGGCGGCGTGGTCGCCCACGTCGAACGCGCGGTCTCGGCGCGGTTCGCCACCGACCCCTCGCTCTTCGCCGCCGACCGCTTCCACCCGTCCGGTGCCGGCTACCGGGTGATCGCCGAGGCGCTCGCGCCCGCGGTCGAGGCGGCGCTGAGCGCCTGATTGCGATCACGCGCCAGGCGTCGTACTGTCCGCACTAAGTTCAAGCATTGAACGAATGAGGTGGATCATGACCACGCCCACTCCGGCGGACAAGTTCTCCTTCGGTCTCTGGACCGTGGGCTGGCAGGGCCGCGACCCGTTCGGCGAGGCCACGCGGCCCGAGCTGGACGTCGTCGAGGCGGTGCACCGGTTGGCCGAGCTCGGCGCGTACGGGCTGTCGTTCCACGACGACGACCTGTTCGGGTTCGCGGCGACGAACCGGGAGCAGCAGATCGACCGGCTGCAGACCGCGCTCAAGGACACCGGGATGATCGTCCCGATGGTCACGACGAACCTGTTCAGCCACCCGGTGTTCAAGGACGGCGGCTTCACCAGCAACGACCGCGGGGTGCGGCGGTTCGCGCTGAAGAAGGTGCTGCGCAACATCGAGCTGGCGGCGGAGCTCGGCGCGAAGACCTACGTGCTGTGGGGCGGGCGTGAGGGGTCCGAGTACGACACGGCCAAGGACGTGCGTGCGGCGCTCGACCGGTACCGCGAGGGCATGAACCTGCTGACCCAGTTCGTCACGGACCGGGGCTACGACCTGCGGTTCGCGATCGAGCCGAAGCCGAACGAGCCGCGGGGCGACATCCTGCTGCCGACGATCGGGCACGCGCTGGCGTTCATCACGACGCTCGACCGGCCGGAGCTCGTCGGCCTCAACCCCGAGGTCGGGCACGAGCAGATGGCCGGTCTCAACTTCGTGCACGGCATCGCGCAGGCGTTGTGGCACGGCAAGCTGTTCCACATCGACCTCAACGGGCAGCGCAGCATCAAGTACGACCAGGACCTGGTGTTCGGGCACGGCGACCTGATGAACGCGTTCGCGCTGGTCGACCTGCTGGAGACGGCCGGCTACGACGGGCCGCGGCACTTCGACTACAAGCCGTCGCGCACCGAGGACATCACGGGCGTCTGGGACTCCGCCAAGGCGAACATGCGGACGTACCTGCTGCTCAAGGAGCGCGCCGCCGCCTTCCGGGCCGACCCCGAGGTGCAGGAGGCGCTGCAGCTCGCGGGCGTCGCGGACCTCGGCAAGCCCACGCTCAACGCCGGCGAGTCCTACGAGGACCTGCTGAACGACGACAGCTTCGACCCGGACAAGGCCGGCGAGCGCGGCTTCGGGTTCGTGCGGCTGAACCAGCTCGCGCTCGAGCACCTCGCCGGAGCGCGCTGACATGACGCTCGTCGCGGGCGTCGACTCCTCGACGCAGTCGTGCAAGGTCGTGGTGCGGGACGCGGAGACCGGCGAGCTCGTCCGGGAGGGCCGCGCGGCGCACCCGGACGGCACCGAGGTCCACCCCTCGCACTGGTGGACGGCGCTGCAGTCCGCGGTGTCGGACGCGGGTGGGCTCGACGACGTCGCGGCGGTGAGCGTCGCCGGGCAGCAGCACGGCATGGTGTGCCTCGACGAGGACGGCACCGTCGTGCGGGAAGCCCTGCTGTGGAACGACACCAGGTCCGCGGCGGCGGCCGCGGACCTGGTGGCCGAGCTGGGCGCGCGGCAGTGGGCCGAGCGGATCGGCCTCGTGCCGGTCGCGTCGTTCACGATCACGAAGCTGCGCTGGCTCGCCCAGCACGAACCGGCCAACGCCAAGCGCACCGCCGCCGTCTGCCTGCCGCACGACTGGCTGACGTGGCGGCTGCGCGGCACCGGTGACCTGAACGACCTGGTCACCGACCGTTCGGACGCCTCCGGCACCGGGTACTTCGACTCGGTGACCAACGCGTACGTGCCTGACCTGCTGGAACGCGGTTTCGGCCGGGCGGACGTGGTGTTGCCGCGCGTGCTGGGGCCCGCCGAGTGGGTGGACGGCGGCGCGGTGCGGCTGGGCGCGGGTGCCGGTGACAACGCGGCGGCCATCCTCGGTGTCGGCGCGGGCTCGGAGGTCCTGGTCTCGCTCGGCACCTCCGGCGTCGTGACCGCGACCAGCGAGGTGCGGGCCGCCGACGCGTCCGGCATCGTTGCGGGCTTCGCCGACGCCACCGGCCGCTACCTGCCGCTGGCGTGCACGCTCAACGCCGCCCGCGTGCTGGACGCGACCGCCCGCATGCTGGGCGTCGACCTCACGACCCTCAGCTCGCTGGCCCTGTCCGCGCCGCCCGGCGCGGAAGGCCTCGTGCTGGTGCCGTACCTGGAGGGCGAACGCACGCCCAACCTGCCGGACGCCACGGGCGCACTGCACGGCCTGACGCTCACCAACGCCACGCCCGCGAACATCGCGCGTGCGGCGGTGGAGGGCATGCTCTGCGGGCTCGCCGTGGGCCTCGACGCGCTCGCCGAGCAGGGTGCGGACGTCACGGGTGTTCGGCTCGTGGGCGGTGCGGCGGTTTCTCCTGCCGTGCGGGAGATCGCGCCGATGGTGTTCGGTGTGCCCGTGACGGTTCCTGCGCCTGGTGAGTACGTGGCGGACGGTGCGGCACGGCAGGCTGCGTGGACGCTCGCGGGCGGGACGACGCCGCCGGAGTGGACGGGGGCCGAGAGCACGCGGTACGAGGCGGACGCGGTGCCGGAGATCCGGGCGCGGTACGGGGACGCGGCGCAGAAGTACCTGAGCCGATGACCGCGCGGCGATACTCGACCCGATGACCACCGTCGACCACCTCCGTCAGGTTCGCCTCGGCAACCTGCGGACGGTCCTGCTCGCCCTGGTCGACCGCCCCGGCTCGCGGGCCGACCTCGCGGCCCGCACCGGCCTCACCAAGGCCACGCTGTCGAACCTCACGGAACCGTTGCTGGCCAACGGGATCCTCGTCGAGGACGCGGCCACGCTGGCCGGCATGGGCAGGCCGTCCAAGCCGTTGCGGTTCCACCCCGACGGCCCGGTGGCGGTCGGGGCGGAGATCAACGTCAGCCATCTCGCCGTCGAGACCCTGGGCCTCGACGGCGAGACCACCTGCCGCCGTCTCGTGCCCACCGACACCCGCACCAGCAGCCAGGACACCGTGCTGGACCAGGTCGCCGAACTCGTCCGCGAGATCACGCCGAACCGGCCGTTGCTCGGTGTCGGCCTCGCGGTGCCGGGTGTCGTGCACGACGGGGTGCTCGTGCGCGCACCCAACCTGCCCGAGCTCGTCGGCGCGCCACTGGCCGAAGCCCTGTCCGCCAGGCTCGGCCTCGACGTCGAACTGGACAACGAGGCCAACCTCGCCGCCCTCGCCCACCTCTGGCCGCGGCACCTCGCGGGCGAGGACTTCGTGCACGTCTCGGCGGACGTCGGCATCGGTGCGGGCGTGGTGCTCGGCGGCGAGGTGTACCGCGGTGCCAGCGGGTTCGCCGGCGAGCTCGGGCACGTGGTGATCGAACGCAACGGCCTCAGCTGCACGTGCGGCAGCCGCGGGTGCGTGGAGCGGTACGCGGGACTCGACGTCATCCTCCGCGAGGCGGGACGGCGGCGGCTCGACTCGCTCGCGAAGGCCCTCAGGGCCGGGGACCCCAAGGCGCTCGACGCGGTGCGCAACGCCGGCGAGGCGCTCGGGGTCGGCCTGGCGACGCTGATGAACCTCTTCGACGTGCCGACCGTCGTGCTCGGCGGCAGCTACGCGGTGCTGCACGAGCACCTGAGCGCGGCCGCTCAGTCCGAAATGGACACGAGGGTGCTCGCGGGCGGCGAACGGCACACGCGGCTCGTCGCCTCACCGCTCGGGGAGTTCGCCGTCGTGCGAGGTGCGGCGGGGCTCATCACGAGGCGGGCGGTGCTGCAGCCCGAGCGCCTCGTCGGATGACGCCCAGCACGACCGCGAGCACGCCCACCACCAGTGCGAAATAGCCGCCGACGATGCCGTAACCCGTGCCCGGTCCGCCGCGAGCCATCAGCACGACCAGGCCGCCGATCACCGCACCGACGGCGCCGCACGCCATCGCGGCCACGCTGAGGCGCCGCACGGACAACACGACACCGGCCACGCCCAGCACCATGCCCACCAGAGACCAGGCACGGCCGGGAGTCAACCCGTAAACGTCAGCAGCAATCACCGAAAGAGACATGGCACCAGGATCATCGCCGCGAAGCCGCATGTCGTCGTGCGCGCGCAGACAACACCTACTACGCGCGCAGTAGCCCGGAAGTCCTCCCCGTGAAGGATCTACCAGCACGAACGCAGGTCTAAAGTGCACGCATGAGCACGCGTCGGCTGGACTGGGTGATCGCGGCCGGGGTGGCGGCGAGCCTGGTCATCGCCGGGCACCCCACCACCGCGCCGGGCTACGCGCTCCTCGCGGCCGGCGGGCTCGCACTCGCCGCACGACGCCGCGCGCCGATCGCGGTGCTGGTCGCGACCGGGCTCACGGCACTGGGCTACCAGGCGCTCGGCGTCACCGTCCCGGTGATCGCCTTCCTGTTCGCGGTCTACTTCACGATGCGGGCAGGCCATCGCGCCGTCACCGCGGTCGGTTCCGTGCTCATGCTGGCCGCGCTCCCCCTGGCCACACTCGTCTCACCGCGCGACCTGAGCACGTACGAGGCGTTCGCCCAGACCCGTGACGTCCTCCAGATCGCGTGGCTGATCGCCGCCGCGGCCGCCGGTGAGGCGCTCCGGCAGGCGGAGAAGAGGGCCGACGAGGCCGAACGCACCCGCGAGGAGACCGCGCTGCGGCGGGCCGGCGAGGAACGCCTGCACATCGCCCGCGAGCTGCACGACTCCCTCACCCACCAGATCTCGGTGATCAAGCTCCAGGCCGAGGTCGCCGTGCACCTGGCGCGGAAACGCGGCGAGGACGTACCTGAGCCGCTGCTGGCGATCCGCGACGCCGGCCGCGAAGCCGCGAGGGAACTGCGCGCGACGCTCGAAGCGCTGCGGGACGACGACAAGACCCCGCCGCACGGCATCGACGACGTCCCCGCACTCGTCCAACGAGCGAGATCCACCGGCCTGGACGCCCAGCTGAGGATCGAAGGCGCACCCGGTGACCTCCCCGCGGCCGTGGCGCGGACGGCCTACCGGATCGTCCAGGAGTCGCTGACCAACATCGCCCGGCACGCCGCCGCCGCGACCGCGAAGATCCTCATCGACTACCGGCCGGACGCGCTCGTGATCCGGGTCGACGACGACGGCAGGGCGAACCCAGGTGCCGCAACGACTCCCGGCGTCGGCCTGCTGGGCATGCGCGAGCGCGTCACCGCCCTCGGCGGCAGGCTCGACGCCGCACCACGCGACGAGGGCGGCTTCACCGTCCACGCCGAGCTCCCGGTGGCACAGCCGTGATCCGCGTCCTGCTGGTCGACGACCAGCCGCTCATCCGCAGCGGTTTCCGCGCGCTGCTCGACGCCGAGGACGACATCGAGGTCGTGGCCGAAGCCGCGGACGGGCGGGAAGGCGTCGAGCAGGCCCGGCGCCACCACCCGGACATCGCCCTGGTCGACGTCCAGATGCCCGGCCTGGACGGCATCGAGGCGACCAGGCGCATCGCCGCGGACCCGGACCTCACCGGCACCCACGTCGTGATCCTCACCAACTACGGCCTCGACGAGGACGTCTTCCACGCCCTCAAAGCCGGCGCCGCGGGGTTCCTCGTGAAGGACGTCCAGCCGGAGGACTTCCTGCACGCCGTCCGCGTCGCCGCACGGGGTGACGCGCTGCTCGCCCCGTCCATCACCCGCAAGCTCATCGACCGCTACGTCAGCCGCCCGCCGCACCCCGGCGGCGACCTGCCGCAGCTCACCGCCCGTGAGCGCGAGGCCGTCGTCCTGGTCGCCCACGGCCTGTCGAACGACGAGATCGCCGAACGCATGGTGATCAGCCCGCTCACCGCCAAGACCCACGTCAACCGCGCCATGACCAAGCTGCACGCCCGCGACCGCGCCCAGCTGGTCGTGATCGCCTACGAGGCGGGCCTGGTCGTGCCGCAGAGTTGCAGTTCTTCGCCACGCAGGTAGGCGGCCCGTTCCGCTTCGGTCAGGTCGCGCCCGGCCTCGGCGCAGATCCGCCCCTCCGCGTCCGAAGTGGACAGTGACCAGCGGATGATCCGCGCGTCGTTCGCCCCGGACAGCAGCTCGTCGTCGCGGGTGAACGCCACCGCCTGCACCGGACCGGTGTGGCCGGTGAGCGTCGTGCCCGTGCGGGTGCTCAGGTCCCACACGACTACCGAGTGGTCCTCGCCGCCGGACGCCAGCGTGGAGCCGTCCGGGCTGAACGCGAGCGTCACGACCGGCGCCGAGTGGCCCGTCAGCGTCATCAGCTCGGCGCCCGTCGCGACGTCCCACACCTTGACCGTGCGGTTGGCGCCCGCGGTGGCGAACCGCCTGCCGTCCGGGCTGACCGCCACGTCGCGCACGTCGCCCTGACCGGTGCTGACGCGGCGTTCCAGCCGGTCGGCGGCGACGTTCCACAGCATCGCGCCGCCCGCCGGGTCGGTGGAGATCAGCAACCGGCCGTCCGGGGTGAACTCGACGGCACTCGCGATCGACGGCGCGCCCGGGAACGCGCTCTGCCTCAGCTCCGGCAGGCTCCAGCGGAACCGGCCGAGCGACGCCGTGACGATCCCGCGCCCGTCCGGCTGGTAGGCGAGGTCGGTCGACGCCCCCAAACCGCTGTAGGACAACGACGACAGCCGTTCGCGCCGGCCCACGTCCCAGATCGTGACGGTGTGGTCGCGGGTGACCGAGGCGATCTTCGTGCCGTCCGGGCTGAACCGCGCCGCCTCCACCCGGTCCGGGTGACCGTCCAAAGTGGCCAGCGCGGTGCCGTCGGTCCGCCACAGCCGCACCGTGCCGTCGTCACCGGCGGAAGCCACCAGGTCCTGGTGCACGTCGAGGTCGTTGATGCCGTCGGCATGTCCGGTGAACGGCGGCACGGCGTTCTCGCGCACCGCCACCACCCGGCCGTACCCGCCGGACACCAGCAGCGTGCCGTCCCGGCCAAGCGCGAGCGCCCTGGACTCGGTGCGGCCGCGGTCGCGGTAGGTGGTGATCGGGCGTCCGGCGCGGATGTCCCAGATGGTGATCAGGCCGTCCTCGTCCGACACCGCCATCCGGTCGCCGACCGGCGCCGACGCCTCCCACGCGTACCGGCCCTGCTTCGGCAGCTCGGACTTCAGGTTCCCGTGCACGTCCCAGAACTTCACCCCGCTCTGCAGCGTGGCCGTGACGACCGTCCGCGGACCGTCGAAGTAGACGTTGTCGACCTCCGGCGACGGGATCTCGCCCACGCGGGCACCCGAGGCCACGTCCCAGACCAGTGGCGGGTCCTCGCGGTTCGCGGTGGCGAGCAGCGAGCCGTCCTCGTTGAACGCCAGCGAGCCGACCTCGTGCGCATGACCTCGCAGCGTCCGCTTGGTCCGGGTCGCGACGTCCCACACCTCGACGTCCCCGTTCGCGACACCGACCGCGAACGATCTCCCGGAGGGGTGGAAGGCGAGCCCGTTGGTGAGCACGTCGAACCGTTGCGAGAACACGGGTCTGCCGGTCGTGCGGTCCCACACCACGACGTCACCGGGGCTGCCGGTCAGCGACGGCGTGGTCGAGCTGGAGGCGAGGTACCTGTCGTCCGCGCTGAACTCGGCCTGCCGCGCGTAGCCGCCGTCCGTCAGTCCGTTGTGGTCGGACAGCACCACTTTCCGCTCACGGGACTTCAGGTCCCACACCGTGACGAAGCCGTCCCGGTCCGCGGTCGCGATCACGTCACCGCGGTGCGACACGGTCACGTCCAGCACGGGCGGCCCGTCGGTGTTGAGCTCGACCCGCCGGCGAGGTGCCGAGGCGGTGCTGAGCAAAGCACCCCGAGTGTCGTCGTCGGCGTGCAGCCGGAACGCCGCCAGCGCCAGCAGCCCGGCCAGGTCGGGGGCCGTCTCGACGAGGCCGCGTGCGCTCAACGCGAGCTGGTGCGCCTGGTCGGCCCGCTGCCGCAGCCGGGCTTCCGCGGACTGCCACCACGCGACGCCACCACCGCCGACGGCCAGCAGGAGCAGCACCCCCGTGATCGCGACCAGCCTGGTCAGCAACCTGTTGCGCCGCTTCACGCCGACCTGCTCGGCCTCCTCCCGCGCCCGGCTCGCCAGCAGGAACTCCGTTTCGGCCGCGTTCAGCTCGCCGGGGTGGTCCTGGGCCCACGTGGAGGCCGTGACCAGCTGCGCGCCGCGGTAGAGCGCGCCCTCGTCGTGGCCCAGCTCGGTCCACGTGTGGGCGGCCGCGGTGAGCCTGCGGTGGACCAGCAGCGTCGAGCGGTCGTCGGAGAGCCAGCGCTGCAGCCGCGGCCAGGCCCGGATCAGGGCCTCGTGCGCGATCTGGGCGGTGTCCTCGTCGAGCACGACCAACCGGTCGGTGACGAGCCGGGTGAGGACCTTCCCGACGATCTCCGGCCGGGCTACGCCGTCGAGCTCGGTGCGGCGGATCGGCCTGCGGGTGTCCTCGGTACCGTCACCGAACGCCGTGAGCCGCACCAGGATCCGGCGCATCGCCTGCTGCTCGGCGTCTCCCAGCTCGTCGTAGGCGCGTTCGGCGGTCTGGGCGATCGCTCCCCGGACACCGCCGCCGGCCCGGTACGCGGCGAGGGTGAGTTCGGCGTTCGACCGTTGCCACGTCTCGACGAGAGCGTGCGACAGCAACGGCAGCGCACCGGGTTCGGCCTCCACGTCCGCCAGCACCGTGGCCAGCAGGTCAGCGGCCACGGACCGGCCGCTCATCGCGGCCGGGCGCAGCACGATGTCGCGCAGGTCGGCCGTTGACGGCGGCCCGACCAGCACGGTCGCCTCGTCCGCCAGCGCCTTCACCAAAGCGGGGTGCCCGGTCACGTGGGCGAGGAAGTCCGCCCGGATACCGAGCACGACCCGTGTGCGGCGGTGTGGTCCCTGGGCCGCATCGAGCAGCACCTCGACGAACCGGGCGCGCTCGCGTTCGTCGGTGCACAGGGTGAACAGCTCTTCCAGCTGGTCCACCACGAGCAGCACGCGCACGTCGTCCGGCCCGCCCGCCAGCATCGTCCTCACTGCCAGGTCGAACGCCGACGGGTCCGCGAACAGGTCGAGCCGGGTGCCGAGCGCGCTGCCGAGGGCGTCGAGAGGTCGCGCGGTCGGGGTGATGACGACCGGTTGCCAGGTGTCGCCGAGTCCGCCGACGACACCCGCGCGCAGCAACGACGACTTGCCGCTGCCGGACGCCCCGAACACGCCGACGACCGGGTAGCGGTCGATCCTGCGGGTGACCAGCTCGACCAGGTGGTCGCGGCCGAAGAACCACGGGTGGTGCTCCGGCTGGTACGCCATCAGGCCGCGGTACGGGCAGTCCGCGCGAGTCGTCTTCGGTGGCGCGGGTTCGCTCAGCACCCCGCCCTGCAGCATCGTCTCGTGCAGGCCGCGCAGTTCGGGACCCGGTTCGATGCCGAGGTCGGCCACCAGTCGTTCCCGCGTGCGCCGGAACACCTCCAGCGCCTCCGCCTGCCGGTGCGCGCCGTAGAGCGCGGTCATCAGCTTGGCGTGCAACGGTTCCCGATACGGGTGCTGGTGTGCCAGCTCCTGCAGCTCGCCGACGACCTCGGCGTGCCGGCCCAGCGCCAGTTCGGCCGTTACGCGTGCTTCCACCGCCCGCAGCCGCGTCTCGTCGAGCCGGGCCGCGAACTGGCCGGGCAGGTCCGCGCAGGCCGGGCCGCGCCACGTGGCCAGTGCCCCGGTGAGCAGTTCGACGGCCTTGGCCGGGTCGCCGTCCGCAAGCGCCCGTTCGCCGTCCTCCGTCAGCCGGTCGAACCGGTCCGCGTCGAGCTCACCGGGTGCGACGGTGAGCTCGTACCCGGCGGGCCTGCGCGTGATCCGGTCACCGATCACCCGCCTCAGCTGGTAGACGTGCAGCCGGACGTTCTCCTGCGCCGAGGCCGGTGGTTCCTCCCACAGCGCCGCGATCAGCCGCTGCGGTGACACGGGCGTGTTCGCGTGCCGCAACAACGTCGCCAGCAGGGCCCGCTGCTTGGCCGAGCGCAGCGCGATCTCCTCGCCGTCACGGACGACCACGAGCGGACCGAGCACCCGGAACTCCACGCACCCACCCCCCATGAGTCGGCGCGAACGGTAACAACGACCAGGCGTTATACGCAGGCGATACGGAGAAATACGGCCCTATGCCGAGCGTCTTGGACTATGCGGACAATCCAGGTCGCGCTGTCGTTGCACAGCGCATTGCTGGCCGATCAGATCTTCTCGCGCCTCGCCACGACCCCGTGGTGCCACCCCGCCACCCCCGCCGACGTGACGGTCGTCGACGCCTCCCTCGCCACCGGGCCGAGAACGGTGGCGGTGCTACCGCGCGTCGGCCCGGTCGATCACCTGCTCCTGATGGGCGTGACCGGCCTCGTGGTCGCCGACGACCCGCTGGACGACATCGTGCGGGCGATCCACGACGTGCACCGGTTCGGCGGCTGGATGTCGCCCCGGCTGGTGCGGTCGCTGCTGCCTGATCCCCCGCGGGCCACCCTGACCGCACGCGAGCGCGAGACGTTGCGGCTGCTGGCGGAGGGCTGGGAGAACGCCGAGATCGCCGCCGCCATGTTCATCACCGTCAGCGCGGTCAAGTACCACGTGTCGAACCTGCTGAGGAAGTTCGGCTGCCGCGACCGCACGCAACTGGTCTCGCGACTAGGGCGGTCGGCGGCGATCGCTTCCTAGCGTGCGTGGCATGAGAATCCTCGTTGCGGGTTTGATCGCGTTCTCGGTCCTCATAGGACTGGTGAGCCCGGCCCAGGCCGCCCTGCCGGCCTGGCCGAACGTCAAGATCGGCGCCACCGGCGACACCGTCCTGACCGCCCAGCACCTGCTGCGCCACCGCGGTTACACCATCGCGGCCGACGGCGACTTCGGTTCCGGCACCCAGGCCGCGGTCAAGCAGTTCCAGTCGTCCGCCGGGCTGTCGGCCGACGGCGAGATCGGCCCCCTGACGTGGCCGAAGCTGATCGTGAGCGTCAAGCGCGGCAACAACAGCGAGGCCGTCCGCGCCGCCCAGGTCCAGCTCGACCGCTACGGCTACGGCCTGTCCGTCGACGGCGACTTCGGCGGCGGCACGTACAACGCCGCGGTCGCGTTCCAGAGCGCGCACGGCCTGTCCGCCGACGGCGAGATCGGCCCGAACACCTGGCAGGCCCTGGTCGGCGGCACCCCGTCGTCCGGCGGCGGCGCCTACAGCCTGCCGGTCGCCCGCAGCGCCCTGCCGCGCAGCGAGTACGACGACCCGCACCACGACTACCCCGCCATCGACCTGCCGGTGAACACCGTCCCGGCCTACGCGATGGTCACCGGCACCGCCTACCGCCTCACCGAGCCCAACGGCTGCGGCAACGGCCTGCGGATCGTCAAGAGCGGCGTCGACTACCTCTACTGCCACCTCTCGGCGTGGTCGGTCGCGAACGGCGCGTCGGTCCGGGCCGGTGACCGGGTCGCCACCACGGGCAACACCGGCAACTCGACCGGACCGCACCTGCACATCGCGATCAAGATCAACGGGACGTCCTACTGCCCGCAGAACTTCCTGCTCGCGATCTACGACGGCCGCACCCCGCCCGCGCCGTCGTCGCTGCCGAGGACCGGCTGCTTCTACTGAGCACCTGGTCCGAACTTCCCCGTGTGCTCGATGAACGGCGCATTCGTTCACCTCAGGTGGACGAATGCGCCGTTCATCCACGGCGAACGCGGGCAGGGCTATGCCGGTGTGCAGGTGTGCCCGGAACCGGGCGGGCACCCCGCCGCCAGCCATTCGCGAGTGCGGGCGTACGCGGCGTCGATCAGCTCACGGGCCCGGCTGAAGTCACCAGGTGAGACCTGCAGCGGGCACAACTCCGGCACGACCCGCAGCTCGACCCTGTCCCGGTAGCGTTCGACGTCCAGCGCCAGCCGGTGGTTGACCAGCAACGTCAACGCGTGCAACGCGACACCGAGAGCACTGCGCGGCGGCGAAGTGAGCGCACACGCGTACCCGGTCGGCAGCACCCACACCTCGTCCGCGCCGAGGTCGACCGCGTACGACACCGGGTTGTTGTTCACCGCGCCGCCGTCCATGAGGTAGCGGCCGTCGAGCTGCATCGGCGGGAACACACCGGGGATCGCGGTCGACGCCAGCACCGCGTCGACCGCCGAACCCTTCGACAGCAGCACCTCCGCGCCCGACAACACGTCGGTGGCGCCGACGTGGACGGGAATCACCGTGCCGGTCAGGTCGATCGGGCCCACCGAGCGTTCCAGCAACCGGCGCAACGCGGTGTTCGGCACGAGGTGGTCGCGGACGCCCAGCAGGCCGAGCAGCCCGGTCACCGGCCGGACCGGGAAGACGTCCGTGCGGCGCAACGAGACCCACTGGTCGACCAGGGAGTCCACATCGGACGGATGCAGTGCGAACCAGGCGGCGTTGGCCGCGCCCACCGAGGTGCCGACGACGAAGTCCGGGCTGACGCCGGCACCGGTGAGCGCGGCCAGCATGCCGACCTCAATCGCGCCCAAGCTCCCACCGCCTGCGAGCACGAACGCGGTCGCCATGCCCTCATCCTCCTCGCACCACCCCACGCAAGCGAGGGGCCATTCCTCGCCCGATGCTCGACGTCGATGAAGGGCTCCTTCATACACCTCAGGTGGAGGAAGGAGCCCTTCATCGAGCACCGGCCTCGCCCCAGGGCCGCCGAACCATCCTCGCGAGGTGAACCGGCGCGCCCGATCTCCCGGCCAGCCTGGGGTTTCCGGACGAACGAGAGGTGGGCGACGTGGTCAGCGCGGAGAAGCAGAGGCTGCAGAACGCCGGTCCGTGGCGCAGGTGGGGCCCGTACCTGAGCGAGCGGCAGTGGGGCACGGTCAGGGAGGGCAACGACGCGGGTGACGCCTGGACGTCGTTCACCCACGACCAGGCCAGGTACCGGGCGTACCGGTGGGGCGAGGACGGGCTGGCCGGGTTCAGCGACGACCGGCAGCGGATCTGCCTGGCGCTCGCGTTGTGGAACGGCAACGACCCCATCCTCAAGGAGCGGTTGTTCGGCCTCACCAACGGCGAGGGCAACCACGGCGAGGACGTCAAGGAGTGCTACTTCTACCTCGACGCCACCCCGACGTCCTCCTACCTGCGGATGCTCTACAAGTACCCGCAGGCGAAGTTCCCCTACGAGGACCTGGTCGCCACGAACGCCGCGCGCACCCGGTTCGAGCCCGAGTACGAGCTGCTCGACACCGGGGTGTTCGACGACGACCGCTACTTCGACGTGGAGCTCGAGTACGCGAAGGCGGGCCCCGAGGACGTGCTGATGCGGATCACCGCGCACAACCGGGGACCGGAGGACGCGACGCTGCACCTGTTGCCCACGTTGTGGTTCCGGCACACGTGGTCGTGGGCGGGCGACGTCCGCATGCCGTCGCTGCACGTCTGCGAGCCCGGCACGGTGCGCGCCGAGCATCCTGACCTCGGCGTGCGGTGGTGGTACGTCGACCCGCCCGCGCCGATCCTGGTCACCGAGAACGAGACCGACAACGAGCGGGTGTTCGGCTCCCCCAACGTCACCCGGCACGTCAAGGACGGCATCGAACGCGCGGTGGTCCACGGGGATCAGACCGCGGTCGCCGCGGACGGCGTCGGCACGAAAGCCGCCGCCCACCACGAGTTCCGCATCCCGTCCGGGCAGAGCGCCACGGTCAAGGTCCGGCTCACCGACCACAGCCACAGCGACCCGTTCGCCGGCTTCGACGCCATCATCAGCCAGCGCCGGATGGAGGCCGACGACTTCTACGACGAGGTGCTCGGCGGTGACCCGCGCGGCGAGGAACGGCTGGTGTGCCGGCAGGCGCTGGCCGGGCTGCTGTGGTCGCGGCAGTACTACGCGTTCGACGTCGAGCGCTGGCTGACCGAACGAGGCGTCGACCCCCTCGGCGAGGACCAGAACTGGCGGCACCTGGTCGCGCAGGACGTCTTCGTCATGCCGGACAAGTGGGAGTACCCGTGGTTCGCCGCCTGGGACCTGGCCTTCCACGCCGTGCCGCTGGTGATCGTCGACCCGGAGCTCGCCAAGCAGCAGGTCGAACTGCTGCTGGGCCGCCGCTACCTGCACCCGAACGGCCAGATCCCGGCTTACGAGTGGAACTTCGGCGACGTCAACCCGCCGGTGCACGCGTGGGCCGCGTGGTTCGTCTACCAGTACGACCACGACAAGGAGTTCCTCGCGCGCGTGTTCCCGCCGCTGCTGCGCGCGTTCGGGTGGTGGCTCAACCGCAAGGACGCCGACGGCCGGAACCTGTTCCAGGGCGGGTTCCTCGGCCTGGACAACATCGGCGTGTTCGACCGCAGCGCTCCCCTGCCCACCGGCGGGCGGATCGACCAGGCCGACGGCACCGCGTGGATGGCGTTGTACTGCCAGAACCTCATCCAGATGGCGCTCGAACTCGGGGAGGTCGAGCAGGCGGCGACGCTGCTGGAGAACCTCGCGTGGATCGCGGCGGCCACCGGCCACGTCGGCAGCGGACTCTGGGACGAGGAGGACGGCTTCTTCCACGACGTGCTGCGCAATCCGGACGGCACGTCCACGCCGTTGAGGATCCGCTCGGCCGTCGGGCTGCTGCCGCTGGCCGCCGCGACCGTGATCAGCGAGGACGTCCGGCGCGAGCATCCCGAACTGATCGACGGCATGCGCGACTTCCTCGACCGGCATCCCGCCGTGCGGGCCGCGTTGTGGGGCCACGGCGCGCAGGCCGACGCCACCGGACCGGTGCTGTTCTCGTTGTTCGACGAGAGCCGTCTGCGGCGGATCCTCGCGCGGATGCTCGACCCCGGCGAGTTCCTGTCACCGCACGGCATCCGCTCGCTGTCGCGCTGGCACGCCGAGCACCCGTACGTGCTGACGATCGACGGCGTCGAGCACCGCGTCGGCTACCTGCCCGCCGAGTCCGACAGCGGCATGTTCGGCGGCAACTCCAACTGGCGCGGCCCCGTGTGGCTGCCGATCAACGTGCTGGTCATCAGGGCGTTGCGGCACCTGCACGAGTACTTCGGCGACGGCTTCACGGTGGAATGCCCGACCGGGTCCGGGCGGTACCTGAACCTCCGCCAGGTCGCGGACGACATCGCCGAGCGGTTGCTCGACACGTTCCGCACCGGGGTGGACGGCCGTCCGGTCCACGGTGGACAGAAGCGGTTCCGCGACCCGCACTGGCAGAACCTGCCGTTGTTCTACGAGTACCTCCACGGCGACAACGGCGCAGGCATCGGCGCGAGCCACCAGACCGGGTGGACCGCGCTGGTCGCCCTGCTGCCGCTGGAGGTGGCGCGATGAGCTGGCCGGAGCAACCCGTGATCCACGAGGTCAACACCGCCGTGTGGCTGGGCGAGCTGTCCCGTGCCGCCGGGCGCGAGATCACCCTCGGCGAGGTCCCCTCGTCCGCGTGGCACGACATCACCCCGGCCGGCGTCGACGCGGTGTGGCTGATGGGCGTGTGGGAACGCAGCCTGCCCGGCCTGGCGATCGCGAACGGCCATCCCGGCCTGCGGGCGTCGTTCCGCGAGGCGCTGCCGGACCTGCGGCCGGAGGACGTCATGGGGTCCCCGTACTGCGTGCGGCGCTACGTCGTGGCCGACGAGTTCGGTGGCGACGAAGGCCTCGCGAAGGCACGTGCCGAACTCGCGGCGCGGGGCGTGCGGCTGATCCTCGACTACGTGCCGAACCACGTCGCGCCCGACCACCCGTGGGTGGCGGAACACCCGGAGTTCTTCGTGCACGACGAGAACGGCGACCTCGAACGCGGCCGGGACCCGTACTTCCCCGCGTGGCCGGACGTCGTGCAGCTCGACGCTTTCTCCCCCGCCCTGCGCACGGCCGCCACGATGACGCTGTCGGGCATCGCCGCCCGATGTGACGGCATCCGCTGCGACATGGCCATGCTCCTCACCAACGAGGTCTTCTCCCGCACGTGGGGAAAACCGGCGCCGGAGCAGGACTTCTGGCCAGAGGTGATCGGCGGCCTGCGCGCCGACCACCCGGAGACGGTGCTGATCGCCGAGGCGTACTGGGACATGGAGTGGGCGTTGCAGCAGCAGGGCTTCAACTTCTGCTACGACAAGCGCCTCTACGACCGGCTGGTCAGCGGCCAGGGCATCCGCGAGCACCTGCGGGCCGATCCCGGCTACCAGGCCAGGCTGGTGCGGTTCCTGGAGAACCAGGACGAGCCGCGCATCGCGAGCGTGCTCCCGCCCGCCGCCGCACGGGCCGCCGCCGTGGCGATCGCGACGCTGCCCGGCGCGACGCTGTGGCACGAGGGCCAGTTCGAGGGCAGGCGGGTCCGGCCGCCGGTGTTCCTGGCCCGGCGGCCGGACGAACCGCTCGACCACGACCTCGCCGCCTGGTACCGCAGGCTGCTCGCGCTCGTGCACGACCACCACGTGCGGCTCGGCGAGTGGCGCCTGCTCGACGCCGAGGGCTGGCCGGACAACCAGTCGTGCCGGCGGCTGCTCGCGTGGTCGTGGACAGCCGCGGGCGGTGCCCGGCACGTCGTGGTCGTGAACTTCTCCGGCCGGCCCGCTCAGGGCCTGCTCCCCGTGGAGCTGCACAGGTACACCGACCTGCTCGACGGCATGGTGTACGAGCACGAGGACGACCTCAGTCCCCTGTACGTGGCACTGCAGCCGTGGGGATGTCATCTCTTCGCGGCGGCCTGAGCAGGGCCGCCGCCCAGCCCGCCGCCGGGTCGATGTCGACCAGCAGCACCTTCACCAGCACGGTGAGCGGCACCGCCAGCAACGCGCCGAGGGGGCCGAGCACCCAGGCCCAGAACACCAGCGCCAGGAACGTCGCGGTGGTCGACAACCCCGCGGCGTCCCCGGTGAACCGGGGCTGGATCAGCGACTGCACCACGAAGTTCAGCACCGCGTAGAACACCAGCACGGCCAGCGCCCGGCGCGGGCCGTGCTGGAGCAGCGCCAGCACCGCCGGCGGTACCACGCCGAGGATGAAACCGATGTTGGGGATGTAGTTGGTGACGAACGACAACACGCCCCACAGCAGCGCGAGGGGGATGCCGAGCAACGACAGTGCCACCGTGTCCAGCGCCGCCACGACGAACCCGAAGATCGTGGTGACCAGGAGGTAGCGCCGGGTGCGGCGGACGAACTCCTCCAGCGCCTCCCGCAGGTTCGGCCGGTCCGCGGCGATGTCGGCGAGCCGCGAGTGCGCCCAGCCCACCTCGACGCCGAGGAACAGCAGCAGCGCCAGCAGGAACACCAGGCTCGTGGTGAGGCTCGTGAGCTCGTTGAGCAGCCCGCCGATCGCGCCCATCAACCTGCCGCGGTCGAGGCCGTCGATCGCCCGCTCGGCCCGCGCGACGAGCTCGTCGTGCGCGAACTCCGGCAGCATCGAGGCCAGTCGCACACCGGACGCCGCGACCGTCACCGCGACGACCGCGAGCACGCCGTAGACACCTGCGACCACCGTCAGCGTCGCCAGCCACGGCGGTGCGCCGCGGTCGCGCAACCACCGGTGCACGGGGCTGATCGCGATGACGACCAGCAACGCCAGCATCGCCGGCGCCACCAGCCACGCGACCGCCCGCACACCGGCGACCACGACGACCGCGGCCGCACCACCGAGCAGGATCGTGAGTGCGCGCGGTATCAACGGTGTGTCGACTCGTACTTGGCCGTCGTGTTGTTGATGTCGGCTTCCTGGCCGTGGACGACCACGGCCCATATCACGGTCACGCACAGGGCGATGACGATCGTGGACCACAACGGGTGCACCGACGCGAACGCCAGCTGCGCGATCGCGTTGAGAACCGCGAGCACCACGGCGACCACCCGCGCCCACGCGGCACCGGAGAGCAGCGCGCCGCCCGCGAGCGCCACCAGGATCCCGATCAGCAGCGTGATCCAGCCCCACGCGGTGATGTCGAAGACGAGCACCTGCTGTTCGGTGACGACGTAGTACTCACCGCGGAACAACGCCACCAGCCCCTCGATGGCGTTGAACGACCCCATGACGATCATCATGATGCCCGCGAACCAGATCCAGCCGAGCCAGCCTGTCTCCCGCATCGTGCCTCCGTTTGCTCGGGACGGGAATTGCCCGGCCACCGTGACACCGGCGTCCGCTGCGGATCTTCACCCGTTTCGCGCGAGAGGAGGCGTGGCGGTCCGTCCGGACGGGTGAAGACCCGCACCGGCCCCGCCGAGAGTCTCGTCCTCATGACGACACAACCGGTGTATCCACTGATCGCCGACCACGGGCTGATCGGCGACCTTCAGACGTCCGCGCTGGTGTCCACCGACGGCACCGTGGACTGGTTCTGCTGCCCGCGGTTCGACTCGCCGTCCGTCTTCGCCTCCCTGCTCGACCGGCAGCGCGGCGGCTTCTGCCGCATCCGGCCCGCCGGTCACCCCGGCGCGGGACGGCAGCTCTACTTCCCCGACACCGCGGTGCTGATCACCCGGTTCATGACCGAGGAGGGCACCGGTGAGGTCGTCGACTTCATGCCACCGCTGCCCGATCAGGACGCGACCGACCGGCATCGGCTGGTGCGCATCGTTCGGTGCGTGCGTGGGCGCGTGACGTTCGAACTCGATGTCGCGCCACGGTTCGACTACGGCCGCCGGTCCCATCGCGCCCGGATCACCGACGACGGCGTGGTCTTCGACTGCGGCCAGTTCGGGCTGGTGCTGCACGCGGTGCGCGAGCCCGGCGATCCCCGGCTGGTGTCCGGGGAGATCACCAGCACCCAGGACCTGCACGCCACGCTGTCGTTGGTCGAGGGGCAGACGCGCGGCATCGTGCTGGAGTCCGGTGTCGCCGGGCCGCCGCGTGCCGTGACCGCGGCGCAGGCACGGGAGCTGTTCGAGAACACCGTGCTGTTCTGGCACGACTGGCTCGCCCGGTCGACCTACCGGGGCCGGTGGCGCGAGGCGGTCGACCGGTCGGCGATCACGTTGAAACTGCTGACGTACGCACCGTCCGGAGCGCTGGTGGCGGCACCGACGACGGGGCTTCCCGAGCAGCTCGGCGGTGAACGCAACTGGGACTACCGCTACACGTGGGTGCGTGACGCGTCGTTCGCCGTGTCGTCGTTGCTGCGCCTGGGTTTCACCGAGGAGGCGACGGCGTTCGGGCGATGGCTCACCCAGCGCTGCCAGGAAGGCGGCCCGCTGAAGGTGATGTACGCGGTGGACGGGTCGGACGACCTGGCCGAGCAGGTGCTGGAGCACTTCGAGGGCTACCGGGGGTCGGCACCGGTGCGCGCGGGCAACGGCGCGGCGGGCCAGCTGCAGCTCGACATCTACGGCGAGTTCCTGGACAGCGTGTACGCGGCTCACCTCAGCGGGCTGCGGATCTCGCACCGCGGCTGGCACGCCGTGCTGGAACAGCTGGAGTGGCTGACGCACAACTGGGACCAGCCCGAGGAAGGCATCTGGGAGACCCGCTCCGGCCGTGCCGACTTCACCTACGGCCGGGTGATGAGCTGGGTCGCGTTCGACCGCGCGATCCGCGTCGCCACCGCGGAGGGGCGGCCCGGACCGGTGGAGCGCTGGCGTTCGGTGCGCGACCGGATCTACGGCCAGGTGTGGGACCGCGGCTGGGACCGCAAGACCGGCGCGTTCGTGCAGCGGTACGGCGCTTCCGCACTCGACTCGTCGTTGCTGCGACTGCCGCAGGTCGGGTTCGTGGCGCCGGGTGACCCGGTGTGGCTGGACGCCTTGGCGGCCATGGAGTCCCTCGTCCACGACAGCCTGGTGCTGCGCTACGACACCGAGGCCGCGCCGGACGGACTGCGCGGCTCGGAGGGCACCTTCTCGTTGTGCACCTTCAACTACGTGACCGCGCTGGCGTTGTCCGGACGGGCCCGCGACGCGCGGCTGGTGTTCGAGAAGATGCTGACCTACGGCAACCACCTCGGGCTCTTCGCCGAGGAGATCGGCCTCACGGGCGAGCAGCTCGGCAACTTCCCGCAGGCGTTCACCCACCTGGCGCTCATCGACGCGGCCGTCACCCTCGACGCCCGGCTCACCCGTCGCGGGTGAGGACTCGTGCCACGGGTCTCTCGCACAGTTTCGGTCATGGCCACTTTGACCGTGTGGAAGTTCGACACCTCCGAAGGGGCGCACAACGCGCTCGATCTGCTGAAGAAGCTCCAGGACCAGCAACTGATCACGATCCGCGACGCGGCGTACGTCTACTGGGAGGCCGATGCCAAACGCCCCAAGACCAAGGAGATCGGCAGGTTCACCGGCGCCGGCGCGCTCGGCGGAGCGTTCTGGGGCCTGCTGTTCGGGCTGATCTTCTTCATCCCGGTGCTGGGCGCGGCGATCGGCGCGGGCGTCGGCGCGCTCGCCGGGTCGCTGTCCAAGGCGGGCATCGACGACGACTTCATCAGCGAGGTCAGGGCGAGCGTCACGCCGGGCACGTCGGCGCTGTTCGTCATGTCCGAGCACGCGGTCGTCGACAAGGTCGCCGACCAGTTCAAGCAGACCGGCGCCCAGCTGATCACCACGAACCTCTCGGTGGACCAGGAGAAGCTGCTCAAGGAGACGTTCACCTCTTGATCCACGGGGTGACCTGGGCGGTGGGGCGGCCGGTAGCGACTGTCGGGGTGCTGCTGCTGGTCTACTACCGCCTGCCGATGGACCAGCCGGAGGACGGGTTCACCGTGCTCCGGCTGGTCGCGGGTCTGCTGCTGGTGGGTGTGGTGCTGTGGTGGCAGGTGCGGATGATCGGACGGGCGAAGCACCCCGGCGCGCAAGGGGCGCAGGCGCTCGCTCTCGTGGTTCCGCTGTTCCTGGTGGTGTTCGCCCAGGCGTGCTTCCTGCTGGAACGGCACCAGCCCGGCAGCTTCACGCTCCCGCTGAGCCGGACCGATGCTCTCTACTTCGTCGTCACCGTGTTCGCCACGGTCGGATTCGGTGACATAGCACCGGTCACGGCGGCCGCGCGGGTGCTCGTGACCGTGCAGATGCTCTGCGACCTGCTCGTGGTGGGCGTGGCGCTGAAGGTCATCCTCGCCGCGGTTCGCCGTCGCTCCGGATGAACAACGCGAACACCAGCCCCACCACGGAGAACAGCACCAGCAACGTGAGCGCGGCGCGGTACGGATGCCCCGCGCCGGTGAGCACCGAGCCGACCAGCGCGGTGCCGAACGAGGACCCCAGGTTCGAGACGGCCCGCGACACCCCGGACACGTCCGCCTGGTCGGCATCGGGCCACCGCGACTGCACGACGTTCACCGACGCCGTCAACATGATGCCGATACCGGCCCCCAGCAGGAACAACCCGACCGGTTGCTGCAGCGTGCCGGCGATCGTCAGCACGAACCCGGCGCGGATCAGCGTGCGCTGGGCGTACCGCTTGGCCAGCCGCCCCGCCAGCGCGGACGTGACCAGCATGCCTGCCGTGGCGGGCAGCAGCGCGACACCGGTCTCGATCGCGCTGAGGTGCTGCTCCTGCTGCAGGTGCACGGACAGCACGAAGAACGTGCCCTGCAGCACCAGCCACTGCACCAGCTGCGTACCCAGGCCGAGGTTGGACGTGCGGTCCCGGAACAGCTCCGGCTCGCACAGCGGGTTCGGTGTTCTCGTGATGTGCCAGGCGAACAGGGCCAGGGTCGCGAGGCCCGCACCGATCAGCAGCCACGTGGTGGCGTGCCAGCCGTTGACGTTCGTGCGCAACACGCCCAGCACCACCAGGAACAGACCCGCGCCCGACAGGAACGCCCCCAGCAGGTCGAACTCCCCGGGCTGCACCGCCGTCCTGGGAATGTTCCTGGCCAGCACGATGATCAGCAGCACCACCAGCACCTGCAGGATGAACGAGGCCCGCCAGCTGAACGTGGTGGTGATCAGACCGCCCAGCAGCGGCCCCGCCGCCGCCCCGAGCCCACCCGCCCCGGACACCGCGCCGAACCCCCTGGCCCGTGCCGTCGGATCCGGCGCCAGCGCGGTGACGAGGATGTAGATGGGCGGGATCATCAACGCCGACCCGACGCCCTCCAGCACCGCGTACCCGACCAGCAACACGCCGGGACCGGGCGCCAGGGCCGCGATGAGCGCGCCGGCGCCGTAGATCGACAGGCCCAGCGCGAAACAGCGGCGGCGGCCCCAGAGGTCGGTGAGCTTGCTGCCCGGCACCATCAGCGCGGCCATCACGAGGGTGAACATCGTGATGACGGTCTGGACGCCGGTGATCGTCGTGCCGAGGTCGTGCGCGATCGTGCTGATGGCGACGTTCATGTTGGTGGCGGCGTAGCTCGCGATGAACTGGGCCAGCGCCAGGGGAAGGATCTTCACCGCCCACCGCCCGTCACCGACGTGCCGCCCTCTCCCGGCTCCGCCCGTTGTCGATGAAGGGCGCCTTCATCCACCTGACGTGGATGAAGGCGCCCTTCATCCCGATCGGGCGCACCCGGCACGGCCGTCACACCGCCTCCCCGGCGTGCAGGTGCCCCGCCGCCTTGCCCAGCAGCGCGTGCACGATCCGCAGCACGTCCGCCACCCGGTCCCGGTGCTCCCGCAGCACCTCCACCTGCCGCGACGCCTCCCGCACCATCCGCTCGGCCCGCCGCCGGGCGGTCTCCTCCACGAGCTGTGCGTCCCGCAGGGTTTCCTTGCGCCGCAACGCGAGTGCCAGCTCGAAGTCCTCGGCGACCTGCTCGCGCCGGTGGGCCGCCGCCTCGTCCAGTGCGCGGCGGCGGGCCTCGCCCTCGCGGACCAGCCGGCTCATGCGTTCGCGCGTCGTCGCCAGGAGGTCGCGGTGTTCGGCGTGGGCCTGCTGGGCGGAGGACCACACGTGTTCCTCGATCGCGGACGCGCGTTCGACGATCGCGGCGGCTTCCGCCAGTGCCGCGTCCACGGCGTGGCGGAGGCGTTCCCCGACCGAGTCCGGGGACAGCGGCTGGCGGCACAGGCGGTCGATGCGGTCGCGCAGCGCGCGGTTCTCCTCGCGAGCGGCTTCCAGGGCCCTGGCCAGCGAGCGGGCGCGGTCCTCACAGGCGTCGCGGTCGGCGGCCAGCAGTTCGAAGTCCCGTTCGGTCACGCCGACGTAGTGCTGGACCTGGTCGCGCCGGTAGCCGAGCCAGGCCACGTCGAAGGCGGTGCGCAGCGGCACCAGTTCGGTGGTCATGAGCGCACCAGGGCGAGCTGGGCGCGGCACAGGCCGCCGATGCCCTCGGCCGGCGCGGTCGGGGTGCCCGCGGTGATCACGTGCACGCGCGTGCCGCTCAGCAACGCGGCACGCACCGCCACGTCGGCCAGCAGGCCGCACCGCCGCTGCGGCGCCCAGCCGCGCGTGACGTCGGTGGGGGCCGGGCCGTACCAGGCGGTGGCGGTGACGTCCTCCGGGTAACCGACGATGAGGTCGTCCAGGCGGCCGGCGGCGATCGCGGCCAGGGTCTGGTCGGCGCCTTCCACGGCCAGGCGGCGGGCGCGGCCCCGGTCGTTGAAGTCGGCCAGGACGCCCTCGGTCCACGTGCGGGCGGCGGCGCGGGTCTCGGAGGCGATGCGGTTCGGGGTGAGAGCGCGACCGGTCCAGCGCACCACGACGTCGCGGCGGACGGGGGCGGGCAGCGCCTCCCACAACGCGCCCACCACCTCGTCCTCCCCCGCGACCACCAGGAGCCGGGCCTCCTGGCGTTCGAGCATCTCCGCGCACGCCGCCGCGGCGGACCGCACACCGTCCAGCCACGCGTCCGGCGAGTAGTTCAACGACACGCGTTCGGTGCAGGCCACGAGGTCGGCGCTGCACCGGCCGGCGGTCACGGCGACGCGCGGCGGACGGTCCTGCAGCCAGCCGAGCACCGGCAGGACGTGGGCCGGTGAGCTGAACCAGGCGAGGTCCAGATGGCGCAGGCCCGGCGTGTGGAAGACGCGCGCGGGCAGGTCCTCGCCGGCGAACGCCACGAGCGTGTCGGCGGTCGGGTGCAGGGAACGGGCTCGCTGCAGCACTTCGCCGATCGTGTCGACCAGGTCGGGGCCCGCGCCGTCGGCACGCAGCTGGTCGGCCAGCCGCAGCCAGCGCGCCCGGTACGCCCGCAGCGGGCTCGATCCCAGGTAGACGGAGGCGACGGGGCGTGCGGGGCGGACGACGTCGATCAGGTCGCGCAGCGCAAGTCGGTGGCTCATGGGGCAAAGGTTCTTCGGGCCGCGGCCCCCGCTGCTTCACCCGCCGCAGGTGAACCCCCTCCCGCACGGCCCACCGGTACCGCCCGCCGCGGGGGAGGCCGCACACGTGTCCGGGCGAGCAACGTCGGTGGCGGAGGTGACCGATCTTGAGCCGTCAACCCGATCGTTCCCGTTCCCGGCGCATCGTGCTGACCGTGGCCGTGTTCCTCGCCGTCGTCGTCACCGGCGGCGGCGAGAACTGCGGTCCGACCAGCGAGACCGGGGCGCTCGCGACCCTGAGCCTGCTCCCGCGGCTGATGGGCGTGGTGGGCCGGGGACTGTGGCTGATTTCCGTTTCTGACAAGGCGAACGACTCCGAATGTCCGCCCCCGCGGTGATGCGGTTCGATCACGCGATCATGCACTGACCAACTGCATCGGGAGACAAAGCGCAATGTCCGACAGTTCGGAGTGTGAGCCTTACAGCCCGGAGACCGGCCAGGCGAAGCTGCGCCTGCCGACGGCCGCGACGCCGCTCGTGACACGCGCCGCACTGCTATCCACAGTGGATGGACACGTGTCGTCGGCACCGGTCACGGTGGTCACCGGCCCGGCCGGCTGCGGCAAGACCACGCTGCTCGCGGAGTGGGCGCGGCGGCGCGACGACCGGGTGGCGTGGCTGACGCTCGACGAGCACGACAACGAACCGGCGCGGCTGCGGGCCGCCTTCCGCGACGCCCTCGGGCTGTCCGAGGCGATCCCCTTGAGCGAACCGGGTTTCTCCTCGGCGGTGATCGCCGCGTTCGACCAGGCGCCCGCCTCGGTGCGCCTGGTGCTGGACAACGTCCACGAGATCCGCGACGCGGACGCGCTCGCGAGCATCGACCTGCTCACCCGCCGGCCACCGGACCGGCTGCGACTGGTGCTGCTGGGGCGGTTCCCGCCGCCGTTGCACCTCGGCCGCCTGCACCTGGAAGGACGGTTGCGCGAGGTGCTGCCGCACGAGTTCGCCTTCACCCGCACCGAAACCGAGGAGCTGCTCGCCGCGCACGGGCTGCAGCTCTCCCCCGACGACATCGACCTCATGTTGAGACGCACCGAGGGGTGGATCGGCGGACTGCGCTTCGCCGTCATGCGCCTCGCCACCACCGCGGCCGGGCCGCACGACCTGCTGATGTTCGCCGGTCTGGACCAGGTCGTCAGCCGCTACCTGAGCGAGGAGGTGCTCGCCCGGCATCCGCAGCGGGTGCGGGACCTGCTCGTCGCGACCAGCGTGTGCGACACCGTGAGCGCGGAGCTCGCCGGCGAGCTGACGCGACATCCCAGCCCCGGCGTGGTGCTGGACGCGCTGGAGCGCACCAACTCGTTCGTCAGCAGGCTCGATGCCGCACCGGAGTGGTACCGCTGTCACCCGGTGCTGCGAGCTCATCTTTCGGCTGAGCTGCGCCGTTCCCGCCCGGCGGACGAGACGGCGCTGCACCGGACGGCGGCGCACTGGTACCACCGCAACGACGAACCCGCGGTGGCGCTTCGGCACGCGCTGCGAGCTGGTGACGACCAGCTGACCGCCGAGATCGTCGAGCACTCGGTGCTGCCGGAGGTGTTGCGGGAGGGCAGCGGCCGGCTGCGCGAGGTGTTCGACTCGGTGCCGGGCCACGTGCTGGCCCGTCCACAGGTCGGCGTCGTCGCGGCACTGGTCGCGATGGACGCGGGTGACGTCGCGGCCGCGGACCGCGTGCTCACCACACTGGGCGGCGAGCCGCTCGCGTTGCGGCAGGACAGGGTGCGGGTGCTGCACGCGACGGCGTTGCTGCGGCGCGGCCGGTTCGACGCGCGGCTGGGTGAGGCGCTGAGGGTGATGGCGCGCACGGCGGCGGGGCGTGGCGGCACCGATGCGGAGGTGGCCGCGTTGCTCAACCGCGGCGTGGCGGCGTTGCTGTCCGGCGATCACACGAACGCCGAGCGCGACCTGGTGCGCGCGGCGACGATCGCGCGGCAGGAGCGGTTCGACCACGCGGTGCTGGACTGCCAGGTCCATCTGGCGGCGGTGACGAGTGCGTCCGGCGACATCCGTGCCGCGGCGCGGCAGGCGGGCGAGGCACTCGAGTTCGCCGAGGAGAAGGGCTGGGAGTCGCACTTCGTGTGCGCGCTCGCCTACGCGTTGGTCGGCGTGCAGGCCTATCTGCGGCTGGACGACGCCCGCGCGGCCGAGCTCGCGGGCCGCGCGGTGCAGGCGCTGGGCGACCGCCCCGATCCGGTGACCGGTCTCGCCGTGTCCACTTTGGACGCGGCGGTGTCGTTCCCGACGGCCGGTGATCCGCGGGCGGTCGTCGGCCGCATCCGCGAGCAGTGGCAGGACGTGGCGGGACGACAGGTGATACCGCCGGTCATCGCACACATAGCCCCCGCCGTGCAGCGGATAGCGTTGCGCTCGGGGGACGAGCAGTGGGCGTCCACGATGGCCGACCAGGTGGAGGCGATGTTCGGCCCCTGCGGCGAGGAGGCGGTGCTGCGCGCGGTCGTGCACACCCACCACGCCCGCGTGTCCCAGGCCCGCAAGATCGTCGAACCGCTGCTGTCGGGCGACCTGCCGGCACTCGCGGCACCGACGGTCGTCGACGGCTGGCTGCTCGAGGCCGTGCTCGTCGAACGTTCGGGCGACCAGCGGCGCGCACACGAGGCCGTCACGCGCGCACTGGCCGCGGCGGAACCCGTCGGCGCACTACGCCCGTTCCTCAACGCGGGCAAGCCCGTGCGCGACCTGCTGGCCCGCGGCGCCGGCCGCTTCGGCAGACTGGAGTCGTTCGCCACGACAACGATGACAGCACTGCCCGCCGCGTCGGCGGCGTCCACCGACGTGCTGACCAGCCGTGAACGCGACCTGCTCCTCGAACTGCCGTCCATGCGGACCACCGAGGAGATAGCCGACTCGCTGTTCGTCTCGGTCAACACGGTGAAGACGCACCTGCGCGGCATCTACCGCAAGCTGGGCGTGAACCAGCGCCGCGACGCCGTGCTCGCCGCGCGAAAGCTGGGCCTGATCTAGGTTTGGCCCCTTGGGCCGTCGTGACGCGACCGCGACACTTGATCCACGCGAGCTCGCTGACACGATCGCCCGGCTCGTCCTCGCCACTGGCGAACCAATTTCCGCGCCACCGGCACCCCCGGGCCTGGGGCGCGTGGCGGCGGGCCCGGCCCGGGGGGGGGGCCGCCCGCCGCATCTCAGCGCCCACACCGTGTGCCCACCGCAACCCCCCCCCACCC